>CAIRNV010000363.1 GCA_903880005.1 uncultured Verrucomicrobiota bacterium | reverse complement strand
CGTGCGGCCTCACCACCTTCCCAAGGAACCGCTCGTAGATCGTCCCCAGCATCTCCACCGGGATCACGTCGAACAGGTACGGCGACTCCTCGTCGCTCACGTCCGCAATAAAACCCGCCAGCCAGCGGTCCCCCACCACCAACTCCTCGCTGAAGTGCTCCTTGAACAGGTTCCCGTTGAAGAACGGAACGTGCGATGGCGGCCGCTGGTCCAGGGCCCGGAAGTGCGCCGACACCGCCCGCCACAACGTGCCCTCCGTCGCGCCCGCCCGGCTGGCGCCCGCGCCCGGCCCGGGCGGCTCGTCCATCATGACCTGCTGCCGCGCCCGGCCCGGCACGTCGTCGTCCATCCCGCGGTTCCGACGCCATGTCCCGAGGATCGAGTCCAACCGCGTCCCCGTGTCGATGTCCCGGTCCTCGCAGATCCGAAGGAACAACAGGCGGTCCAGGATGCGGTGGACCGCCTCGTGCAGGCGCGTCCCCTCGCGCAGGTCCTCGCGCTCGTTCAACCGGTACAGGTCCGACGCCAGCCCGCGCCGGGCCTCGTCCAGGAAGTCGAGGAAGTCGGCGTCCAGCGCGCGGGTGCGATCCGGGCGGAGGACCCAGCCCTTGCCGCCGCGGCCCTTGCCGGACGCCTTCTTGGGGAGCGTCTCCAGCATGCGTTCGAGCTGGCCGCCTGCCACCGCCGGACGAGAGAGCACGTCCCACAGCTCGCGAGCCGCGCCCGGGAACGACTGGAACCCCCATTCCTTCCAAAGGCCGGCCTCGGGCTGGTCGAGGCTCGGGCGACCGCCGACCACGTAGATCTTGAGGTGCTCGAAGTCGGTGAGGACGGCGATGGCCACGCCCTTGTTCCATGCGTAGCGCTTGGCCTGGAAGGCGTGGCGGAAGTCGAGTTCAACGGAGGGCTTCTTGGCCTCGCAGACGAAGCGTTCGACGCCCCCGGCGCGGAAGAGGTAGTCGGCGCGGCGATGGCTTCCGCCGAAGGAGGTCGTACGGCTCTCGATCTCGACCTCGCGATCCCTTGGGATGAGCCCGGCGCGGTTGTCCATGTCCCAGCCCAGGGCGCGGAAGAAGGGGTCGAGGAAGTCCTTGCGGACGTTGGCCTCGTCGTAGTTCGGCCCCTTGAAGTCGGCGAGGTGGCGATGGAAGTGCGCGACCAGGCGCGTCAGCTCGCTCTCGAAGTGCTCGAAGGTGCCATGGGAGGACATGGATGAGTACAAGGTTGGCCGTCCCGGCCGGCCACTGGCCAGCGGCAAAGTGGCGGCGAAGCAGCGGGATCAAGGACCGGCGGCCCGTTCCACCGTCGCGACCTCGTCCGGGCCGAGCCCGAACAAGGCTTGCACCCCCGCATCGATTTGCCGGTCGGTCCCCGGCCTTGCGTCACAGAGCCTTGGCACCAGGGACCTTTGGGATCCGATGTCCATGGTTGGCCAATAGGCTCCTCGCTCGCGCCTCGCCTTGGAACCACGACGGTGAAGCTGGCCGGGGCTTGCGAGGCCATGCTCTGCGGATCTAGGGATCGCCAATGAATACAAGGACTCCATGCATCATCTTGGCCCTCCTCGCGCTCGCCGACTCCGTGCCGGCCAATCCAGTCTTGCCGGCAATCATTGCCGTCGGTCGCGACGCCGCCGTGAGTTCGATCATCCAATGGACGCTGGCGGAGGGCGTGGACGCAGCGAAGGCGTACTGGGCCGGTCCTACCGTCATCCCCTACATCAGCCTGGTTGAGACAAGGGCTCGCCATGCCGAGTTCGAGAAGGGCACCGGCGAAGAAACCCAATGGAAGCAGCGATTGGCCTCATACATGGCCATCCAACCCGGTACGAAGATCCAATACATCTACGAGACGCGTACCCGAAGGGTCCCTGTCTTGGGCCAGGCAACGGTCACGGTCACCCCCGGCCCGTTTGTTTGGAGCGGGCTTGAAAGGCGCCTGTGGCATTGCAGCCCAAGTGGTGGTCGGCCCACAGATCCCATGCCGACGTACCGTCAGTTTTCCATGAGCTTCAAGCTCGGATCCTATTGCACCCTGACTGGGGCGACCGAAGCCAACACGGGACCTTGGTCAACCAAGGTCTTGGTGGGACGAACCCTTCGGCAGGCGGGCTGTGAGCCGGTGGCGGCCAAGACCGAGAACATCATTCGTGCCGTCTCCATTCCAGCCTCGGGCCTTGTCTGTTTTGAGTGGGACAAGGCCGGGAACTTTCTTTACGACGAACCCAAGTTTCTGCGTGACAAGCCGGACACGCGCACGGAGGGCGTCAACGTGCTTCCCGACCCGAGGCGATCAGGCGCTCTGCCCGCCGTGTCGCCCGTGGCCATCGATGGAGCGGGTGCCCCGAATTTCTAGCCAAGACGATCCGTTTTGGAGGCACGTGACGGGGCAGCCGATTCTTCTGCAAGACGAGAAGTGAGCGAGGCGTCCTGCAGGCACCCCGTCGGCGCGGCGCAACGAGCGAAGGAAGAAGCGCCTGCGAAAGAAGATCCAGCCAGCACAACCCACCCAACTCCGTCGTGAGGTTCAGATTGCATGCCATGAGAACTCAGTCGTTGGTTCCGGCCGGCGCCGTCGTCGTTGTCCTCCTTGGTCTGGCCTGGCGGTGCAACGTGCGGCGCCAAGCCCGCGAGGCCACCCCGGCGGGTAACGTTCCGGCCGCGAGGTCTCATTTCATCCCGGGCATGCCCGAGGTCCCCATGCAGCCATCCGGAGCCGCCCCGGCGGTCGTCGGGCACGCCGGCCCGACCCATGCAACGGGGCCGTCCTTTGGGCCCATGACCCTTTATGACGCCGTCAAGGATTGGCCGCCAAGTCATGTCGTTGCCCGGGATGCGATCCAGAACTTCGCGCAGGCCCTGGGCCTTCATGACGCCATCGCCATGGATCCCGAGTCCGGCGACGAGGAGATCGTGGCCCGTGCCGTGGGGATGGGCGTTCCGGAGGAGTTTGTCCGCGAGGCGCTGCCCGGCGTGTTTTGGGTGACGGATTCACTCGAAGCGCACGTGAGGCGGTCGTTGATCAACCCGGAACTACGCCAAGTGCATGACGTCGTCGTGGCCCTGGGCGTGCCCGTTACGCTCGGAGGTGACCTTCTCATCGATGCCTTCCGCCTGTGCTCGTTCAAGAGCGTCTTTGGTGACTTCATGGCCTCGCAGGCGAACGATGCGGTGCCAGAGGGACAGCCCATCCTGCCGGCGGACATCGCGGAGATGCAGCGATGCCTGGAGGTTCGCGACCACGCATGCGCGACCGTCGGGGACTTTTTCGTCCGCCGGTTCCATCAACGGCACGGGCTGCCGCTGGACATGGCCGCCGCCGTGGTCGAGGCACTCCGAGACATCGAGGTGCATGGAGCATCCCCGCCCACCATGGCCGTGCCCCGCGTCCGGCGTCCGTGACGGTCCATCGCACGGCATACAGTTGGGAGCGAAGCGGTCCCGCCCGAGGCCCGCAGCGGGCGAGCGACGAAGGATTTGCGGAAGCAGATCGAGCAATCACTTCCCTCCCAACTGCATCGTCCCGGCCTAGGAAAAGCCTGCGGCATCGACGGATACGGGGCCCAAGGCTCGATCCCGCCTCACGGCTTGCCCGGCCCGAAGCAGTACAAGGAGCCGTCCTCGGAACCCACGAGCACGTGGCCAGGGACGATGGCGGGGGAGCTTTGGATGGGTTGGCCGATCTCGAATTGCCACGCCTCGGCGCCTGCTGCGAGCGACACGGCGTAGAGGCGGCCGTCGTCGGATCCGAAGAACACCTTGCCATCGGCGACGACGGGCGAGCTTTCGACCTTGCCGCGGGTTTGGAAGGTCCAGACGGACTTGCCGGTCTCGCGCTCGACACAATGGAGGCGCTTGTCGCGGCCCCCGAAGAGGACCCGGTCGTCGGTGACGGCGGGGGACGTGGCGTAGGGGAAGGCGCGGTCGCGGTAACGCCAGACGACCTTGCCTTGCTGGAGGTCCACGCAGAGGAACTCGTTCTCGTAATGGCCGAGGTAGGCACGGCCCTTGGCGATGGCGGCGGACCCGATGATGGGCGCGCCGGCCTCGATCTCGCGGGCCTTGGATCCCGTGGCGAGTTGCAGGACGTGAACGAACGCATCGCAGCCCCCGAAAGCCGTGAGGCCCTCGGAGACGGCCGGCGATCCATTGATGTAGTTGCCGGTCTCGTAGGCCCAGTTGGTTCGACCTGTCAGGGCGTCGATGGAGTAGAGCTTGAAGTCGTAGGAACCCACGAGGATGGCCTTCTTGCCAGTGCCCGGCGGCTCGTACCACGAGGCGCTCGACTTGACCTTCTCCTCGAAGCCCACCGTCCACAGAACCTTCCCGGTCGCCGCGTCGAGGCAGTAGAAGTTGGTGTTGACGTCGCCGATGTAGAGGCGGCCGTCGAGGACGAGCGGCGACGCCTCCACTGGGCCGCTGACGGCGGTGCTCCAGCGCCGCGCGCCGTCCGCAAGCCCAAGGCAGAAGACATTCGATGACGCCGAGCCCACGTACACGTTGGAGCCCACGACGGCCGGCGACGACGACACCGGGCCGCCCGTCTTGAACGTCCATTGAAGCCGCAGGGGCAGGGGAACCTTGGCTTCAGAGATGCCCGTCAGGGCCGGGTTACCCCGAAACATGGGCCAGTCCACCCCCTGCGCAGATGCGTGGATCATGGCCGTCCCGGCCAGAGCGAGGAGAAAGGCAATCGCCGCGTTCACGATGAACCTTTTGGGTGGAATGGCGCGGAAGGCAAGGGGCGGGTCACGCCGGGCTCGCGTCGCAGCCCATCGACGCTCACCACCAACCGTCCGCCCAACGCAGCCGGAACCACGGGAACGAAATCTCCAGGATCGTCACGACCATGAACGTCACCGACAGCACGCCGTTGAGCTTGAAGAAGGCCACGTTGATGGACACCGCGTCCCGACGGCGCGCGATGAGGTGTTCCATGAGCAAGAGGGCCAGGATGAGGACCATGCCGATCCAGTAGGTGAGCCGGAAACGGCACAGGCCACCGAAGACAACCAGGACGGCCCACATGAAGAGGTGGGACAGGAACGCCACGCTGAGGGCGTTGCGGGGCCCCCAGCGTACGACCAGCGAATGCAGCCCCTCGCGCCGGTCGAACTCGTAGTCCTGCGTCGCGTAGATGATGTCGAGCCCCACCAGCCACAGCACGACGGCCAAGCCCAGCACGAGGGGCACCAAGGCGCCCTGCCCCACGTCCAGGCGCCCGTCCACGCGCGGCAGGAACTCCACCGTGCCCTTGACCGCGAGCCATGCCCCGACGGGAGCCGCCGCCAACGCCAGCCCCAGCCATAGGTGCGTGAAGTCCGTGAACCTCTTCGTCAGCGAGTAGAAGCACACCAGGAACAACGCGACCGGCGACAACGCCAGGCACAAGGGATTCAGCGCCCACGACGCCAACACCAGCAGCCCGCCGCTGCCCGCGCACAATCCCACCGCCCCGGCTAGGCTCACCAAACCCTGCGGCAGGTGCCGTCCCGCCGTACGCGGGTTCCGCGCGTCAAACCTCCGGTCAACGATCCGGTTGAACGCCATCGCGCACGTCCGAGCCCCCACCATGGCGACCAACACCAACCCCAACGTGCGCCACCCCGGCCAGCCCCGGCTCGCCCGCGCCGCCACTGCCATCGAGGCCAGCGCAAACGGCAACGCGAACACCGTGTGGCTGAACTTCACGAACGAACCCCACTTGGCCACCTCGCGGATCATGCGTCGCCACCCTGCCCGACTTCGCCGTCGCGCTCCAGACTTAGCCGGGACGATTCAGTTGGGAGGGAAGTAATTGCGAAGCAGATGCTTGCGCAAGCCGAGGAGTGAGCGAGGCGCGGGCCAGTTCCAGGCCCGTAACGAGCGAACGACGAAGGATTTGCGCAAGCAGATCGAGCAAGCACGACTGATCCAACTGAATCGTTACGGCTTAGCCGGGACGATTCAGTTGGGAGGGAAGTGATTGCGAAGCAGATGCTTGCGCAAGCCGAGGAGTGAGCGAGGCGCGGG
>CAIRNV010000362.1 GCA_903880005.1 uncultured Verrucomicrobiota bacterium | reverse complement strand
GATGCACCGGTGCCGACAAACAGGCGCGCCTCACTCACCGCAAGCATGAGCATCGTGCCCCGCATCAGGCCGCCATGGGTGGAATCGGGATCGGCAACACCCTCAACCGTGCGCCGCGTGACTGAAACGGCCGCCTGCCCGGCAACCACTCCCGCAATCCCCAACGCGCCACGCCCACGCAGCCGCAAGAGATCCCCTTCCCCGCCAGCCATCGCAAGGTCGATGCCCGTCGTCACGCCCGTCGCCACGCGTAGCGACGTCCTTCCTGCCGCATAGTCAATCACCAGGCCGTCCGTCGAAGCCCGGTTCACCTCAATCGCAAAACCCCTCCCGACCAAATTCACGTCGCTCACGCCGACCAATTCCACGACGCCGACGGACCCCTGCACGCTCGTCCATCGCCTCGCTGCTTGGCCCGACGCAGCGCTTCGCTCAATCGCCATCGCTACCCCAACGTCCACCCCCTCAAGGGTGAGCCCCATCGCACCGGGCGATCCTCCGTTGGCGCCAACGAATGCCGACATGCCCCCTCCCCCTAGCAGCAACATGTCCGTGGCCACCGTCGTCCCGTCGGCCAAAACCACATCCCGGGCTCGTCGCTCAATGCCGAACTCTCCCGAAAGCCTCACAAAGCCAAACACGTCGATCTCAAGCTCACCGACCGCACGAGTCATCTCACCAGCCTCGCCGGGCATCCCCGGTCGAATCGTCGTCCCAACGCCCGTCGGGATCTCGAGGATCGTCGCCCCGTCATAGTCAACGACCGAGCCGTCCGAAGCGGCCTTGTTGTATTCAAGTCCAAGGCTTCGCACATCGAGGGTTAACCCGCTCACGCCAACCACCACCGCCTCGCCGACCTCGGCCTGCAGGGTCGTCCACGCCCGACCACCCGTTCCCTCCTCCGCAAGGAGGGCTATCCCAACGATCATCGTCCCAAGCTGCAAACCTACCGCGTCCGTGGTTCCACCGTTGAAGCCGAAGAAGGCGCTGATGCCGGTTCCGCCCATTGTCAGGACCTTGCCTGCCACCCGCGATCCGTCCGACAGCACCAACTCACCCTCGTGTCGCCGTATGGCAAAATCTCCCCGGACCTGGACAAAGGTGCCCACCCACGCTTCAAGGCCAAGCACCTCAACCGATGCCAGCGGGCCAATAATCGCCTCGTCGAATGCGTAGGCTCTCCCCCCAACCTCGAGACGGGTTCCTGCATCAATCCTCGCCCCAGATCCGGCGTACCTCACACGGAACGACTCGGCCTTGGCTCCCGCAACCTCCCCAAGCGCTAGTTGTAACGATCCATCCTTCACCTCGAGGGCCGTGCCTCCAGCGCCGCAGACCAACCCAAGCTGCGCGCCCGTAATCCTGACACCCATCGTCGGCGCGGCAGAAAGTTCCACGTTCACGCCCGTCGCCACCGCCACCAATTCCTGGCCCACCTTCCGGAACCCGAAGTCGCCCGTGAGGCTCACGAACCCGCCCACCTCCGCCGACAACCCCTGAGCTTCGAAAAGCACCGTGTTGGCCGCAATCGCGTCCGCGAACGAGTAGCTCGTCCCGCCCACCGTCAGCGTCTCGCCCGCCGAGACCGTCCCGCCCGCGTTGTTGTACTGCACCCGAACCGCCGCGGCCTTCACCGACGCAAGTCCCGCCACGTTCGCCTCGAACGTGCCATCCCGAACCTC
>CAIRNV010000361.1 GCA_903880005.1 uncultured Verrucomicrobiota bacterium | reverse complement strand
GGGCCTGGAACTGGCCCGCGCCTCGCTCACTCCTCGTCTTGCGAAAGAATCTGCGGCGCAATCACTTCCCTCCCAACTGCATCGTTCCGGCTAAGACGGCTCTGCCACGTTACCGCCGGGTGAGGGCACCCGGCCTACCATCCGGGCGGACTCCAACGGCGGTTCCCGGGTCGCAACGAAGCAATCCTGTGCCGGCGTCGCGGAACGTCGCGCAGGCGCATCGGAACGTGAAGCAAGCCCATCGGAACGTGGCGCAAGCCCATCGGAACGTGAAGCAGGCCCATCGGAACGTGGAGCAGGCGCATCGGAACGTGGAGCAGGCGCATCGGAACGTGAAGCAGGCGTATCGGAACGTGAAGCAGGCGCATCGGAACGTGAAGCAGGCGCATCGGAACGTGGCGCAGGCGCATCGGAACGTGGCGCAGGCGCATCGGAACGTGAAGCAAGCCCATCGGAACGTCGCGCAAGGATGGAGTCCAGCCTCCCGCATGCAGCGGCGGCACGGATGTCGTGCCTTCGTGCGCCGGGGGCAGAGTGGCAGCGGCATCCTGCCGCGGGTCATGCTGGGCAAGCGCAAGCGGCTTCCAGCCGCTTCCACTTGTCAGCCGCCGCCGGCATGGCGCCGGAGGAGTTTGAGCGCGACCTCGATGTCCCGGGGCCACGGGGCCTCGGCGACGAAGGGTTCACCCGTGACGGGGTGGGGCAGCTCCAGTTTCCACGCGTGCAGCGCCATGCGCGGCGTCAACGTTCGCTCCTCCTCGTCGCGCTTCGGGCGGTAGTCGCGCTTCAGCCGGCTGAGGAAGAGTCGTTGGCCGCTGCCGTAGAGGGGGTCGGCCACGATGGGATGCCCGGCGGCAAGCAAGTGGACGCGGATTTGGTGGGTGCGTCCGGTCTCGGGATGGCACTCGACGAGGGCGAGGCCACCGAAGTCCTCGCGGACGACGAAGCGCGTGAGGGACTTCTTGCCGTCGTTAGCCCAGCGCATGCGGGACGGGTCGCGATGGTCCGGGCGCAGCTTCACGTCCACCTCGAACTCGGGCTTTGGGGAGCCGGTGACGAGGGCGATGTAGGTCTTCCTTGGGACGGAGCTGCCGAACATGTCGGCCAGCCGGACCAGCGTGGGGCGGTCCTTGGCGAGGAGGAGGACGCCGGAGGTTTCGAGGTCCAGGCGGTGGGCGTTGGCGAGGTAGGTGATGCCGCGGTCGCGGGCCCAGGGCTTGCTGGCGGCGATGCCCTCGTGGAGCAACCGCATCAGGTTGGGGCGCTCGCGGTCGTAGCGGTCGGGCGAGACGAGCAGGCCGGCGGGCTTTTCGAGGGCGAGGAGGTGGGCGTCCTCGGCGAGGACGGGGATTTCCCAGAAGCCCTTGCCGGGTCCTGCGGACAGCTTGATGGGGGGATGGGTTTTCAGGGTGTCTTGGCTCCGAGGTGGCGTGCGAGGAAGGCGAGTTGGTCGCTGCGTTCCTCGATGATCTTGGCCGTGGGCTTGCCCGCGCCGTGACCGGCCTTGGTTTCGATGCGGATGAGCACGGGGGCGGGGCCGGCGTGGGTTTCCTGGAGGCGCGCGGCGAACTTGAAGCTGTGGGCGGGCACGACGCGGTCGTCGTGGTCGGCCGTGGTGACGAGGGTGGGAGGGTAGGCGGTCCCGGGGCGGAGGTTGTGGTAGGGCGAGTAGGCGAGGAGGGCCTTGAACTCGGGCTCGTCCTCGCTGGAGCCGTAGTCGCTGCGCCAGGCCCAACCGATGGTGAACTTGTGGAACCGGAGCATGTCGAGGACGCCCACGGCGGGGAGGCAGGCGCCGAAGAGGTCGGGGCGTTGGGTCATGCAGGCGCCCACGAGGAGGCCGCCGTTGGAGCCGCCCTGGATGGCGAGCTTGCGCGGGGTGGTGTAGCCGTTGCGCACGAGCCACTCGGCGGAGGCGATGAAGTCGTCGAAGACGTTTTGCTTGCGGAGCTTGGTGCCGGCCTGGTGCCAGTCCTCGCCGTACTCGCCGCCGCCCCGGAGGTTGGGGACGGCATAGACGCCGCCCATCTCCATCCAGACGAGGTTGCCGACGCTGAAGGTGGGCGTGAGGGAGATGTTGAACCCGCCGTACCCGTACAGGAGCGTCGGGTTGTTGCCATCGAGCTTCAGGCCCTTGCGATGGGTGACGAACATGGGCAGCCGGGTGCCGTCCTTGCTGGTGACCCAGACCTGGCGTGTCTCGTAGTCGTCGGGGTTGAACTCGACCTTGGGCTCGCGCCAGAGGTCGATGGTGCCGGAGGCGACGTCGTAGCGATAGATGCGGCCCGGGACGGTGAAGCCGGTGAAGCTGAAGAACGTTTCCTTGTCCTCGCGCCGTCCGCCGAAGCCGCTGGCCGAGCCGATGCCTGGGAGGGGGATCTCGCGTTCGAGGGCGCCGTCCAGCTTGTGTTGGTGGACGACGCTGCGGGCGTCCTTGAGGTGCTCGACGAGCAACCGCCCGCCCACGATGGCCGCGCCCGTGAGGGTGGCGTCGCCTTGCGGCACGATCGTCCGCCATGCGCCGCGGCCGGGGTTGCGCACGTCGATGGCGATGATGCGCCCGCGCGGCGCGTCGAGGTCCGTCTTGAACCAAAACTCGGGCCCGTCGTTGCCGATGAGGTCGTAGCTGGCGTCGAAGGCCTCCAGGAGCCCGACGACGCTGGCGCCGGGATCCTTGAGGTCCTTGTAGAACACCCGGTTCCTGGGGTCGGTCCCCTCGGTGGACGTGATGACGAGGTAACGCCCGTCGTCGGTGACGGTTCCGGAGAAGCCCCACTTGGGCTGGTCCTTGCGCTCATGGACGAGGACATCGGCGGACTGGGGGGTGCCCACCTTGTGGAAGTAGAGCTTCTGGAACTCGTTCATGCGGGTGAGCTTCTCGGATTCCTTGGGGGCGTCGTAGCGGCTGTAGAAGAAGCCGGAACCGTCGTGAGCCCACGAAATGCCGCTGAACTTGACCCATTGGACGCGGTCGGGCAGCTCGCGTCCGGTGGCCACGTCGAGCACGCGAATCTCCTTCCAGTCGCTGCCGCTGGCCGAGAGTTGATAGGCGGCGAGGGCGCCATCCTCGGACGGCACCGGCGCCGAGATGGAGACGGTGCCGTCGGGCGAGAGGGTGTTGGGGTCGATGAGGAGGACGGGTTCGGCGTTGAGGGAGGCGGTGGTGTACCAGACGTCCTGGTTCTGGAGGCCGTTGTTGCGGGGGAAGAAGTACCGGGGGCCGCGCTTGTAGGGGAGGCCGAAGCGCTCGTAGTTGATGAGCCGGGTCATGCGCCGCTTGATGGCATCGCGCCCGGGCAGGGCGTTGAGGTAGCCGAACGTGACGGCGTTCTGGGCCTGGACCCAATCCTTGGTTTCCGGCGCGTTGTCGTCCTCCAGCCAACGGTAGGGGTCGGGAACGGCGACGCCGAAGTAGGAGTCCACGACGTTGGTCTTGCGGGTGGGCGGATAGGCGGGGGCTTGCGAGGTCACGTGACGGGGATGGCTGGAGCAGCCTGCGGCGAGGAGCAGGAGGGCAAGGGTGACGCCGACGACGGCGGCAACGGGCTTCGTTGGCATGCGCGCATCCTGCCGTCGTGGCCGCCGATTTCAACCGCGCGGGCGCGCCCGTGCATCCCGAAGTTGTCGGCGGGAGCATGGAGTGGCGGCCGGGGACGGCCGCGCTCCCAGGGTTGGGCCCACACAACGTCTTCGGGATGCACTGCGGGCGCGCCGCGGCGGAGGATTTGGGTGGCCTTAGCCGGGACGATTCAGTTGGATCGGTCGTGCTTGCTCGATCTGCTTGCGCAAATCCTTCGTCGTTCGCTCGTTACGGGCCTCGAACTGGCCCGCGCCTCGCTCACTCCTCGGCTTGCACAAGCATCTGCTTCGCAATCACTTTCCTCCCAACTGAATCGTCCCGGCTTAGGATGCCTCGGAGTGCTCCGCTGCGCGAGACGTTCCCCACTGTCTCATGCGTCCACGATTCCTTGCCCCGAAGTTCTTCATGCTCGCCTCGCTGTGCCTGGCCTCCATCGGGGGGCGCGCGGCGGTTGGAACACCCCTCGGATGGGGCGGTTACTTCAACGGGGACACGCCGCCTTCCGCCACGAACCTCGTCTCCCTCCATGGCTCGGGACTCGGGCTCGTGGGGCTTCGATCGGACGGGACGATCCTGGCATGG
>CAIRNV010000360.1 GCA_903880005.1 uncultured Verrucomicrobiota bacterium | reverse complement strand
TCCTGGATGGCGATGTGCCCGGAGGACTTCGTCCCGAACGCCTTCATGGACGCAAACTTGCTGCCGGCGAGGCGGTCCTTCCAGTCCTTGCTGGACATGTCGAACTCGGCGGTGGTCACCCCGTTCAGGCGGTAGACCACCTTGGGACCCACGACCTTGATGTACGCGGTGTTCCATTCGCCGGCGGGCTTCACGGCGCCCATCGGGGCCGGGTAGAGCGCGTAGCAGGCGCCGGCGCTCGTCAGGCGGCTCTTGCCGTCGTTGTGCTTGTCGTCGTCGAGCACCTGCATCTCGGGGCCGGTCTCCCACGGCGCGCCGAAGTCCTCGGAGACGTGCCACATGATGCCGCTGTTGCCGCCCGGGGCGACCTTCCAGTCCACCTGGAACTCGAAGTCGGCGTACTGGTCCTTGGTCACCAGGTCCCCGCCCTTGCCGCGCAGGACGATCGCGCCGTCCTCGACCTTCCACTCGGCCGGGAAGTCGGCCCGGCGGAAGCCGCGCAGGTGCTTGGAGGGGTCGGTGCCGTCGAAGAGCGAGACCCAGCCGTCGCCGGTGCCGGCCGTGGAGGCGGACTTCTCCGTCGCCGAGCAGGCGACGAGCGAGGCGGCGAGCGGAAGGAGGACGATGGTGCGGAGGAGCGGGTGCATGGTGTTCTTCATCGGGGGGTTGCTTGGGTACCGGCGGCGGGTACCGACGCTGCGGCGGGCGCCGGGGAGGGTTCGGGCGACGTCTCGGGTGCCTTCGGGGTGGCCACGATGCGCGTGGTGCCGTCGCGGCCGAGCGGCACGAGCACGCCGCGCTCGCCCGCGGCGGGCACGGCAGGCGCGCCGTTCACGGTCACCGTGGCCGCGGGACGGGCGCCCTCGGCGGTCGTCGGCACGGCGACCTCGAGCGCGAGCCCCGGCGGCAGGCGCACCACCTCGTATGCGAATTCCAGCGCGCCCTCCGGGAGCATCTTGCTGCGGACATCGACCATCGCGCTCGCGCCCGACGGCTCACGCAGCGTGTAGCGGGTCACGCCGTCGGCGGCGGAGCCGTAGACGGTCTCGGAGCGGGCAGGCTGCCCGTCGCGCAGGAGCCGCGGCGGGGGCGCCTGCATCCACGGCAGTCGCACCACCAGCGCATCGCGGCGGTTCTCGCCGGTGAGGCGACCCGGCTGGGCCTCGGGATCCTCGCCCTTCAGCACCTCGCGGACGCAGCCCGGGGCCGCAAGCCCCACCGCCAGCAGCGCCAGCGCGGGGGCCGATGGCCAAGTTCGAAGGAATCCGCGTCGCATAGCCGACATCCTAAGTGCACGGAGCGGAACGCATCGGCCCGTCGCCGAATGCCGGGGAAAGGGTGATGGGCCACGGCCCGGAACCGCGTTCTTGCACATGAACGCTGTCCGAGTCGTGCTGGGCAAGAGGGTTCAGAGGAGCACGCATGGACAGCAGCACCACCGTCGTCTCGTCCGCAGTCGCCGCCCTGGTCGCGGGTTCCGCCGTCGCCGGCATCACGCCCGGCACGATGGTCCGGGCGATCCCGTCCTCCGGCGAGGGCACGGCCATCACCCGGACGGATCCCGCCGCGGGACCCGGCACCTACGCGAGCGACCTCGATGGAACCCCGTTCGCAGGTCGCGGCGCGGCGCAGCTCGTCTGGGGCGCCTCCACCGTCAGCTTCACGGGACTCGCCTCCGGCGGCGCCGACGCCACCCTGCGGACGCAGGGCATCGCCATCGTCGACGTGGCGTCCGCCTCGCAGTTCTCGATCAACTGGAACCTCTCGCAGGCGATGGGCGTGGGCGTCGAGGCCAGCTGGGGCCTGATCGACCTGGCCGGCGGAAGCGACCCCACCTACGGGGTGGCCTTCGACGACGGCGCCGGGACGGCGTACGGTGGCGTCGGCACGACTGCCAGCGGCTCCTTCGTGGGCGCGATCGCGGCCGGGACCTACATGCTGGTCATGCTGGCCGACGCCTCGACGGTGGCCGGGCCGATCGGGTTCTCCGCGTCATTCACGGCGGTGCCGGCACCGGGGGTCTTCGCGCTGCTGGCGTTGGCGGGCGTTCTGGGGACGCGCCGCCGGCTGCGATGAACCAATAACTCATCGCCCCCGCCGCAACGGGACGCGTTTCCACGCAAAACCAGAAAATCCCCGGGACCCATGATGGGCCGCGACCGCGGTTCGCGTGGTTACCCGTGGAAGTCCCGTCCCGTTCTGGGGCTTCCCGGCCAGCGGCTCCAACCGCCCCGTCCCGTTTCCAAGTCCCGTTTCCTGAAAGAGACATTCCCATGAGCAAGCTTCTCGCTGTCGCGTGCGTCGCCGCATGCACCTCCGTCCAGGCCGCCTCGGCCGGGATCATCTACCAGACCGACTTCAGCAACTTCAACACCGGCGGCGTGAACGGCCAGAACGGCTGGTCGACCTACGACCC
>CAIRNV010000359.1 GCA_903880005.1 uncultured Verrucomicrobiota bacterium | reverse complement strand
GGTCGTCGATCGCGACCGCCCGCACCCCCAACGTCCCGGGAATCGCCGCGCCCACCACGTGCTCGAACGGCGCCAACACATCCCGCGTCAGCAAGCGCCCCGAGTCGTCCATGAAGTCCACCCGTTCCACCCGGCCATCCGAGTCGGTCGCAACGGCCCGAAACACCATGCGCGCGCCCTCGTCGAACATCGTTCCCGACGCCGGCGCCTCGATCCGGACCACGGGCAAGGTGTTGGCTAGATCGACGTCCATGTCCACGGGCGGCGTGTCCGAGGCGACGCCCCGGTCGTCGAGAACGCGGGCCCAGAAGAAGTGCGTGCCCCGCCCGACGCCGACAGCTTCCCATGCGAAGGGCGCGTTCGTGGTCGTGCCCAGTCGTTGCGTCCCGTCATGCCATTCCACCGAGGCCACCCGGCCGTCGGGATCGCTCGCCTCCAGGGCCAACCCCACGCGAACGGTCGCGCCCGGGGCGTTGAGGATCATGCGCGAGCCCGCGACCGGCGCGACCACGCGTGCCGTGGGCGGAAGGTTCGTGGGGGTCCAACGAGCCGAACGTTCCGTTGGAAGCCCGCCCGCCGTGTTGAAATTGCCCGCCACCCACAATCCATTCGCGGTCCATTCAAGGGCCGTCACCACCGGCTCTGGCCCGCCAACCCCTCCGTCCAAAGCATCCCATCGCGCGCCGTTCCACCGCGCCAAGCCAGGCGCCGCCACGTCGCCTGCATTGCGAAACCCGCCGCCCATCACCAGGTCCGTCCCCACGGTTCGCAACACCGACACCCCACCGTCCGCGCCCGCGCCCACGGGGTTCCACGCTGACCCGTCCCAACGCGCCACGTTGGCCGCTGACACCGCCCCCGCACGCGAGAAGCTCCCGCCCACGAACACGTCGTTGCCACGCACCCAGACCGATCGGACGAACGGCAGGAATCCCGGATGGCCCACCCCGCCCTGCGGCGACGTCCAGTTCAACCCGTCCCATTCCGCAATGCCCGCCGACGCCGCCTCGCCCGCAGCGTCGAACGATCCGCCCACCCACAACCGGCTGCCCCGCCACGCCAGCGCATGGACCGTCGCCGCCGACACCCCATCGGAGCGGACGCCGCCACCGGGCCAAGCGTTCCATCGTTGCCCGTCCCAGATGGCCAGGTTCTCGACGGCGACGCCCCCGGCGTCCTGGAAGGTGCCGCCCACAAGCACCCTTCCCTGCGCGTCCACGGCCAACGCGCGCACCACCGGCGAGACGCCACCGGACAATCCACCGCCCAACGCGCTCCATTGCCTGCCATCCCACCGGGCCACGTTCCATGCCGGCCCACCGCCCGCCGACGAAAACGCCCCGCCCACATACACCGCTCCGTCAGGCCCCACCGCCACGGCAAGCACCGGCCCATTGACGCCATCCAGGGCCGGCGCGCCCTCGGACGACAACGGACGCCACTGGACGCCGTCCCAGCGCGCCACCCGGTTGGCGGGGACGTTGCCCACCTGGGTGAATGCTCCTCCCAGCAACAGGCCGCCCGAGCCGTCCGGAACTACCACCGAGTACACCCGTGAGCCGTCCACCCCGACCGGAAACGCCGCCCCGTCCCATCCCGCGCCGAGGACGCGCCCGAGCCCCACCCAACATCCGAACCATGCCAAGACCCGGACCCAACCGAGTCCCTTCAACCCTCCGCCCCGCCCTGCCAACCGACCATGAATTGGAATCATTCGCATCAAGACATCACCCGGGACCACCACGACCCCGCGCCCGTCCACCCAGAATGCGCAGGAATGCCCCGTCGAAGGGCCATCAAAAACCACTTTGCATGCCGGCCCGGGAAAAAAGTGGCAGCGACATCCCTCCCGCCGCGTGAGGTCGCGCTCCCGACAGTCATGCAAATGGGTTGGAGAGAATGGCCTGGTGAGCAATGGGGTCACATCTAAAGTATTGACAAATGGTGAGCAATGGGGT
>CAIRNV010000358.1 GCA_903880005.1 uncultured Verrucomicrobiota bacterium | reverse complement strand
GCAACGGAACCGACTTCGGCGTCCCCAACCAGCTCCAGTCCCTCGGCGGCTTCTCCACCGCCGTCTCGTCCTCCGACTTCAACTTCGTCCTCCGCGCCCTCAAGACCGACGGCCGACTCGAGGTCCTCTCACGTCCCCAGATCGTCACCGCCGACAACAAGCCCGCCACCATCAACATCGGCCAACGCATCCCCCTCATCACCGACTCCCGCGTCACCCCCCAAGGCGACACCATCAACTCCTTCCGCTACGAGGACGTCGGCGTGAACCTCACCGTCACCCCCAAGATCTCCCGCGACGGCTTCGTCAAGATGGAGCTCGGCACCACCAACTCCGCCATCTCCTCCTCCACCGTCGAAATCAACAAGTCCGCCGTCGTCCCCGTCGTCAACCAACGCCGCGCCAACACCACCGTCTCCGCCCAGTCCGGCCAGACCATCATCATCGGCGGCCTCATCTCCACCACCGACGACCGCCGCGTGAAGAAGATGCCCGTCCTCGGCGAAATCCCCTACCTCGGCGTCCTCTTCCGCTCCACCAAGACCACCCGCGAACGCAAGGAACTCCTCATCTTCCTCACCCCCGTCGTCCTCGCCAACCCGCAGGAACCCATCGCGCTCGAGGATCCCCAAACCATCACCGACGACATCATCCGCCGCTCCCGCTTCCGCAAGGAGTTCAAGCCCGACGAGTTCCAACGCCCCGTCATCGAGCCCATCCTCCCGCCGGACCTCGCGCCGACCAATGGCACGCCGTCCTTCCGTCGGCTGCCTGTCCAGAAGGGCGCGACCAACGGTCCAACAGGGAGCCAAGGTCGGTGAATCGCGAATGGCGGGTGGCAGGCAGCGCACAGCAAATGAAGAACTTCGGCACGTGGAGCCACGCCATCATGGCGCTCTCCAGAAGACTCTTCCCCAAGGCCGTCAACGTCTCCATTCGCCATTCACTCCTCTCCATTCCCCTCCTCCTCGCCTCCTGCGCGTCCGGCCCTTCCGCCCCGGGCGACGCCATCCAGGCCGTCCATCTTTTTGGCATGCCCGTCGCCATCCGGCGCCAGCAACGGTCCGGGACGGACGCCATCACCATCCGCGTGTTTGCTACCTCCCCCAAGCGAGCCCATGGCCAGCTCATCCGGACGGGAACGTTGGAAATCCTCGCCTTCGACGGCCCCGTGCCGCCCGGGCAGCCCCTGCCGGAGTCTCCCAAGGCCCGATGGACCTTCAGCCCCGATCAACTCAAGTCCTACGCGTCCGACTCCAGCCTGGGCACGGGTTACCAGCTCACCTTGCCTTGGACGGGACCTGCCCCGACCCGCGCCCACGTCACCGTCGTCGCCCGCTACACCGCGCCTCACCTGTCCCAGCCCATCTTCTCCGGCTCCGCCACCATCGCCATCCCCTCATCCGGTCCCAGCCGTTAGCCCCGAAGGTGGGCAGCGGTATCCTGCCGCGGGTTCGTGCCGGGCGAGCGGCTGAAAGCCGCTTCCACTCTCGCTCGGCCTGTGGATCAGGGTCTGTGCCGGTAAACCACGGATGACACAGATGACACGGATGGGTCCAAGCCGGGAGGTCTCATCCATGGCGAATGCGCCCAAGGCTCACGACGTGCTTGAATCCATGTGGTCCGTGAACCGCCGAACCCTTCGTGGGCCATGGCTTGGACCCGCATCGCCCGGGGGCGGCGCTGCCTACTTCGCGGCCTTCTTCCATTCGCCGATCTTGGCGATGAACGCGTCGGGCCCGCCCTTGAGGTAACCCACCTGACGGCCCAGCTCCTTGCCGTCGGCATCGATGAGCAGGAACGTGGGGAATCCATTGACCTTGTACTGCTTCTTCAGGTCGTCGTTTTGCTTCTTGGTCTCCGCCGACAACGTCTTCTTGTTGGGAAAATCCACCTCCACGAGCACCACGTTCTTGGCGGCGAAGTCCTTGAACGCCTGCTGGTCCAGGGACTCCTTCTTCATCTTGATGCACCAGCCGCACCAGTCCGACCCCGTGAAGTCGAGGAGGATGGGCTGTCCTTGCTTCTTCGCGAGGGCCTTGGCGGCGGCGATATCCGTGCCCCAGCCCTCGGCCGCGACGACGCGGGCGACGAGGAGTAGGGCGGAACCGAGGGTGAGGAGGGTCTTGTTCATGGCACAGGGGATCTGGAGGTCTTGCGTGGGAAACCCGGGAATGCCGACGCCGACATCCTTCGCTTCCCTGAATCAAGGACTCTCCGGCCGCCGGATCGTTTCAACTAAAAAACGGGGGTTGAGGACGGTGCCAAGGCAGGCGAAACGCGATTCCAACGGCCTGCTAAGCCGGGAGGATTCAGCCTAAAATCGGCAGTTGAGCCCGGTTTTCAGAGATCCTGCAATCAGCCCGCAAACCGCTCATCTACAACGTTGTATACGGCATTTATTCAACTGCGGAGCAGTTGAAATCCAGCTCACTCAACGGTTGAGCGAATGGACGTTGGCTGGAGGCCCGACAAAGACCCGGATGGAGATGCGATCCGTCGTTTTGAGGACCGGCCAACTGCCGTTTCTAGGTTGAATCCGTGTGATCCGTGTCATCCGTGGTTCTTGGCACTTTGCCGCTTTCGGCCGGCTTCCAGACCCACGAGCGGCCGCCTGCGCCCCACCCCAACCTCACCTGCAGGGTGAGGTCTAGAATTCATCCCAAAGGGCCTCTTTGCCTTGATGGGACGGCCATTTCCTCGCCCTCAAGCCCTCTTCAACTGCCGTTTCTAGGTTCAGTTGGGAGGGAAGTGATTGCGGAAGCAGATGCTTGCGCAAGCCGAGGAGTGAGCGAGGCGCGGGCCGGCACGAGACCCGTAACGAGCGAACGACGAAGGATTTGCGCAAGCAGATCGAGCAAGCACGACCGATCCAACTGAATCGTCCCGGCTAAGGCTTTGGATCCTTCCGTGCGACGACGAACGCGTTGAACAGCCCGTATCGCAGCGGCGTGGCATTGAGCAGCTTGTCCATCCACGGCTGCACGTGGCGATCCGTGCACGCCGACAACTCGATCGTGCAGCCGTTGCGCCGCAGGAAGAACTCCATGTCCAGGGCGTTGGTGCACACGATCGCGTCGTCGTCCGGCGTGAAGGGCGTCTTGATGATCGGCTCCATCCGCTCGAAACGAACGCCCTCCGGGTTCTCGCGCATCTGGCGACGGCGCCTCAGCAACCCCATCAGGTTGCGCCACTTGTTGCCGAGGCCGCGCATGCGCGGGTGGTAGTCACGCCAGCCAAGGAATCGAAGGAAGTTCGGGCTGCTCAACACCAGCCGGCCGCCTGGCATGCAAACCCGCACCGCCTCCGCCACGAAGGATTCCGGATCCTGCACATGCTCCAGCACGTTCAACGCGCCCACCGTGTCAAACGTCCCGTCCCGGTAGGGCAGGCGTCGCCCGTCATACAGCAAGCAACGCGGGTTCCCCACCCGCGCCCGGTCGATGTTGGCCGAGGCCACGTCCACGCCATGGGCCTCGAAACCTTCCTTCGCCAACGCCGCCACGGCTTGCCCCACCCCGCAACCAATGTCCAGCACGCGCCCGCCCGGCCGCGACGGCCGCAGCGTGTCCGTGAACCTCGCGTAAAAACCAGCGTCCCAGTTCGCGAGGATGTCCGCGTAGGAATCGTCGTCCCGGACCTTGTCGAGATGGCTGGCCATGGCGGGGTCAGTGTGGGGTCGAACCCTTCCGGGCACCGGGCGGCAAGGCGATGGCCACAAGGATCACCGCGGCCGCCAGGAGCGCCGTCAACGAGACGTAAAACATCCCGTGCGGAGGATCGTTCCGAAACTCCACGACGTGGGATCCAGCACCCATGGGCACGGCGCGCATGATCATGTTGCCTCGCAGCACGGGGGCCGGCTGGCCATCCACCGTGGCATGCCAATTCTCGTGCCAACGATCGTTCAGCAACAACACGCCCCCGCCCGCCGGAACCTCCTTCACGTTCACCACCACGCGCCGCGGCTGAAACAGCGCGATCGAGGCCTCGGCCCGCCCCGTGGACGGCTTCAATCCCTCGGGCTCCCGGTCCAGCAAGACTTCCGTCGAAGGCTTGAACGCCGGATCCACCAGCCGCGCCGCGACCCGCGTGGCGTTGGTTTCCACCGACCATTGGGTGAGCACCAGCGCCCGAGGCAATGCGGCGGTGTACTCGTACAACCCATACGGCCCATTGGGCATCGCCACGGCCGTGTGGCTATCCGGCTGCCCCATCATGGATTGCGGTACGCCCGGCTTCGGCTGCAACCCAAAGCGCAACACCGGCACGAACTTGCCCCCGTCCACCGCAAACGTCTGGTCCAACTGCCCCTCCACCCCCGCCGACGCCAAGATGGACCGGGTCGAGGTGAGCTCCCACAACCGCCCGATTTGCCGGGGATCAACCTTGCCGCCCCCGCCCCCAAAGGCCCCGATGAACGCCGCATCCAACGTCGGCATCCGCGGCATCTGGATGATGTCGAGGGTGGGTATCCGGTAAAACTGCAGGTGATGCTCCAGCCAAAGATTGTGGATCGCCGGGAAGTAGCCATCGGTCGGATCCACCAACATGCTCCGGCCCACCGGATGCACCCGGGCCGTCATGCGCCAATGCTGCGCGGCCGTTGCCTGCAACCGCTCGATGACCGGGTTGCTTTGGTAGCGCCAGTTCACGTTGTAATGGACCACCCACGGCACGTCCGCCCGGAACAGATCCACCGCGGTCAGCAGTCCCATCGCCCACCACGCCCCACGCCCGTCCCCAAAAGCCCGCGCCGCCATCGCCACCGTCAACCCCAAGGCCATCGCCATGAACCCCAACGACGCCCATGCCTCGCCTTGGCTGAACGCCAGGATCGCGCGCGCCATGTCGTCCGGTCTTCCCTCCGGGTCGCGAAACCCAGCCTCAGCAATCCGTGGCAGCACCGCCGAACCTTGCAGTTGATACAACAGCACCCCCACGAGCCCCGCCAATCCCAACCCCACCACCAGCCGCTTCCATCTCAAGTCAAAACCCTTCGCCTGCCCCCACCAACGTCGCATGGCGTCCACAAAACCCACCCGAGATACCCCCACCGCACCCCCCATCCATGCCCGCCCCATCCCTTCCAAGCCGTGCGCAAACACCACCACCAAGGACAGGTGCACCACGTGCAGGTACTTCATCGGGATCCGAATCGTCGAAAGAAACGGCATCGCAAACACCACGTTGAACGCCGGGAAAAAACGGCCCCATGCCAGCATCAGCGACATCACCCCGGCCGCCGACCAAAACCAAATCCGACGCCGCTCCGACGGCGTGAAGGGCGAACCCGGGGAGCCCGAGAGCGACCGCGCCAACGCCCACAAGGCCACCACCAAGACCACCATCCCCGCATATTCGCCCGAGCCCGAAAACCGCCGGGCCGGGTCGCCGTCCGGTCCCACGCCGCCCCAATACGCCCCGCCGTCGGGCGTGTCCGTCAGGTAGCCATACAGTCCGGCAACGCCGATCCGGAGCGTTTCCGCCTTGGGCAGGCTCCAGCCCGTGACGTAGTCCCAGCGCTGCGCCGCCGACTCCGAGCCCGACTCCATGCCTTGTACGCCCTTGATGGCAAACCCCGTGAGGCTCTGCACCGCCCGGGCACCCACCCACGCCGCCGTGGACGTCATCAACGCCAAACCCAGCAATCCGGTGGCCCATGCACTCGCCCGTCGCGGACCGTTCGCCACCACGTCCCACGCCACCGATGCCGCCACGAAAAGGGACAGGATCGCCCCGACGTCCGCGCCCTCGGTCACGTTGAGGCCCACCGCAAACCCCGCGAGGGCCACCCGCGCCCACCGACGCCAGCCCGACTCGCCCTCCCCCGGCCTCATCCACCCCAAGGCGACCAGGACCAATGCCAATGCGTGGCACTTGGCCGACAACCCCCAGCTCGCATACGAAACGAAGTTGGAGTTCAACGCCGCCGCCAAGCCCGTGATCAACCCCACCGCCGGGTGAAATCCAGATCGACGGCAGTAAAACCACGCCGCCATGCCCAGGCACAGCAACGACACCGGCGCATGCCACTTCGCGAAAAACATCGGCGACGTCAGCGTGAACAAGGCCTGCGTCGGGCCAGGCAATGCCTCGAGTTCCTGGACCCCCAGCCAGTTCAGCGGCCTCCAATGACCCACGAAGGTCTCACGGGCCGTCTCGGCTTGCGCCATCATGAGGCCAAAGGGCGTGTCGTTGGCGCGCAGGACCTCTCCCGTTGCGAATCCCTTGCGGAACAACAGCAGCAAAGGCAACGCGACGACGACCACCACCAGCGCCAACTGGCGAGGCAATGTCAGGCTCGGCTTCATTTTTGTTGGATGACGCGCGCGACGCATCCCTGCCTAGTCATCAAGCCACGCACCTCCCTCATCCCTCTTAAGCTTCCCCAAGGAGAAGCCCGGGTGATGGGGACCCATCGGTGCTGGGCCGACGAAAACACCACGACGCGCCCCCTCATGGAAGCCAACCCACCACCCAAGCGGCCAGAAGTTTTTGCCGCGCCAACCTCGACGCCCTCGGCGTCCCGGTTCGCCCCGGACGCAATGGGGTCACATCTAAACTATTGACATTTGGTCCTGGATCCGGCGGATGAACCGCTCGCAGGCCGTGTCCCGGGTCCGCCGCGCCACAATCCGCTCCACACCTTGCGCCGCCATCCCGTCGTCGGTCCGACGACCTTGCAGAGCCTCCACCCACCGAGCCTGACTGCCACATACACCGCGGCGGCCCGCGCCCTCTCCCCATGGCGGCCCAGCACCTCCGCCCAGCGCACCAACTTCTCCCGCTCCATCCGCCCCGGCCGGGCCAGGCGGAGGGCCTCCATCGGCTCCACGAAATCCGTCGTCGGCTGTTTCAGAGTCGTTCCCTCGGGTTGTCCTTCAGCACGAACGCGTGCACCGCCACCGCGAAGCCCTCGGTGAGTTCGGAAAGGCGGCCTAGGAACCAGCGCCGAGCGTCGTTCGTGGGGAAAATGCAACCGCCCCGAATCGCCGCCGATTGTCAATAGTTTAGATGTGACCCCATTGCCTGGGCTGCCGTCGTCTCGAAATCCACCAGCTTCAGGCCCCCGCAGTCCGTGCAGTCGCTCGCCCTTGCCGTGAACTGAACCAGGCAGCGCGGACAATACCGGACGTGGTCGGCGTCCGTTCGCGACGGCGGCTCCACCCATGCCTCCGGTCTCCAACCTTCCCGTCGCGCCCATGCCTCCAACATCGACCGGGTGCGGCACCGCTCGGCCTCCAGGATCGCAACCGCTGCTGGCTCGCTGGAGGGCAGCGGTCGTCGCGGGCAGGAAATGTCCCGCCACAGGGCCGCTGCCAAAGCCTCGGCCGCAGGCCTCGCAAGAACTGCCGCTGCCACGGCCGCCGGATGAAACCACGCCATGCGGACGCGCCCGGCCAATTCGCTCGCCCGCAGCGCCGTCAGGGGCGACAACGCCACCATGAGGGTAAGCCGCGACCGCTCCTCGCCTCCCTCCGGATGCCACGCGCGGACGATTCGCGAGAATCGCCGGGCCAGCCATATCGAGGCTCCCAACGCGGGCGGCACCGCCCATGCCAACGTGGGGAACCACCCCCATCCCCACACGGCTGCCGGGACGACGCCAAACAACCAGGCCATCAAGGCGGCCTGCACCCGTTGCATGGGTTGCAGCGACACCCGCCAATCGTCCAGTCGCGCCCGGATCACCTGCCCGTCGAACGAGTCGGCGGCATCGCGTTCCAGCGCCGACCGTCGAGCGCTCGCTGGAAGGGTCGCCATGCGCACGAGCCATGCGGTCAGCTCCGCCGCCTCAAATGGCGAATCCGCACGCCATGCCGTCTCATTCCCCACGAGGACGCGGTCGCCCGACGATTTCGCCTTGGCCACCGCCTCCCATGACCACATGCGCACCGCCTGCACCGGACGGCCGGCCTCGTGCAGGCTCGCCGCCGTCGCCGTCACCACGCCGTCTTCGGATGCAGAGAGCGGGCGTCCCCGTACAACCAGGAAGTCACCGAAGGGAGGCAGCGGCCAACCGATGAATGCGTCGCCGTGCTCGTTGGCGAGCAGCGGGGAACGCCGCCACGCGCGACGGTCGGGAGCCGCTGCGAGGACCACGGCCCCGCGACGCACCCAACGGATGCATTCGGCGACGTAGATGAGGCCCGCGAGAGCCAGCAACTGCTGGCGTTCCGTCACGTTTGGAGGGTGTTGTCGCGGTTGCCCCGCCCCGTGAACAGCTTCTTGATGAAGCTGGCCGCCGCGACCACTGCGACGAGCACAATCTTCCAGACCTTCTTGAACAAAAGGCCCAGCTTGGCAAGCAGGCCAAACTTGGCGGCGCCCAGCGCAACGCCCCCGGCGGCCAGCGCGGCAAGGCCCACCTTGGCCACCTTGTCGCCGGGCCGGTACTCCGCGTAGCTCTCGCCCGTCTGGTACCTGAACGAGTCCATCGCCTTGCGGAACTCGGGGATGGTTTGCGCGGCATGCTCTTCATCCTCCACCAACGTCACCCGCGTCACTCCCTTGCGGCCCAGGATTCGCACTTGGTAGTTGATGAACTGGGAACGCCCCCTCCTGAACTGCGGTGCCCATTCCAAGTAGTGGGTGGCCTCGTTATAACGAGGCTTGGTGTGCCATCCCACGACCTGCGTCGGCGTTCCCCCAACCCGCTTGTTCCGTTCCTCCACGCCTTGCTTGTAGCCCTCCAGGATCTTGTCGGCATCGAGGTCGTTTTTCTCGTCGTCCTTGACGTAGCCGACCTCGTCGAATTGAAGGACAATCCACCAACCGCCCTCCTTGTGCTCCAGCATCCCGAGGATGGTGTCCGCGTCCACCTCATTGCCCGTCATCTCAAGACGACGCACGGCGTCCGGACCGGACAGCATCCTGAATTCCTTGCCGTATGGAATCTCGGCCCGGCCGCCGAACTGGGCGGTCCCCGGGCCGTGCTTCCACGGCAGCTTCTCAATCTCCGATTGCAGGTCCTGGGCGAGGAGGCGACCGAGCGCCAGCCATGCCAGGCAACAGACCAGGAGGACGCGGGAAGGGTGCGTCGTTCGACTCATGCTTCGAGATTCTTCAGCCCATGGTGCCTTGGCAACGAGGGATTCCGGGACCCTGCCCTCCGGGCCGCAGGTTCTCCCGCGGCGACATGCATGCTGCCTTCCATCCGCCGGGACAGGGGTCCAGCACATGGTTGCAAAGCAGACCCAAATTTGTTCAGGATCACCCCATGACTCCCTGCGTCGAAAAAAGGCGCTCCGCCTTTACCCTCATCGAGCTTCTCGTCGTCATCGCCATCATCGCCATTCTTGCGGGCATGTTGCTGCCCGCCCTGGGGAGGGCCAAGGCCAAGGCCAATGGCTCCGTGTGCCTCAGCAACCAAAAGCAGATCATCCTCGCGTGGAAGATGTACGTGGACGACAACCGCGACTTGGTCTTGCCCACTCGATACGGGACCGGGGCCAACACGGTGGACTTGTATGCCGGTGGGTTCTGGAGGGGGCCTCTTCCCGGGCCGAACTTCGCGATCGGCCTGCCGGTGACCGAGGCGATGAACCGCGTCCGCAACGGGTTTAGCAACTCGCCCTTGGGCAAGTATTGCCCCGGTTACGCGGCCTACCACTGCCCGGGCGACCTCCGCACGAAGTACAACAAGGTGGGCAGGGGGTGGGCCTACGACAGCTATTCCAAGGCCGACGGCATGGCGGGCATGGGCTGGGGCAGCATCGTGCCGTTCACCAAGGAATCCCAAATCGCGGATCCCTCCCTTTCCATGGTCTTCGTCGAGGAGGCCGACCCTCGCGACTACAACAATGGAACATGGGTGATCGACGTGAACCCGCCCGGCTGGGTGGATCCGTTTGCCGTGTTCCATGGGGAAGCCAGCTCGTTCTCGTTCGCCGACGGGCATTCCGAGGGCAAGCGATGGATCGATGCCGCCACGCTCAAGGCCGCCCGCGACTCGTCCGCGGGCAAGGCCAGCTTCTTCTGGTCGGGTGGCAATGGCCGGAACAACGACTTTCGCTGGATCTATGACCGGTATCGGCATGTGAACTGGAAGCCGTTGCCTTGAACGCGACGGTTCATGCCAAAGACCGCGGGTGCACACGACGTCGGCGAACCTGTCCGGTACGAGGCCCGCAACAAGCGAACGAGGAAGCATTTGCGGAGGCAGGTCGAGCCAGCAGGCCAAATGATCCGTCGGCCTTTTGTGGACAACGCGTTGCTGCATCAAACCCCATCTTGCGAAGCATCCCCCGTTGGTTGACCGCGCGCCATGGCTGGAGGCGAGGGCTTATCGGTTGCTGGACGCTTCCAAAGGATCTTGGTACAAGGCGTCGTCAAATCCGGCCCCGCGAGTCAACGTGGGGCCGACAAGCACAACTCGTATCATGAAGCCTTACTTTCTTGCCATCGGGCTTGCGGCGGGTCTCTCCGCGCTGGCCCAAGCGCCCGGGGCCGCGACGAACAACACGGCGTTGCCCCCCGAAATCGTCAACAAGTTCAAGTCCGTGGAGGAACGGACCGGCTACGCCTTGGGCGCGATGATCGCCGACGACATGGTCACGCGGATCCGCAAGATGGGCTACGACGCGCCCAATGAGGCCATTGCCCGCGGCTTCACGGAGTGGGTCAACGAGAAGTCGATTCTCAACAAGGACGAGGTCCGGAAGGTGTTCATGACCGTCCAGGCCGAGGTCCAGCGCAAGAACGAGGAGAAGCGCAAGGCCGAGGGCGAGAGGAACTTGAAGGAGGGCGAGGCCTTCCTCGCCGCCAACAAGTCCAAGGACGGCGTCAAGGCGACGGCCTCCGGGCTCCAGTACAAGGTGGTCAAGGAGGGCGATGGCAAGAACAAGCCCGTCGCGGAGGACACCGTCGTGTGCCATTACCGGGGCGCGCTGCTGGACGGCAAGGAGTTCGATTCCTCCTACAACCGGGGCGAGCCCGCCCGGTTTGCGCTGAACCGCGTGATCAAGGGTTGGACCGAGGGCGTGCAGCTCATGTCGGTGGGTTCCAAGTACACCTTCTTCATCCCGGCCGGCCTGGCGTATGGCACCAACGGCAGCCCGCCCCGAATCCCGGCCAACGCCACGTTGACCTTCGACGTCGAATTGCTCGGCATCCAAGGCAAGACCACCAACGATCCCGCCGCGTCGCCGCAACCGGCCGTGACCAGCGACATCATCAAGGTCCCGTCCAAGGCCGACCTCGAGAAGGGCGCCAAGATCGAGGTGATCAAGTCCACCGACCTCGAGCGCCTCAAGAAGGAGCAGGAGGCCCAGAAGAACCAAGTCCCCAAGACCACCGGCCCCGCCAAGGTGGACAAGTGACCGGTTGATCCAATCCCGTGCCGCCGGGACGTCCCGGCCATGGCATGAAGCCGCCGCGCCCGCTTGTCCCGGTCGATGCCACCCACGTCCGGGACGGCGGGCGTGTGCTTTGGTACGCCGCCGGTTGCAACTACTTGGGATGGTCGCACGACCCGCGGTTGATCGCGGCCATCGCTGGGTGCTTCCAGCGCGCACCCATCCAACCCGGTGCGTCCCGGGCCACAACGGGCGAGCACGCCGACTACCTCCGCGCGGAGCGAACCCTTGCCCGGTTCCTTCGGCAGGAAGCCGTCGTGCTCCTGCCCACCGGCTACATGGCCGCCTTGTCGGCCATGCAGGGGCTGTCGGCCCATGCGACCCATGTCGTCCTGCACCCGGCCGCGCACGCGTGCCTTCGGGATGCCGCCAGGCTTTCAGGGCTGGTCCCCATCGTGGGATGGGACGGCTCGGCCAACGGGTTGCAAGCGTTGCGAAAGGCATGGCGGCGCGGGATGCGTTGGGTTGCCGCCCTGGACGGCGTGGCCCCCGCACGGGGCGACGTCGCGGACGTGCCGGCATTGCTCGCTGCCTTGCCCCCGGATGGATGGCTCTTGATCGACGACGCGCATGGGATCGGGACTCTCGGGCGGCGCGGTCGAGGCATCCTGGAGCATCACGGGGTTGCAGACGATCGGGTGGTGCTGACGGGCAGCCTCGCGAAGGCCCTGGGCGTGGCGGGCGGCTACGTGGCCGGGAACCGCGTCGTGGTGGAGTCGGCACGCCGTGGCGACGTCCATGTGGGGACGACATCGCCCCCCTTGGCCATGGCAGCGGGGGTGATGGCCGCCGTGGGGTTGATTCGGGAGGAGCCGGGGCGGGTGCGCGCGCTGCAACAACGGGCGGCATGGTTGCACGGGGAATTGCACGAATGGCCGGGCGTCCACGCGCATCCCGCATCGCCCGTGTTCGCGTGGATTCCCGGCAACGCCCTCGCCGCCCGGCGGTTGGCACGAAATCTCCTGGCGGCAGGGATTCACCCGCCGTTCATCCGCTATCCCTCGGGTCCCCATGGAAGCGCCGAGGGCTTCTTCCGGTTCGCCGCGAGCGCGTTGCATGAATGGGAGGACTTGAAGCGATTGGTGGCTGTGTTGCGGGCGAACGGAACCTGAAAACGGCGGTGGAAGTGGGGGACCCAAGGCAGGGAAAGGGCCGTCACATCAAGGCAAAGAGGCCCTGTGGGATCCATCCAAGACCTCACCCGGCGGAAACGTGGCAGAGCCGTCTCGGCTCTGGCTGGGTCACGTCCAGCGGCGGGATGCCGCTGCCACTCTGCCCCAGAGACGCTCGGAGGTGCGGCATGCTTGCCGCCGCGTGAGGGCACACGGCCTACAGCATGGGCCAAGCCTTTCCTCCACCTGAGCCGGGACGATTCAGTTGGGTCGGTCGTGCTTGCTTGATCTTCTTTCGCAAGAGCTTCGTCCTTCGCTCGTTACGGGCCTCATGCCGGCCCGCGCCTCGCTCACTCCTCGTCTTGCGAAAGAATCTGCGGCGCAATCACTTCCCTCCCAACTGAATCGTCCCGGCTGAGGGTCTGTCTGATCCCCACCCCAACTGCCGTATTCAGGCTGAATCGTCCCGGCCAGATCGTGTTGGCCGCGTCCCGTGCCCCGCCTTGGAATTTCCTTACGCGCCCGTCCTACCAAGCAAAAAGGCGCGGTCGCCATGCGGCGACCGCGCCCGAGAAGGAATGCCCGCCACACCCCGAGGGTGCGGCGGCCATCGACGTGCGACCTACTTGGTCGGCACGGTGGCGATGGTCTGGAGGATGCGGCTGGCGATCTTGTAGGGATCGGCTTGGGAGTTGGGGCGGCGATCCTCGAGGTACCCCTTGTAGTCGTTGTTGACGAAGCTGTGGGGCACGCGGATGGAGGCACCGCGATTGGCGACGCCGTAGTTGAACTTGTCGATGGACTGCGTCTCGTGCAGGCCCGTGAGGCGAAGGTGGTTGTCGGGGCCGTACACGGCGATGTGCTCGTTCTTGTACTTGTCGAAGGCGGCCATGAGGGCCTCGAAGTATTCCTTGCCGCCGACCTCGCGGAGGTGGGTGGTGGAGAAGTTGGAGTGCATGCCGGAGCCATTCCAATCCACGTCCTTGCCGAGGGGCTTGCAGTGCCAGTTGACGTCCACGCAGTACTTCTCGCAAAGGCGCATCATGAGGTAGCGAGCCACCCAAACTTGGTCTGCAGCAGAGCGCGAGCCCTTGCCAAAGATCTGGAACTCCCACTGGCCCTTGGCGACCTCGGCGTTGATGCCCTCGTGGTTGATGCCCGCCGCAAGGCACAGGTCGAGGTGCTCCTCGACGATCTGGCGGGCGATGTTGCCGACGGCCTTGTAGCCGACGCCGGTGTAGTACTCGCCCTGGGGATAGGGAAAGCCGCCGCCCTTGGGGAAGCCCAGGGGAACGCCGTCCTGGTAGAGGAAATACTCCTGCTCGAACCCGAACCATGCGCCGGGGTCGTCGAGGATCGTCGCGCGGCTGTTGCTGGCGTGCGGGGTCTTGCCATCCGGCATCATGACCTCGCACATGACGAGAACGCCGTTGGTACGCGTGGCGTCGGGGAAGACGGCGACGGGCTTGAGCAAGCAATCCGAGCTGCGGCCCTCGGCTTGGCGGGTGGAGCTGCCGTCGAAGCCCCACATGGGGAGCTGCTCGAGGGTGGGGAACGCATCGAAGGCCTTGATCTGGGTCTTGCTGCGGAGGTTGGGGACGGGCTCGTAGCCATCGAGCCAGATGTATTCGAGCTTGTACTTCGCCATAACGATTTCTCTTTGTCGGATTGCGTGTCTCTAATGGTGAGGACCACTTTGGATGGCCCGCGCGTTTGTACAGGCGCTGCATGAAGGGTGCCACCGTTCGTTGGTTTCGCATGTCTGTCCGCCTTTTCCATCGCCCGGCTGATTTCGCCCGGCAAAGCGCGCCCGGCTCATGGTTTCCATGGACAATCCCCGGGTTTTCCATGGCAAAAACACGGCAGCATGCCCAAAACAAGGCAGGCAGTCTCGGCCGTGAACGTCGTCCCGTTCCCACATGCTCAAGGTCAAGGATACCCTGCGGTCCACCGTTCATCTCACGTTCGACGGGCGCGTGATCAAGGCCTACCACGGCCCGAATGCGCGCGAACGTTTCGACAACGAGCTGCGCGTCCTCGCCCATCTCCAGGCCGCCGGCTGCCCGTTTGTACCCCGGGTGCTGGAGTCCGACCCCTCCGTGCCCCGCATCGTGACGACCAACTGCGGTCAGCGGGTGGAGCACCTGGACGAGGCGCGACGCGCGGAGGTGTTCGCGGAGTTGGAGCGCTACGGCGTGCGCCACGACGACCCCCAGACCCACAACGTCACGTATCGCAACGCCGACGGACGCTTCTGCGTGATCGACTTTGAGTTCGCAACCCTCATGCCATCCCAGTCGTGAACGTTCACCCCTCCCTGCTTCGGGTCGCCAAGGACGAAGGACGGGTGCTCCCCAAGCACATCATGTGGTCGGCTTGCTCGGACAAGGGACGCGTCCGCGCGAGCAACGAGGACGCGTTTGTGGGCGTTCGATTTGATGCGCGCGAGGTCCAGCGGCTGGGGCGGCACGGTGAGGCGGGATTGGAGGCCATGGACTATGCGTTCGCCGTCGGGGATGGCATGGGCGGGGAGAAGGCCGGCGAGTTCGCCAGTCGCATCGCGGTGGAGAAGATCACGGCGCTGATGCCCCGTGCCTTCGGCCAGGCGGCCATGGGCATCGAGGCCGGGCACGCGGACGTCCTGGGCGAGTTGTTCGCGCGCATCCACGAGGCCATCACCTACCTCGGGCGCAGCTATGCGGAATGCGCCCGGATGCAAACCACCCTCAGCCTCGGGTGGTTCACCCCCGGCTGGCTTTACTTTGCCCACGTCGGCGACAGCCGGATTTACCATCGGCCCGCACGCGACCCGGGCCTGCGGCAACTGACCCAGGACGACACCTACGTGGGATGGTTGCTGAGGCAGGGCCAGATCAACGAGCGCGAGGCGCGGTCCCACCCCAGGAAGAGCGTCCTTCAAAAGGCGCTCGGCGCCGGGAACCAGTTCGCGGAACCACAAATCGGCGCCGTCGCCGTGGAACCGGGCGACTCATTCCTGTTTTGCACCGACGGCATCGTGGATGGCCTGTGGGACCATGCGATCGGGGACTGCCTTCGGGAGCCGCCCTCGCCGTCGTCGGCGGCCGCCTTGGTCCATGCGGCCCTCGAAGGTGGCAGCCGCGACAACGCCACGGCGGTGATGGTGCGGGTGATGTAGCGGCCCGGATGTCCCATCCACCGGGAGCCGGAAACGGTGCCCGTGCCGCAAGAAAGGCAGGGGACTGACTTCATGGCCCGGCCCTCACTTGGCCGGGACGATTCAGTTGGATCGGTCGTGCTTGCTCGATCTGCTCCCGCAAATCCTTCGTCCTTCGCTCGTTACGGGCCTCGTACCGGCCCGCGCCTCGCTCACTCCTCGGCTTGCGCAAGCATCTGCTTCGCAATCACTTCCCTCCCAACTGAATCGTTCCGGCTGAGGGAGGGCGGAGCCTCACGCAGGTCCGGCAGGCTGTGCAGTCCGTGGAGGAATTGCGGCTGCAGATTGGCGGGCGGACGAAGGGGCGCTCGAAGCTGTCTGATACGGAGGTTCGCGCGGCCATGGAGGACGGGCGGCCCTGCTGGACCGGCTGATGGTTGATGCATCGATAGCGGTGGCTTGGGTTCATCCTGGTCAGGCCACTCCGCAGACAGATGCCTTGCTGGCCAAAGTTGGCCAGGGCGCGTTCGTGACCGTTCCCGCGCTTTGGAATCCTCTTCAACCGCCGTTTCCAAGGGCCGCCGAATGGTCTCACCCAAAAGCGAAGGCGCCACGACCCGTTGCCAGGCCGTGGCGCATGTCTCATCGAACCGGGCGCGAGGCCCGTCCCGCATCAACCGTGGTAGCCTTCCTCGCCATGCTCGGCGAGGTCGAGGCCGCTGATCTCGGTCTCCTCGCTCGGGCGCAGGCCGATGATCGCCTTGACGATGAACGCGAGGATGGCGGTGGCGACGACGCTCCACACGATGGTGATGGCGACGGCCTTGAGCTGGTTGCCCAGGAGGCCGGGCAAGAGGTCCATGCCGCCCTTGCCCAGGACGGGGTTCGCCTTCTCGTCGGCAAAGATGCCGGTGACGATGGCTCCCATGGTGCCGCCGACGCCATGGACGCCGAAGGTGTCGAGGGCGTCGTCATAGCCGAGCATGCGCTTCAGGTAGGAGCAGGCGAGGAAGGGCACGACACCGGCGAGGACGCCGATGATGACGGCCGAGTTGGCAGTGACGAAGCCGCAGGCGGGCGTGATCACGACCAAGCCCGCGACGACGCCGGAGCAGAAGCCGAGGACGCTGGGCTTGCCGCGGGTGATCCACTCGCACATGGGCCAGACGAAGCCAGCCACGGCGGCGGCGAGCGTCGTGGTGGTGAAGGCATTGGAGGCGATGGCGTCGGCACCCAGGGCGGAGCCGGCGTTGAAGCCGTACCAGCCGACCCAGAGCATGCCGGTACCCACCATGCACAACGTCATGGAGTGCGGGGTCATGGGTTCCTTACCAAAGCCGATGCGCTTGCCGAGGATCATGCAGAGGACGAGCGCGCTCCAGCCGGAGGTCATGTGGACGACCGTGCCGCCCGCGAAGTCGATGGCCTTGATGCCCGCGTCCTTGTTCAGCGGGCCGCACATGAAGCCGGTGGTGGACCACACCATGTGGGCGAAGGGGAAGTACACGACGAACATCCACAGCGTGACGAACACGAGGACGGCGAGGAACTTCATGCGCTCGGCGATGGCGCCGAGGATGAGCGCCGGGGTGATGATGGCGAAGGTGAGCTGGAACATCGCCCACATGGAATCGCTGATCCAGTGGTAGCCCGCGCCCACGTTGCCGGGCTCGACGCCCTTCAGAAGGGCGTAGTTGGCGTCGCCGATGAAGGCGTTGCCCGACCCGAACGACAGGCTGTAGCCAATCGCCCACCAAAGGATGGTCACGAGGCCGGCGATGCCGAGGCATTGGGCAAGGACGGAGAGGACGTTCTTCTTGCGCACCAGGCCGCCGTAAAAGAGCGCCAGGCCGGGCAGGGTCATGAACAGCACCAAGGCCGTCGAGGTCATCTGCCATGCGTTATGGCCCGGGCCGGGCCCTGCGATCTTCGAGGGCGCGTTGGTCGAGCCGTTCCGCGCCGCGTTGTTGATGTAGGCCTCGATGTCCTCCAGTCGCTCCGTCACGGAACGTTCCGGTGCATCCGCCGCCTGGGCCGCCGCCACGCCCAGGAGCGTCCCCAGCAGGCCCATTAGCATCCATCGAATCATCGTCTTCATGTCGTTGTCCTTCGTTTTGATTGAGTTGTTTCGCACCCCCGATGCCTCAAACGGCGGCCTCGCCCTTCTCCTCGGTGCGGATGCGAATGGCCTCCTCCACCGTCGAGACGAAAATCTTCCCGTCGCCGATCTTGCCGGTCTTGGCGGCCTTGACGATGGCCGTGACGGCCTCGGCGACCTTCGTGTCCGAGACGACCAGCTCGATCTTGATCTTGGGGAGGAAGTCCACCGTGTACTCGCTGCCGCGATAGATCTCGGTGTGGCCCTTTTGACGGCCAAATCCCTTCACCTCGCTCACCGTCATGCCTTCGATGCCGACGTCATGGAGGGCATCCTTCACTTCCTCCAATTTGAACGGCTTGATAATGGCTTCGACTTTCTTCATGCGCTGCGCTCCTCCGGTTCCTTACAGCCCGGCCGCCTGCCGGGTCGGGCGGGACGGGTGCGGTCATGGCAACATGCCAGCCGCGTTCTTTGCGGCCCCGAAGCAACTGGGATGCCAGCCGGAATCGAACCCGTGCAAACAGTTGGCAATCAACGCTTTGAAACTTGATCAGATTCAGGCCCAGCTTGGGACGCTCCTTGGGTTGGCTCTTTTTTTGCATGCGGTCTTTGTACGACCAGCCGATTCCAGTCCTGGCAACGGCCAAGAATCCGGGGTTGTCCGGCGGGCCGTTCTCGATACGATGCCGGGAAGTGGGTGGGGCGCCTCGGCGGGGGCCGGGTCCGGCGCGAGTCTTTTGATGTCCACCCCGAGAGCGTTTCTTCCCGCATGTTGCTGCATCTTCTCAAGTCCAAGATCCATCAGGCCACCGTTACGGGCGCGAGCGTGGACTACGAGGGTTCCCTCACGATTGCCGAGGACCTCATGGAGGCGTCGGGGCTCCGGGCGCATGAGCGCATCCTGTGCTCCAACATGGCGAATGGCGCGCGCTGGGAGACCTACGTGATCCGCGGCCCGCGCGGGTCGGGAGCCATCGAGCTCAACGGAGCCGTGGCCCACCTGGGCAAGCCCGGGGACCGCATCACGATCATGTCGTTCACGGAGGTGGACGCGATCGAGGCCGAAGGATGGGCGCCACGCGTCATCGTGCTGGGGCCCGGCAACGTCATTTCATCGCACCGAGGCCTCTGAGACTGCCGAGTCATTCCCCTTTCCACCGATGCCCTCCTTCACCGCACGCCACATCGCCGAGGCCATCGGGGCCGTCGTGGTCGGAAACGCCGACCAGGTGATCACGGGCTTCGCCCCGGCGGATTCAGCCAAGCCGGGCGACCTGACGTTCGCCGAGAACGAGGCCTATTTCCTCCGGGCCAAGGCCAGCTTTGCGTCGGCGATCCTCGTTGCCGGGGACTTCGTCGCGGAGGGCAAGACGTTGCTGCGGGTCGCGCATGCCCGGGTGGCGTTCGCCAAGGTCCTGCCGTTGTTCTTTCCGGAGCCGGCCCCCGTGCCGGGGATTCATCCCACGGCGGTGGTGGCGGCGTCGGCGTCGGTGGATGCTGGGGCGTCCGTGGGGGCGTACTGCGTGGTGGGCGAACGGTCGCGGATTGGGCTTGGCGCG
>CAIRNV010000357.1 GCA_903880005.1 uncultured Verrucomicrobiota bacterium | reverse complement strand
GAGGCTGTGGATTTGGAAAGGCCAAAGAGTTCCTCGGCGACGGCCTGCTCGTAGTTTTGCCGCGGCAGGTCAGGCAAGGTTCGGGCGAGTCGGGCCGCATGGGCCAAGAGGTTCCCAAGAGCCCTTTCGGAAGGCGCTTGGAACGCAGGTCCGGTCGTCGTGAAACCGTCCTCAATGCGCGCGAGTTCCTCCGTCAATCGGCCGGATGGAAGCTGAACGATCCACCCATTTCCGCTGGGGTCCTGTAACACCACGGCGGTGGTGCTGTGGTTTGCAGATGTGAGGGTGACGGAGCCCTGGCCTTCGCATGCGACCTCCCATCCGTTGTCGTACCCAGCCATGGTGACGAGGCTTTTCTGGAAGGAGTTCATGGGGGATGACGGCGAATGGCGAATGGCGAATGGCGAGTGCGGGTTACTCGCAGGACGAGGTGGCGAGGAGTTTCAATGTCAATGGATCCGCTTGGCCTTTAAAAAAGGCACCGAGGACATGGGACCAGAGGCATTCCTCGGAAGCGACCTGCTGGAACAGCGTCATGCAGGACCGCAACTTGCACGCATCGGTACCCAAGATGTCCTCGGCACTGAGGGTATTGACATGGCGCAGGAGAGCCTGGGTGCAGGTGCGGAGTCGTTCGCCAAGAATGGGGTGAGCGAGGTAGGCCCGTGCTTCGGCGGCGCCTTCAAGGCCGTAGAATTGCGCGGTCGGACTGCGACCCAATCCACGAAGCTGCGGAAAAATAAACCACATCCAGTGGGATCTTTTAGAACCATTCTCTAGTTCGGAAAGAGCAACGTTGTACATCGTTGGATTTTGGGCATCGATGAATCGGTCAATGTTAAAGGTCATGCATGCCAATACATATTGTTAAGGATGGCGGCAATCAGCGCATCGCGAGGCCGAGTAGCTTGCCAGCAAGCTCTGGGTCGATCTCAGGATCCGACTTGGAATCCACCTTGAAAATGACGATATGGACAGATCTTAGCCCCTTACCTCCGCCCGACGACGCATCGAATAAATGTCTCAGTGCTAACAGAAGGTACCAGAAGGCTATTTGCGGATCCATGGCTCCCTTGCCCCCGCCAAGTACAGGTAGATAAACTGTGTCCAGCTTTTCATCATTCATGACGTGGCAAACATTTCGCAGTGCCGCAAAAAGGTAGGCGCCCTCGCTATGCAACCCTACATTGGCACGCTTGGTCGAAGTGGTGACTAGTGCGATTTTGCGGTTAACGCCGAATGGCCTATTAATGTAAACGCATTTCCCAACACCATAACTAAGGCTTAACTGAGTTTCACTTGTAGCCACCGGAGTCGCCTTCATCCTATGGATGTCCTGGGCAAGCTGCCGTTGGACTAAATCTTTCACATCACCGACGCGCCCTGGGAACCATTTGCTCATGCAACTTCCCATGGCTCCCTTCGAATCATGGAAACAGTGATGGTCAAAAAGGTCATTTGCAGGGAGGACCACCAAGTGATCCTCGCCGGCCGGCGCTTCATCAATGCGCCCGAACGTGACGTAGACCGTCCGTCTGCCATACTTCAAAACAAGATCAGTATCGGCTTGTTCTACCTTTGCTTTGGTGGAGGCTCCGTATGTGCCGTCCCTCAGCAGTGGGAGCAACACTTTCTCCATTTGTGCGCCAAACCCTGCCATGGCTTCGCCAATGGCAGAGGGTGAATCGTTCTGCCTTTTGGCCTGTGCTCGCATCCAGTCCGATAACGCTTTCTTGATCTCGGTGCACGCAGTGGTAACAGAACCATTGGCGCTATTTGCAAACTGATTCGGATCGTAACTAGCGTAGATTACACCCGTCAAATCTGAGGGAAGGTGCAGCTCTTTTTCGCCCTTTGGCACCACGAAAAAAGTTCTCTCCCTTCCGAGCATCCCCATGAATAAGCCAAGTTCAAAAACAACGTTGTCACGAACCGTAGAGTGTTGTTGACAACGAATCTGCGTTAGATCATCGGGGGCGAAGATAAACACAGCGGCGTCGGACTTTTCGACTGCTGCAAGCAATCCGGCTAGGATGTCCTTTGAAAGGCCGAAAATACCATCCTTCCAAACGATGGGTACATGTTCATCTTCGAGGCCCGTGCGAACGGCGTTCGCGACATCTAACCTTTCGCTAGAGCTTCCGATGAATATTCGCAGTTTCATGGCAGAGGTGTCCATCATATGGTTGGTTGTCTTGGGGTGAAATGAGTGGGTGCTACGGCGCTAGCTTCCGCGTTGGGATCATTTTGCGTTGAGGACTTGTTACCAATCGCCGTTATCGAGTGGTTTGCCCGCGCATCCCACGCCTCCAGCACGAGGCGGCGGGTGCGGTATTCGCCGAAGGCGCGGAGTTCGTTGGATTTGAGACCGCGGAAGGTCTCGGTGGGGTAGTCCGGGCCGTGGGTGTCCGACGGGTCGAGGATGTAGCGTAGTTCATCCCGGGTTAGGCCGTACATTCGGGCATACCACGCGTCCAACTCCGCCCGCAGCACGGCTCGGCGGAGCGGGTCGTAGGGGAATGGCGAATCGGGAATGGCGATTGGAGCTGCCGTCCCGGCGTTGTAGGATGTCACCACATCCTCCACCCACGGTTTCAGGTCGTGCGCCGTGTAGGTCAGCTCCAGCACCCGGGGGACGATGTAGGCGAGGTCGGCTTCGGTGTAGGCGGTGGGTGGGAGGATCGGTAGCTGCTTGTAGATGAAATAGTTCAGGTGGGTTCCTCCAACCTTGTGACGTGCCACGAAGTCCAAGGTCAAGGAGCCCAGATTGCCCAATAGGGCGGCGTGGTGCCTTGGCGTTGCGCTGTCGTCGAACAGCATCAGCGGCATATTGTTCCCCACTCCGACCCTCGGCACGACGCTGGCGATGACGGTGCGTTCGTCCGTTGCCCGGCAGATGTCCCGCCAACCCATGAGCCAGCGGGGGCTGCGCCGGTCGAGGAGGTCGCGGGTGGCCGAGAGCAGGTTCGGTGCGTCGCGGAGGAGGTTGAGTTCGTCTGGCGAGAGGGGCGGCCATTCCTTGGACTCAGCCGCTGCCTTCGGGTTGAACCAGTCGGTATCGCGGGCCGGAAGGGAGGCGAACAGGCGGCCTCCGAGCTCGGCGACTCGTTGTCGTGGTGAGGCCGTCTGCCCGCGGAGTTCCGCGAGGGCATCGGAGGCCTCGCCTGAAACGATCCATGTCGCCAAGGCGTTGCGGAGGGCATCTTCGGATTGTTCGTCCCATGCCTTGATGACGCACCGGGGTACGCGGGCGAGGCGAGATAAGACGTGCCGCTCCTCCACCCAATACCTGGGTTGCACGGTGAAGTCCGGGCGAGCCTTCTGGGTCTCCGAAACGTCGTCGGTCACCGGTTCGCCTTCGCCGGCGTCCCATCGGTAGGTCGCCCACCGATGGTCGAATTGGTGAATCATTTTCGCCTCGTAGAGAGGCAGTGAATTGGGTGTCTTCGCGTTGAGAAAATGAACACTGTCCGTGTTCATCATGAACATCAGTTGAAGTTCAAGGCCCCAAGGGTTCTCTTCGGCCTGCTCACCTTGGGCTTCACGCCAAAGCACTGGCCATCGACGATAGAGCTTCTTGGTTAGTTCGGCGTCCGCTTGTGAGCGGAAAATAGGGCAAGTTCTGGTATTGGGATTGATGAGACGAAAATCCTCTGCTGCGAGCTGGAATCGTCTTTTCTCCTGACGGATTTGTTCCGTGGCACTGAGGAAAAACGCGAAGCTTGCCACCGTGGAGCGGCCCATGGTCAGAAGGCAGAACTTGTAGCTTCTATGTACTCCTGGAAATAGACCCTCACGGTTCTCAAAGTCGAAGAAGCTAACCAACCGCCCGTCAGTGATATGATTCCAAAGTCCCTGCGTGAAAGAGTCTGTTGCCACACCCGATGGTGAGACGATTCCGGCCTTCCCGTCGGGACCGAGCATCCGAAGACACGACTCGGTGAACAGTGACGAGAGATTTATTCGACCGGTACCCGAATGCTCGAAGCGTTCGTTTGCATGCACAAATGCCTGCGTGGCTTCCATGATGCGAAGTGCCAACTGGTACTCGTCGAATAGCCTGGGGGAGGTCTTCCGGAGTGCTGCAATCTCCCTGTCGCGAGCAGCCATGTTTTGGGCGTTTGTTACATGGGGTGCCCGCGCGGCGAAAAACTCCTGTGGGTCCAGTTGGAGCATTTCCCACGGCGGATTCCCCAGCACGCAGTCAAACCCACCCCGGGCAAAGATCCCTGCGAAGGCGAGTGGCCAGTGAAGCACGCGAGCCTGACGGCAAGTCTCCCGGGCATTCTGGAGGACCTCTGTCCGGACGGGGTTGCCTTGGATGGGGAAGAGCAGGTCGCCGAGCGTCTGGGTGGTGGGGCAGAGCCCGGCGGTGGTGGGGGAATCCTTCGGTGAGAGGAAGGCTGCGACGACGAGGTCGGCGGCTTGGGCGAGGCGGCTGTCGCGAGCGTGTTGGAGGAAGGTCGTGTACGCGGAAGCCTTGGTCTCGACCTCGGTCGGGGTGCCTTCCGGCATGGCCTCCAGGGCCTTCAGTTCATCGAGGAGGTTCCGGGTGTCGGCCTCGCGGAAGAAATCCGGGTCGGTGCGCCGCCGTTCAAAGGCCTTGAGGGCGACCCGGTTCGCAGCGGCGAGCGCCTTGCAGGCTTCCTTGTCGTCGCCGGTCAGTGGCTTGAACGCCTCGGCGGGAATGCCTGCGGTCAGGGATTGGAACTCGATGAGACCCAACAGGGCGTCGCCGCAGACGAGATGATGGTCGAGGAAGGAGAGGGGTTGTCCCGGCTCGAACCCTTCCAGCCACAGGGCGGTGCGGGCGAGTTCGAGAGCCATGGGATTGCGGTCCACCCCGTGGATGCAGCGGGCAATGACTTCGCGGAGGGCGTGCCGGTAATCGGCCGGAGTAACAGCTCCCTCGACGGCGCGCAGTTCTGCGAGGCGCTCGGCGAGGCGGCGGGCGGCGGCGAGGAGAAAGTGTCCGGAGCCGCAGGCGGGGTCGATGACGGCGATGGAGAGGAGGGCTGCGGCGGCGAGCAGGGAATGGCGAATGGCGAATGGGGTGGCGTCCCATGCTTGTTCGAGGGTGGGGAATGGCGAATGGGGGGCCAACAGCGAATGGGGGGTGGGGAATGGCGAATGGGGAATGGAGGGCGTTAGGTGATTCTCCGGGAGAGGGAGCGTTGGAGGCTGACCATCTGCTTTCCCATGATTGTGAGTTCCTCCAGCAAGGGCTGGATCTGATCCTCCGTGCAAAGGCCCACGTCCATGCAGAGGAGCAGATGGGTCTCCAGCTCCGTCCGGCTGCCGTTGGCGGTCCTCAAGAACTGGATGAACTCCGCCGTGTAATGGCGTCCCCAACCCTCCGCGATGTTGGCCGGGATGGAGGTGGACGCTCGTCGCATCTGCGAGGTCATCCCGTAGAGTTCCTCCCTTGGGAACTGTCGGGTGAGAAGGTAAATCGCCTTGGCCATGGCTCGGCCCCGCTTCCAGACCTCCAGGTCGCGATAATCGTGGATGGGCATATGCCATGAAGTAGGCGCGGCAAGGTCCTTCCACCCTTCGCCATTCTCCCTTCGCCATTCTCTCCGCCTCCGCCACGCGGAGGCGGATCACCGGGTCCAGCGCCGAATCCAAAAGCTCCTGAACGAGGGAATCCGGCGTGTAGTAGGAGCCGCTGGTCTTGCGGGCGTTGCCCTCGGTCAATCCCTCCGACGTCAATCCAACGAATCCGACCCTCCGGGCTGGGACATCGACGGTGGGAACAAGTTCGAGCAGGCTTTCGTACACGGAGCCCAGTTCCTCTGGCCCCATATTGCGATAGTCGATGGCGGCCAAACTTCCGCCCTGACCCGACCAACGAAGCGGGTGCATGGCATCGAGGAGGACCCGATTTTCCAACAGGGCGTCATCGAGGTCGGGGCACTGTTTTTTGGAAAAGAGTCCGCCAAGCGCCGGGAGGGCGAGTTTGGATTCACCGGTGGCGAGGCCTCGAAAGACAATGCGGCAGGCGGTCCAGTGGTCCCCGTGGCGGTCGAAGCCAGAGCGACGGAGCGAACGGTCCCGAAGCCTGCGGAACGCGTATCCCGCGGCGTAGGCCTCGCGGGCTTCCCGAGCTTCCGGTGAGGTGTCCTCCCGATGCAGCAATCCACGTTCTTCGGCGGTGAAGACGAAGAGGCATCGGTAGATGAGGCGGAGAAGTTGTTGGAAATAGGCGTCAACGGAGAGGTCGCCGGTCTGGAGGCGGGTTCGGAGCGGTTCGTTGGCTGGGTGTGCCAGGAATCCGGTGCCGAAAACGAGGAGGGCCTGGGTGACACCGGTCCGGAGACCGTCGCGAACCCGTTCGCCCTGGTCTTGTCCTTGTTTGCGCCATGCCTCCCAAGGGGCGTTGGCATCGGATTGCCCGGCCCGGCTGGCATGGAAGAGACGCCAGACAGCGGCGAAGTCGGCGTAGCGTTGTTCGCGGAGGATGAGGTCGAGGTCAGCTTCGAGGAAGGCGGGGCGGGTGAGGGTATCAGCGTCCCGCAGGAGACGGATCTGGCGACCGTTGGTGACAATGGCCCAGGTGCATTCGGCGGAGGCGTTGAGGAACTGTTGGGCCAACTGGTAGGCCGACCGACGACGTGCTCCTGAGCCGATGATGGCGAAGCGTTCGTCCGGAGTATCCAGTTCGAGGTGATGCGGAGCCACCACGATGGGGATGCGACCGCCGCAGGCGAGGGCGGTGATGGGGAAGGCGCGGTCACCGTGGGGGACGGGCTCCTTGCAGACCGTGACATCGGCGTAGCCCAGAACATCGCGGAGCAGGTGGAGGAAAAACCCGGAAGTCGCCCGAAGGGCATCCACGTCGGTGCGGGCGCGGACGGGCTCGAAGGTTCGAGCCAAGGCCGAAGCGATGCGGAAGGCGCGGCCTTGCTCATCGAGAAGACTGAGGCCTACGGGAAGACTGTAGTCCGATGGGGTTCGCTGGTCCGGTAATTCCCCCCGGGCGGCTTTTTCGAGGACGGCGGGGATGAAGAGAGCGCCCTCCAGCCGGAGGGAGTCAAAGATCAGGGAATCGGATGGGCGGCGAGGCATGGGCAAAGGAGGGAATCAGGGCAGGATGTCGTCGGGTGGGATGGCGATGCCCACCTCGGCCAGCTTGAGTGCAGCCCATGTTCCATTGCGGGCGAGGGAGAGATAGGGATCGATCACCGCCAACTCTCCGGTGTCCTGCATGCGAACGACGTTTTCGTCATGAAGATCGTGGGCGAGGATGCCGCAGCCGTGGTGGTAAAAGGCAAAATAGCCGTCATCCAGGACGCCGTTGTGGCGGAGGCGGATGGGCTCGAATCCGATCTCGGACATCAGGGTGCGTGTTTCGGCGAGGGATACCGGGGGGCTGTCGGTGGCGACGGCGACATGGGGTTGGGAGACGATGGGGGAGATGTTCCGGTTCCTGGGATTGATGCTGAAGCCAACCAGGCGATAGGCGGTTTCGGGGAAGACGACGGCATGAAGCATCATGCGGTCGAGGTAGTCGCCCAAGGTGCTGCCCAGGACGCAGGCATACAGGCGTTTGTGCCACAGGCTGGATGGCTCGTCGAAGAAGACCTGATGCTCCGCGCCGCCCAGACGTCCTTGTTGCTCCCAACGAGCCAGGAATGCGGCCTCATCGAGAAAGGTTCCCCCGGCCTGAATCCACGCCCGAAGAGCGGCGCGGCCGGCCTTGTCCATCACGCCGAGGCGGCTGAGTTGGGCGACCGACTGCGGGAGGATCGGGACTTCAGGTAGGCGTAGCCCTTGAGCGCCTGCTCGGTAGATGCCTTCGGCTGACGGGAAATGGACGCAACGGAAGCCCTGCGAACCTTGGTGAGGGACGCTGCGCTGGTAGCGCTCGAGGCTGAACTGGACGGGATGCCGGGCATAAAGTCCTTGCAGCCTGTTGTTGAGGGCTTGTCGGGTCAAGGCCTCGAACGAACCCGGTGACGCCGGGATGAACGGGCTGGCGGAAGGTGGTGGGGGGTATGCCACGGCTCTTTGATTCAGAACGAATTCGGCAGCAGGACATACACCCCGATGACATCGACGGGGAGCGACGGCGTGACGGAATACGATCCATGGTCCCGGGCCGCCTCACGGACGCGGCGATGGTCTTGGAGAAGAGCTTCAGCCCGTTGGTGGGCGAGTTCTTCCAGCGTCTGCCGGTGGGTCTTTAGGAGGGTGATGGCTTTTGCAATCTCGGCGGAGATCGTGGCGGGATGCAGGTTGCCACTGGACTTCACCTCGAGGAGGCGGCTGATCCGTGGGCCCGCCTCGAAAAAGTGGACAGTAAAAAGGATGGTTTTTGGCGTTAAAAAGTGGCCTCGAAGTCGGCACGGGAGAGGTAGCCGATGG
>CAIRNV010000356.1 GCA_903880005.1 uncultured Verrucomicrobiota bacterium | reverse complement strand
GGACGATTCAGTTGGGAGGGAAGTGATTGCGAAGCAGATGCTTGCGCAAGCCGAGGAGTGAGCGAGGCGCGGGCCGGCACGAGGCCCGTAACGAGCGAACGACGAAGGATTTGCGCAAGCAGATCGAGCAAGCACGACCGACCCAACTGAATCGTTCCGGCTTAGGCCCTCCCTGTTGTTCAACACCATGAACACAAATGTTAAACATGACGTTGACAATCGATAGTCAAACAAGGACAAAGGGAACAGAAATTCATCAGATCTTCATCAACATCCACCGAGACCTCTCTCCCCCCATGAAACGCGCCCCCGCCATCGCCAAGTTGCCGCGCCTCACGCCCTCCCTCCCCCGCCGTCGCTTCGGAGCGCCCAAGCCGTCGGTCAGCAACGCTCGACGCAACGTCGCCAAGCCCGATGCCCCAGAGGCCCTTCGCGCACCGGCCCACATTCAGTTGCCCCGCGAAAACGTGAAGGTGGACCACGAATCCGCCCCCATTGAGGCCCGGTCGGCTCTGACGTTGTACATGCGCGACGCCGTCGAGGTCCCGTTGCTGACGATCCAGGATGAGATCGACCTCGCCGCCCGCATCAAGAAGGGCGACATGGCTGCCCGGGAGCACATGATCCGCGCCAACCTGCGCCTCGTCGTGAAGATCGCGCGCGACTACGAAGGCCTTGGCCTGCCGCTCCTCGACCTCATCAACGAGGGCAACATCGGTCTTATGAAGGGCGTGGAGCGTTTTGATCCCGCGAAGGGTGGCAAGCTGTCCACGTACTCGTCGTGGTGGATCAAGCAATCGATCAAGCGCGCCTTGGCCAACCAATCCAAGACCATCCGCCTCCCGGTTCATCTCGTGGACAAGATTTCCCGCATGCGCCGCCTTTCCATGGAGCTGCAGGACCTGCTCGGACGCGAGCCGAGCGACGAGGAACTGGCCGAGCAGATGGAGGTGCCTGTTCGCAAGATTCGCCTGTGGCAAAGGGCCTCGATGAAGACCGCGTCGCTCGACGCCCCCTTGGGTGGCGACGACGATTCGAGCCGTCTTGGGGAAGTGGTGCCTGACGAGGCCAACCTCGACCCGTATTGCAAGCTCGAGCAGGACACGACCCACGGCATGGTCCGGGAGTTCCTCCAAATCTTGGATGAACGCGAGCTCGCCATCCTCCGTGACCGATTCGGCCTCGACGGCGGCCCCGAGAAGACGTTGGACGACATCGGCCGCAAGTTTGGCGTGACGCGCGAGCGGATCCGCCAGTTGCAAAACCTCGCCTTGTCCAAGCTTCGCAAGCAGATCGAGCGATTCGAGGCCGTGCGGCAGCCCGGCGAGGAGAACCCGTTCGCTCAGTTCTCCAAGATGGCGATGGCGGCGGCGTGACCGCGTTCGTGGCTGATGCTGAGGTGAATCCGCCTGCCCCCCAGAGCCTCGACCTGCCGGTTCCCCTCCGCCGACATCCTCACGGTGGGCTGGCCTGATGGGAGCCGGACGATCTCGATGTCGTGCCATCCAAGGGTGGGGCCGATGCCGCATCCCAACGCCTTGGAGACGGCTTCCTTGGCAGCGAAGCGCGACGCCACGCAGGGTGCGGGGTCGGCGTGCTGGGTGCAGTAATCCCATTCGGCTTGGGTGAGGATGCGCCGTGCGAAGGGCTCCCCGTGACGGGCCAAGGCGTCGCGGATGCGCTGGATTTCCACCAAGTCGATGCCCGTCCCAAGGATCATGTGCTCGGGCATCCTGTGCACTGGCCCCGGCGTTGCATAGGCCGGAACGATGCAGTGGGTTGGTGCCGGCGAGACTTTCGGGGTTCGGATGTTCTTCCGTGCGGACGAGCTGGGGTCCCGATGCACCGCTTTTGGGCATCGATCGATGGGAAATCTTGAAACGCCGTGATTGACTCGCAGGGCGGGTTCCGCACAATCACCGGCCTTTACCGGCCGTTGGGGTCGTAGCTCAGTTGGTAGAGCACCACAATGGCATTGTGGGGGTCAGGGGTTCGAATCCCCTCGGCTCCACCACCGGCCGGAAGTTTTCGTTCCTCCCTCCGCCAGCGGAGGGGGGAATTTTTTTACAAGAAGACCCCTGCCTCGCATGCCTCGGATTCAGCGCGCCCTGCTTTCGGTTTCGGACAAGACCGGACTTGTTGACCTCGCTCGTGTCCTTGCGGCGGCGGGTGTCGAGTTGATTTCGACGGGCGGCACGGCCAAGGCGCTGCGTGAGGCTGGGCTCGCCGTGAAGGACTTGTCGGAGCACACCGGCTTTCCCGAGATGTTGGACGGACGGGTGAAGACGTTGCATCCGCGTGTCCATGGCGGCCTGCTGTACCTGCGCGGCCATGCCGAGCACGAGCGCACCGTTGCCGAGCATGGCATCGCGCCCATCGACCTGGTCGTCGTGAACCTCTACCCCTTCGAGTCCACCGTCGCCCGACCTGGGGTCACGCTTCATGACGCCATCGAGAACATCGACATCGGTGGGCCGTCGATGCTGCGGTCTGCCGCCAAGAACCATGAATCGGTGACGGTGGTGGTGGATCCTGCCGACTACGTGGAGGTGGCCCAGCAGATGGCACAAGGTGGCGAGACCACGCTCGACCTGCGTCGCCGCCTCGCCGCGAAGGTCTTCGCCCGGACCGCGGCCTACGACGCGGCCATCGCCGCCCATCTCTTTCGCGAATTCACTCCTCCCGACCAGCCCTTGCCCATTCTTCCCGTGGTGGCGCCCATCGCGCAGCCGCTGCGGTACGGGGAGAACCCTCATCAACGAGCGGCCTTGTATGGGGCCTTCCACGACCACTACCAGCAGCTCCAGGGCAAGGAGCTTTCCTACAACAACATCCTCGACCTGACCGCCGCCGTCGCCCTGATCTCCGAGTTTGCCGGGGAGACCCCCACCCTCGCGATCCTCAAGCATACCAACCCCTGCGGCGTGGGCCGTGGATCGACGTTGCGCGAGGCGTGGGACCGGGCCTACTCCACCGATCGCCAAGCCCCCTTCGGCGGCATCATCGCCGTCAATCAACCGCTGGACCTGGCCTGCGCCGAGGCGATTGCGGGCATTTTCTCGGAGGTCATTGTCGCGCCGGGCTTCCAACCCGAGGCCCTCGAAGTCCTTCGTCACAAGAAGAACCTTCGCCTTCTGCGCGTTGTTGGAGCCCCGGCGGCCGCGCCCGGCGGCGACATTCGCTCCGTTGGGGCGCGATCCTTCCTGTGGCAGGAGCGCGACCTTCGCTCGACGACCGCCGCCGACCTGCGGGTGGTGACACGCCGCGCCCCGACCCCTGCGGAGTTGGAGGCCATGCTTTTCGGGTGGCGTGTGGTCAAGCACGTCAAGTCGAACGCCATCGTGTACGCCAATGCCGACCAAACCCTCGGGATCGGCGCCGGGCAAATGAGCCGGGTGGACTCCTCCCGCATTGCCGTCTGGAAGGCGGGTGAAGCCTCTCTCTCCCTCCGGGGATCGGTGGTGTGCAGCGACGCCTTCTTTCCCTTCCCGGACGGCTTGATCGCCGCCGCGGAGGCCGGCGCCACGGCGGCCATTCAACCCGGGGGCTCCATGCGTGACGCGGAGGTGATCGCCGCCGCCGACGAACGGGGCGTCGCGATGGTGTTCACGGGGCATCGCCATTTCAGGCACTAGTATCGTGTCTTCGCCCCGGGGCTGGCGTGTCGATCGCGAGCGCCTTCTTGCGCTCCGTCCCTTCCGGCGGTTGAGTGCGCCCATGCTTCGTCAACGATGGATGAGTGTGGCTGCGGGAGGGATGGCCTGGGTGGTCGCGGGCTGCGAACGGGACCAGGTCCAAGTGTACGAGGCCGCGAAGGAACGAACCGTTGCGGCCCCGGAGCCTGCGCAGGAAACCGCGAAGGTCCCATGGACGGTCCCCAAGGGATGGACGGACAAGCCAACGAGCGGTGGCATGCGCCTGGCAAGCTACGCCGTCACGTCGTCGGACGGGCGTTCCTTGGACATCTCCGTCGTGGCGTTGGGCGAGCAGGCCGGTAGCGAGCTGGACAACGTCAACCGTTGGCGTCGCGAGCTTGAGCTGCCCCCCTTGGAGGAATCCCAGGTCGCGAGCGTTCGTTCCCCGGTAAAGATCGGTCGTTCGTCGGCCTTCCTCTACGACCAAACGAGCATCGGCGCCCTGGTGGATGGCAAGCACAAGAAGCGAACCTTGGCGGCCATCCTGCCCGCAGGTGGCATGACGGTCTTTTTCAAGGCCATGGGCGAGGCCGGGCTCGTGGAACAGGAAAAGGGTCGCTACATGGAATGGCTCGCCTCGGTGAAGGCGGGTCCCGAGCCTGCGAATTCAGCCGAAGCACCCGCCCCCACCGCCGCATCGGCCCCAGCCGTGACCCCGGTGCCGTCGGCGGCCGACGCGCCTGGCTCGACGGCTTCGGCTGCTGCCGACGGGTTGCCTGCATGGAAGGTGCCCGTGCATTGGAAGGCCGGCGGGCCGCGTCCCATGCGCCTGGCCAGCTTCGAGATTCCCGGCGATGGCGAGCCGGGCGACGTCTCGATCAGCACGCTTTCGGGGGCGGGCGGCGGGCTGTTGTCCAACGTCAACCGATGGCGCGGGCAAGTGGGCCTTGCGCCGTTGGATGATGAAGGCCTCGCCAAGGAAACCACCCAGGTTGAAATCGACGGAGGTCGCAAGGCGACCTTGGTGGACCTTGGGGGAGCAGGGCCGAAGCGCATCGTTGGCGCGATCATCCCGGATGGCGGCAAGACGTGGTTCCTGAAGCTCACGGCCCCCGATGCCCTTGCGCGCAAGGAGAAGGACGCATTCATCGGTTGGGTGAAGTCGATGAAGTGGTAGCTCTGGCCCATGCACGTCACGGACGTCGGGTTCCAAGACGTTTCGCTCGATGACCTGGAAGCCTTGCGCGCCATGGCGTCGCGCATCTGGTGGAGTTGCTACCGGGGCATGATCCCGGACGCGCAGATCGAGCAGATGCTGGGTTGGATGTACGCCCCGGAGCAGGTGGCATCCGAGTTGGCCAAGGGCGTGCGCTGGGAATGGCTGGAGGTCGCTGGCGAACGGCGGGGTTATCTCTCATGGGAGCCTGGCGGGCCAGGGCTCCTCCTGCACAAGCTCTATCTTGAACCCACGTTCCATGGCAGGGGCTTGGGCCAACGCATGCTGGAGCACGTGGAGCGTCAAGCCATCCGACACGGTGTGAGTTGGATCGAGCTTCGGGTCAATCGCGCCAACGACCGCGCCCTGCGTGCCTACCGCACGGCCGGATACGAGCGGGTTGCCGACGACGCCCGGCCGATTGGGGGCGGTTTCCTCATGGACGACCACATCCTGCGTCGGGCGGTGGCCCGTTCTGGGCCATCGAAAGAAGATGGCGGAGAGGGGGGGATTCGAACCCCCGGTAGTGTTTAGCTACTCACGCTTTCCAGGCGTGCGCCTTAAACCACTCAGCCACCTCTCCGCCGTTCGTGCAGGTTGCGAAAACCGGGCCTCCATGGGCAAACCCATTTTTCCGTTGGCCACGCCATTTCGCGCGTCGCGTAGCCCCGGCCGACCGGATTTTCCGACGGGGTGACGACGCTTGGAACCGGGCGATGCTTGTTGCGACTACTTCGCCATCGCACCGGCTGCACCGATGACAGCCAACACCCCGAACACGACCACCGTGATCGCGGTCAGGGCCACGGAGATGATGCCAAGGATGTAGCCCACCTTGGTCAGGCCCTGTCCGGCAGGATCCATCTCGCCGGCGGCGATGGCCTTCAAATCATTCTTGCCCATGATCCACGCAGGAATCCCGGTTAAGATGCCGCACATGATCATTCCAAGGATGCCGAGGACCAGGATGAGGACGCCACGATGAGGTTTCATAGATGAGTTGTATCCGCCGCAAACCACGCGCCGCGCGGCGCCGAATCTCAAGGATATTCTCCAGCCGGTAACCGTGGGGTTGGGGCGGTCGCACTTACTTGATCTTCTTTCGCAAGAGCTTCGTCGTTCGCTCGTTACGGGCCGGGAACTGGCCCGCGCCTCGCTCACTCCTTGGGTTGCACAAGCATCTGCTTCGCCGTCACTTCCCTCCCAAATGAATCGTTCCGGCTCAGTCGGAGACCCTCATGCAGCAGGCATCGGCCAGGCCCAGCCCTGCGTCCTACCTTGTGGGCACGCGCTCGGGATCGCGATAGAACCGTTCGAAGCTCCATCTGCCGGAGGTGAGCTTGGGGCCCATCAGGACGTTGGACACGGCGTTCTCGACGTGTCCGTCGGCGTAAGAAACGGTTTCGCGCTTGAGATGGCGGAACTGGAGGATGAAGAGATCCTCGTAGGCGAACAGCATGGAGCCCCAGCCCTCGCCCGGGTTGGAAACGCCGCCGAAGGCGTAGCTGGCCTTCTGGTCACGGATCTCGGTGAGGGCGACGACGCCGCTGGGATTGCGGAGGGTCTCGGGCCGAACGGAGAAGCCGAGGGCCATGATGCCCGTCTGGCGCGGGTTGCCCTCGGATTGCTGGCCATTCTCGATGTTGGCGTTCGCCCAATAGTGGCGCCTTCCAAACTTGTGGCTGGGGCAAACGAGGAGGTTGGTCAGGCCGCCGAACGGGACGACCTGCTCGTCCCATGTGAGATAGCCCTTGCTGGCGCGGGGCGTGCTCATGGAGCCGCAGGGCAAGAAGCCCCGGTGATCGCCCACGTACATCGTGATGGAGAGGAGGAGTTGACGGCAATTGTTGAAGCACCGGGTCTTGCGTGCTTGCTCCTTGGCCGTCGCAAGCGCCGGCAACAGCAAGCTGGCAAGCACCGCGATGATCGCGATCACCACCAGCAACTCGATCAAGGTGAACGCCGCCAGACGCCGCGTCGTCGTCCTTTTCTTCATGGGGAGGCCTCACCCTGCCCCCGCATGGAGCCCGATGGCAATGCTCGCCCGTGGCGGCGCCAGGCCGCGCGGCGCAACCCGAAGTTGTCGTGGATCTCGAAAGCGTCGCGTGCGCTCAACCCTGGGAGCGCGGCCGTCCCCGGCCGCCACTCCATGCTCCTGCCCTGCGGGACCGGTCAGCTCTCCGCTGCCCGTCCAGATCCTGCCGACAACCTCGGGATGCACGGCAGGCCGTAGCTTGGCAACCCGGTCCACCCGTCACCATGATGCGCACGTGCGTCCCTTGCGGTTGGCCTATTCCGACTTCTGGCCCGGGTTCGAGCCCGGGGCCTTTCGCCTGCATCGACTGCTGGCCAAGGAACGTGGCGTGGTGCTCGGCGACTTTGGGGATTCCGACGTTTTGGTGTACTCGGACTACGGCGAGCGACACTGGGGCTTCCGGGGGCTGAAGGTATACCTGACGGCGGAGAACATGTTGCCGGACTTCGACCAGTGCGATTTCGCGTTGGGCCCCGACGGGCCGAGGCAGGATTCGAGGTTTGTCCGGTATCCCTACTACGCGCAGGCCTTGCCCTTGCTGGGTTCCCTGGTGCGCAACCCAGGACATGACCCGGCCGCCCACATGGGGCGCGAGGGCTTCTGTGCCTTTGTCGCCAGCAACCCGCGAGCCCCCGAGCGCAATCGATTCTTCCGCATGCTTCGCCGGCGCCGGGCCGTGGACTCGGGCGGTCGTCATTTCAACACCCTGGGCCGACGCGTCCCGGACAAGCTCGCCTTCCTGCGGGGTTACCGGTTCAACCTCGCCTTCGAGAACACGCGTTCCCCGGGCTACGTGACGGAGAAGCTCGTCGAGCCCTTGCTCGTGGGTTGCATCCCCATCTACTGGGGTGCGCCCGACGTCCACGAGACCTTCGATCCGGGCTGCATGATTGATGTATCGGCGTTCTGAAGTGGTCCCCAATCATCGGACCAATTTCCGGCCGATTTATGTTATGGTCCGGGGTCTGGAAATCTCCGCTGATGTCTTCGTTCTCGTGCTTGGTCCGACGCTCCCACAGCGCATGGGGCGCGTCCAGACCGCAGGGAG
>CAIRNV010000355.1 GCA_903880005.1 uncultured Verrucomicrobiota bacterium | reverse complement strand
CCTTGCGCGCCAAGATGCACACCATGCGCATCATCCTATGAAGAAGCGCACTTGGCGTGTCGCCGGCATCAACTTCGACCACTTCCACATGGGCGACCTGCTTCGCATGGCTTCGGAGCATCCCCACGTCGAGGTCGTGGGCATCTCGGACGAGCAGCCTGCGCGGATGGAGGAGGCGGTGCGCAAGCTGGGCATCCCGCGCGACCGCGTCTTCGGTGACCATCGCGCCTGCCTCGAGAAGGCCCGGCCCGACGTGGTCATCCTGTGCCCGGCCGCGTCGCGCCACGGCGAGTGGGTAAGCAAGGTCGCCCCCCACGGGGTCCACGTCATGGTGGAGAAGCCCTTCGCGGGATCGCTCAAGGAGGCGGACGCGATGGTGAAGGCGATGCCCAAGGGCAAGACCCTGATGATCAACTGGCCGTTGCAGTGGGTTCGCTCGCATCGCAAGGCCCATCAACTCGTCGCCGCCGGCGCCATCGGCGAGGTCCTCAACGTCTGGCACTTCGGCGGCAACCGCGGGCCGTTGTGGCATGGGGCCGACAAGGACGCCAAGACGGCGGCGCAGGTGGAGGCGGAGAAGCCGCATTCGTGGTTTTACCAGAAGCGTCACGGCGGCGGCTCGCTCCTCGATTACCTCGGCTACGGCTCGACCTTGGGCACCTGGTACCACGGCGGGCGAAGACCCATCGATGTCACGGCCGTCGTGGACCAGCCGTCCGGCTTGGAGGTGGACGAGCATTCGATCGTCGTGGCCCGCTACGCGCACGGCTTGTCCAAGTTCGAGACGCGATGGGGCACGTTCACCGACCCTTGGAACATCCAACCGCAGCCCCGCTGCGGGTTTGTGATCGCCGGGACGGAAGGAACGGTTTCTTCCTACGACTACGACGACTTCGTCACCGTCCAGACCCATCGGAAGCCAACGCCGCATGCCGTGGCGGCTCCGCCGCCACGCGCGCCCCATCGCAACCCAGTGGAGTACCTCCTGCACTGCTTGGGGACCGGCCAACCGCTCGAAGGCCCGGTCAGCCTGCCCATCTCGCGCATCGGACAGGAAATCGTGGATGCCGCAGTCCGCTCCGCGGCGACGGGCCGGACGGTCAGGCTGGCCGCCGCCAAGGGGGCGGCGTGAGGACGTGGCGTGCATGGTGGGCCGCGTGCCTCACGATGGTGGCCATGACGACCGCGGGCGCCGCCGACCGGGCGGCGATCCTCGCGAGGATGGAGTCGGTCATGGGGCCGTTTCCCGGGCGTGCGCGCGGCCCCGTCCCGATGAAGGTCCTGTCCGAGACGAACCGCCCGGGACACGTGTTGCGGGACATTGTTTACGAGAGCGAACCGGGATCATGGGTGCCGGCGTACCTGCTCGTGCCCAGCATGGTGAAGGGCGCGAAGGACCGCGCATGGCCCGCCGCATTGGCCTTGCACCAAACGCATGCGGCAGGCCGCAAGGTGGTGGTGGGGCTCGGCAACTCGCCGGATGACGAATACGGGTTGGAGTTGGTGAGCAAGGGCTGGGTGGTGCTGGCGCCCGCGTACCCGCAGCTCGCGGACTACGCGCCCGACATCCTGGGCCTGGGCCATGCGTCGGGCACGATGAAGGCCATCTGGGACAACGTGCGGGGCATCGACCTGCTCGCCTCCCTCCCATACGTGGAGACGAACCGCCTTGTGGCCATCGGGCATTCCCTGGGCGGCCACAACGCCCTCTTCACGGCCGCCTTCGACGCCCGCATCCAGGCGGTGGCCGTGAGCTGTTCGTTCGACTCATTCCGGGACTACTACGACGGCAACCCGGAGGTGTGGCGCGAGGGCAAGGGCTGGTGCCAGGTGCGCTACATGCCGCGATTGGCCGCTTATGCGGGGCGGTTGGGCGAGATCCCGTTCGACTTCGACGACGTGCTGTCGGCGATCGCGCCGCGGGCGCTCTACATCAACGCGCCGAAGGGTGACTCGAACTTCCGTTGGCGAAGCGTCGCCCGGATCGTGGATCGGGTGCGACCGGAGTGGACAGGCGCGCCGGGCAACCTGGTTCTGGAACAGCCGGAGGAGCCCCATCGTTTTCCTCCGTCGCAACGATCCCGTGCCATGGATGTCCTTGCGACGCCATGATTTCGCCGCATTGCGGCAACCAGCCCTCCCTTTCGTGACGGAATCGTCACGATCCGGCCGAAAGCCCGACACTCGACGCGCCCAAGGTCGGCGCGCATGAATCGTTCGGCTCGTCTTTCCCTCTTTTCCGGCTTGGTGGCCGTCGCGCTCCTCGCCGGCTGCGCGGCTTCATCGGCACGCCTCAATCGCATCAGCCCCGGCATGACGCGAGAGGAGGTTGTTTCCGCATTGGGTACGCCGCACGCCGTCACCGCCCACGGGGCCGTCGAGTACCTGTCCTACAACCTCCTGAACAAGGGCGTCGGGGACATGAAGGAATATGCGGTGAAGGTGGTGGCCGGGCGGG
>CAIRNV010000354.1 GCA_903880005.1 uncultured Verrucomicrobiota bacterium | reverse complement strand
CTTCCACGTGCCCCATCAACGCACGGACCTCCTCGCCGTGACGCTCGACAAGTCCGACGGCCAATTCTCCCCCACGACGCGGTACCGCGACTACGCCATCAGCCCGGACCTGGTCCATTGGGAAAGCCAGTCCGTCACCCGTGCCGCAAGCGAGACGGGCCAACGCTACCAGCATCATGCGCGCCTGGGCTGGAACATCCTGCTCTTTGCACGCCACCGGGCAGGCGACCGCGCCTTCTACTTCCTCGGGCCCGCGACCTACGTGAGGCACGAGGGCGAGCGGCCCATGGCCGTCACGTGGCGCCTGCGCCATTCCCTGCCCGGCGACTTGTTTTCATCGTTCGCCGCGGCCGTGGCGTAGCTGTAACGATTCAGTTGGGAGGGAAGTGATTGCGCCGCAGATGCCTCCGCAATCCGAGGAGTGAGCGTGGCGCGGGCCAGTTCCAGGCCCGTAACGAGGGAAGGACGAGGCTCTTGGGAAAGAAGATCCAGCAAGCACGACCGATCCGACGGAATCGTTCCGGCCAAGGCACGGGCGTCGTATATCCAACGACAACAACCCGTCGGCCAACCCCATCGCTCCGTCAGGCGCGTCCAACCTCGCGCTCGAACTCGGCGAGGCTGGGCACCTTGACCGCCAAGCGAGCAAGGCGACGCAGCTCCGCCTCGTCGGAAATGCCGGCCAGACGGTGGCTCAGGGATCGGCCACAGCGACCGAACCGTTCCCTCAGAAGATCAAGCAGCATGGCGCGCACGCCCTCGGCGCGCCCCTTCGCATGGCCCTCCGCGCGCCCCTCTACACGCCCCTCCGCACGCCCCCTCGCAAGCCCCTTTTCCACCAACACCCACTCGTACGTGCTCATGATCGTGTCATCCATGGTCCCCTCCGTCCTCTCCCATTCCCTCGCCAGCCTATCCTCCATCTCCGGCGGCAACGCGAGCAAACAGTGCATCGCACGCATCACCTTCAAGGTCACGTCCTCCCCGAGCCTCGCCCGCCTCAGCTCCCGCATCAACGCCAGCTTCCCCGCAAGCCTCGCCTCGTCGTCCCCGCGCGTCCCCTGCGCCACCCGGTGCGCCTGCACCACCCACGCCACCGGGTTCCCACCCGCCAGCCACGGGCCCAGATCCACATCCAGCAGCTTGCACGTCTCAAAACGGAACACCGACACGCTCGGCCCCGTGCCGTGCTCGAATGGCCCCGGGTGCCATCCCGGCTCGTCGTCCGCCAGCACCACCAGGCTGACCGGAAAACGCTCGTACACGTCATGGATCCGGTAGTGGTAGCGGTCCATCCGCAGCCCGAGCCCGGCATCCCTCTGGGCCTGCACCTCGATGTGCACCAGCACCATGGCCTCGCCCCCGCCCAGCAACCCCACCTCGACCAACATGTCCGCCCGCATCTCCCCTCGCATGCCCCCCGGGCCAATGCGACCGAGCCGGGTGTCATGGAACCTTGCCGGGCGCTTCCAATCGATCCCTGCCGCCCGCGACGGGAACAGCATCTCGAAGAAGAACCTCAGGAACTCCCGGACGACGAACTTCCACGGGGCGTCGTAGTTGTTGGGCGGGGCTTTCAACCCGCATGATCTCGCGCCTGGACCCGGCCAAGGCAAGCGCGGGAACAACACGTCCCGGGTCGATCGCCCCACGCCCAAGCCGGGACGATTCACTTGGGAGGGAAGCGATTGCGAAGCAGACGCTTTTGCAAGCCGAGGAGTAAGCGAGGCGCGGGCCAGCACCAGGCCTGTAGCGAGCGAACGACGAAGGATTTGCGCAAGCAGATCGAGCAAGCACGACCAACCCAACTGAATCGTCCCGGCTTAGCGAGCTTCCTCCGGACGAAGCTTGACCCAGCCGCCCTCCTTGGCGCGCTCGTCGAGGAAGGCCACGACGCGCCGGAGCAGGGTGCGCTCGGCCCGGCAAAGGCGCCACGCGAGGGCGGGGAGCAAGGCGAGCAGGAACCACCACCAGGCGCCGCCGGCAAATCCAATCACGATCAGCAACGCCCCGGCGAGGGTGAGGAAGGACGCGCGTGCAATGAAGCTCCACGACGTGGCCAGGCGGCACCGCAGGACCTCGGACCCGTTCGCGAGGTACTCGACCGCCGTCGTCAGCCGCAGCACCGCCCACCGGCTGCCGTAGATCTCGAGGTCGTGCCGGCTCCACCCACCGTCCGGCTTGTTCTGCCACGATCGCTCGTCGAGGCGTTGCATGACCCGGCGGAGGAACCGCACGCGATCGATGTTTTGCCCGGACCAGTAACGGAGGAGTCGCAGGTCTCGTTCATGGCCCTCGAGGCTCAGCGACTCGAGCGTCTCGCGATCCCCGAGCGGAGCCTGTTGACCGGCCAGGTGGTTCCGTTGCCGCGCCCAGCCGCGGACGACGGGTTGCAGGAGGAAGAGCAACGCCACCAGGGGCCGCGACCACCACCGGCGTCGGCCGGGGGCCAGGTCCGCCTGGATTGCCGCAGCGACGCACATGCCGAGGGACACCGCCAAGGAAGCGAGGCCGATGGTCGTCAGTGGCGGGGCGACCGCGCCCAGCACCAGCAGGGGCAGGGTGAGAAGGAAGTGGTACTCAAGGCTCGTCACCACCAGCAGCGTCAGGCCGGGGTTCGCCACGTAGATGCTTTGGAACAAGCCCGTTCCAAACAACCCGTGGTAGATGATCGGCCGGGACGTCTCGACGCCGATCTTCGACGGCGAATAGATGCGGCCGTGCCAGATGGACCCGCCAAACCGGTTGAAGTTCTCCGGGTGCCGGCGCTCCAGCAGCGCCTCGGCGTCCCCGTAGCCCGCCTGCTGCCGGAGGTACGCGCCAATCGTGTTGCGCCGGTAATGCCACACGAAGCCGCCCGGGCTGAACCCGATGCGATAGCCGCGCTGCTGCAACCGCCAGCAAATGTCCACGTCGTCGCCGGCGCGACGGTACACGGGGTCGAACCCGCCCAGCTCGAGCAACGCCCATCGATGGAACGCCATGTTGCAGCCCGGCACGTGCTCCGCCAGCCGGTCCGTCAGCATCACGTGCGCGGGGCCACCGGGGGACACCATCACCGCCGCCGCCACCGCCGAGTCGTCCGGCGGCAGCAAGTTGTGCCCGCCCATCCCGGCGTACCCCGACCTCAGCAAGTCGCCCACGAGATGGTGCAGCCAGTCCTCGTCCGCCCGGCAGTCCGAGTCCGTGAAGGCCACGATGTCGCCCGTGGCCGCGTAGATGCCGGTGTTGCGGGCCACCCCGAGCCCCAGGTTGGACGGATGCCGGATCATCCTCACCCGCGGGAAGAGGACGGCGATCTCCGCCGTGGCGTCCGTCGAGCCGTCATCCACGAGGAGCACCTCGTAGTCGGGGTAGTTCAGGCGTTCGAGCGACAGCAGGCAGGCGCGAAGGGTGGCGGCCCCGTTGTAGCTGGCCACCACGACCGAGACGCGGGGTGTGGCGGGCAACGGGAACAGCGGCGCGGCAGCAAAGCGCTCCCGCACGGCCTCGAAGGCCGGCTTGCGTTGCCGTAGCGCCGTCGTCAGCCCGAACGCCCAGTCGGTCACCGGCTCGCCGTCCTTGAACCATTCGTCCGTGAACCCATACACGAACACCCCCGCCGCGCCGCCCTGGAACGCCGCCTCCACCTGCCACCCCAGGATCTCCGCCTGGCGCGCCTCGCCCTCCCGAATCGAGTCGATCCCGAACTCCCCCAGCACCAACGGCCGCGTGTCGGCCTGCGTTTGCAGCCGGGCCAGGTAGTTCTCGAAGGGCCGCCGTTCGTGCAGGTACACGTTGAAGCACACGAAGTCCGTCGTGCGCGGCCGCAGGAACTCCGTGGGAGGGAAGTTGCCGAACGTGCACAACAGGTCCGGGTCCTCCGCCTTCGCCTGGGCCACCAGCTCGTCGATGAACGCCGCGACCTCCGACGCGCCGCTCCACCGCACGATGTCGGCCGGGATCTCGTTCACCACGCTGAGCGCAAACACCGCCGGATGGCCCCTCAGCGAACGCGCCGCCCGCCGCACCCGGTCCCGCGCCTCATGGCGCCCCGCCTCGCTGTCCAGGAAGCACAGGTGCTTGTTCCAAGGCACGTCCACCAGCGCCTTCAACCCCCGCTCCTGCAACAGGTCCAGGAACCAACGCGGCGGCACGTGGTACAACCGAACGACGTTCGCCCCCAGCTCCACCATCTGCTCCAGGTCCGCCACCGTCCGCTCCCGCCCCGCAAAGCCCTCGTCCGGCCCGTCCGATCGCAACGGCCCGTACGTGACGCCGCGCGGGTGGAACTTCCATCCGTCCAAGCGGAAGAACTTGCCGTCCACGACCACGCGGGACCCCGGGTTGGGAACGGGGGCCGCCATCACCGGAGGCTTGGACGCCGCGAGCGTCGGAGCGGCATCCCCGCCGTCGGTCGTCCGCGCGCGTGGTCCTTGAAGCACATCAAGCCCGAGAGTGCGGACCGAGCCCGTGGAATCAAGTGCCGCCATGCCGACAAGAAATGGCCCGCCGGTGTCTCACGCCGGCGGGCCCGCCTTCTCCTATGCGTTATTCCCGCTCGTACTCACGGGCGGAAAACCACGTGTCCATGGAAGCCCCAGCGGGGGCGGCGATGGACGAAAACGGGGGGAGGTATCACCACCGGGGCCGGGGCGACGTACACCGGGGGCGCGGCATACACGACGGGCGGTGCCGCGTACACGACCGGGGGCGTCGCATACACCACGGTGGGAGCCGGGACCGCGTAGGCCACCGGCGCCGGCGGCGCCACGGGCGCGGACGCCACGACGGGAGCCGGAGCCACCACGACCGGCATCGGCGGAGGCGCCACGACGTACACCGGCGGTTGCTGGTACACCACCGCCGTGGTCCCAGCGCAGGGCGCGGGGTCCAGGATGCGCGCCACCACGGACGCCGCAGCGATGCCCGTCAAGACCTTGCCCGCCACGGCCCACTCGCGGTCGCCCGCCATCGTCCGGGGCGCCATCGCGCCCAGGCCAAGGGCCAGGGTCAGGAGGCAGGGTGTGATCCGCGTGTTCATGAGATTCCTTCTCGCTCGTTAGTGGGTGGGCCGACTGGCGCCGTCGCGGTGGTATTCAAACGGCCATCCTGCTGCCCGGGTTGTGTACGGCGCGGCCGCCGGGGGAACTTGGAACTTCCCACGCGCTCCCCCGTGCGGTAAGGCCGGGCGATTGAATGCGTCGTTCGCGAGGGTGTTGTCCGGGCGGGTGTTCGCGGCGGCCGCCTCGGCGACCTCCGCCGTCGTGGTGCTGCGACTGGTGGGCCGGCACCTGCCCCGGGACGAGTACGGCGCGTTGATGGTGGCGCTCACCGTATTGGGCTACATGCCCATGTTGGACGGCGGCTTTCGCATGTTCCTGAACCGGGAGTTGCTGAGGACGTCGGACACGGCGCGGCGACGTTGGCTCGCGGGGTTTGGCCAGGGGCTGACGACGCGGTTGTTCTCGTGGGCGCTGTTGGCGGGGCCGGTCTTGATGTTGGCCTGCTGGCTGGGGCCGGCCGGGCGCAAGGCCGGGCTGGGGTTGGGCTTCTTCATGTCCCTGGGCTTGGGCGGGGCCCTGACGTTGTCCGCCGGGATGCAGGTCCAGGCGCTGGTGGGGGTGGGGAAGCAAGGGCCCATGTCCGTGATCCAAGGCGTCGGATCGCTGGTGCACTTGGGCGTGGTGGCGGCCGGGTTGTGGCTGGGCTGGGGCGAATGGGCCTTCCCCGCCGCCGTGCTCGCCGTGGCGTTCATCCCGTGGTTGGCCGCCAACGCATTGTTGCGCGCCGGGTTCCCGGGCATGCCTTGGGTGGATCTCGAATGGGGCCCGGAGCGACGCGCGTATTGGCGGGAGCATTGGCCGGAGGCGTGGCCGGTGTGCCGCATGCAGGTGCTCATCGTCGTGTTGCTGGCCATGGACGGGCTCATGGCCAACTGGCTCCTGCCCGAGGGCGGCGAGCTCACCGTCTTCGTCCTGGTGCTCCGCGTGCTCGGCATCGCCCGCGGCGTGCTCACGTCCTTCGGGGAGGCCTTGTGGCCGCAGGTGGCCCAAGGGAAAGCCCACGGGCCGGATGCCACGCGCATCGTGTCGGCCGCCAACGCCTGGCTCTATGGAATCGGCGGCGGCCTCATGCTCGGCGCCGCCCCGGCCGTCCTCGCATGGCACGTCGCACCCGAATGGGTCGCCCCGCCGGTGTGGATTGGCCTCCTGGCCGCCCGCTTCGTGGTCGTCGGCGTGTCGTCGCCCGTGGCGTATCACCTGATGGGATCGGGCCAGTTCAAGACGCTGGCACGACGCGTCGGGTTGGAAGTGGGCGCGGCCGCCTTGATGGGAGGGCTGGGGGGATGGCTCGCGGGCGGGACCGGCTTGGCGGCGGGCATGTTGGCCTCGACGGCGGTGGGCACCAGCTTGCCGTTGTTCCTGGACCACGGCCGGCACCAGGGCCATCACGATGGCCTGGGGCTGTTCCTGGGGGCTTGGGCCCGCGCCCTCGCAGGGGCCGTCATCGCCGGCGTCGCGAGCCATGCCTTGGTTCGGTCCGGTTGGACGGGTGCATCGTCCCTCGCGGCCGCCGGCATCGGCGCCACGGCCTCCCTGGCGGCCATGGCTTCATGGGCATGGTTCCGGGGCCGACGCGACGCCTCGTGGGCCCGCCGCGTTTGGAGTGGCCTTTAGCCGGAGTGATGCAGTTGGGGGGAGGTGTTGGGAGCCTCAGATTCCTTCGCAAGACAAGGAGTGAGCGAGGCGCGGGCCAGTGAGAGGCCCGTGACGAGCGAACGACGAAGGTTTTGCGGAGGCAGATCGAGCCAGCACGACCGATCCAACTGCATCGTCCCGGTTTAGGACCCCGGCGGGATGCGTTGCCGGATTTCTGCGAGCAGCTTCCTGCCGCGCACCGGGTTGCCACGTTGCTGGCGCGCTGCGAAGCGTGCTTCCGCCTGACGTTCGGCGATGACATGCGTCACGAAGTTGTCGAACAGCCTCTGCACGCTCGTCCCCGCGTCCCGCGCCGCGCTGAGCAAGGCCTTGTGCCGCGATTCGTCGCACCGGTAGGGAATCGTCTTCATTTCAAAGCCGCCAGATGCTGGGCTGGCGTGACCACACGTGGCGACGTGAACTTGATCTCGCCCTCCCCAAAGTCCCCGATGTTATGCGTGACCAGATGTTCCACGCCACCGGCGATCGCCAGTTCCAAGACATGGTCGTCCGCCGCATCCGGCAAGTTGGGCCGCCACCGGAAATAAACCGGCTGCCAGACGGCTGCCGCGCAAAAGTCGTCCAGCAGCGCCTCTCGCTCCTTCGCCGTGATCCGAACGCCTTGCCACACGCTCTCCCGCTGGACCAATTCCTCATATTCCGCAAACAGGGCCGCACCCATGATCGCCTGGTCTGCCCGGGCCAGGCACCGGTCCAGAACCTCCGCGCTCGCGCCTTCCGGGCTCCGCAGGGCGGCGACGAAGACGTTGGTATCCTGCACGATGTCCACCCAACCAGGCTGGTATCACCGGCGATGCCAGTCAAGCGGGTGCATGGTGCCGGCTAGGGCTCAAAATGAGGCGGGGCCATGGGGTCTTTCTATCAGGTAATGGGGTCACATCTAAACATTTGACAAATGCATGGAATCCCCACCTCAGGCGGAACGATAGAGAGGGATCGGTCGAGCTGGCGCGATCTGCCTCCGCAAATCCTTCGTCGTTCGCTCGTTAGGGGCCTCGTACCGGCCCGCGCCTCGCTCACTCCTCGGCCTGCGGAAGCATCTGCCTCGCCATCACTTCCCTCCCCACTGCATCGTTACGGCTAAGCCGTAACGATTCAGTTGGATCGGTCGTGCTTGCTCGATCTGCTTGCGCAAATCCTTCGTCGTTCGCTCGTTACGGGCCTCGTACCGGCCCGCGCCTCGCTCACTCCTCGGCTTG
>CAIRNV010000353.1 GCA_903880005.1 uncultured Verrucomicrobiota bacterium | reverse complement strand
CCTCACCCGGCGGAAATGTGGCAGAGCCGTCTCGGCTCTGACTGGATCACGTCCAGCGGCAGGATGCCGCTGCCACTCTGACCCAGAGATGCTCGGAGTGCGGCATCCTTGCCGCCGCGTGAGGGCACGCGGCCTACAGCATCCGCCAAGCTTTGGGCTCCACCTGAGGGTTTGCCTCATCCCCGCACCTACTGCCGTTTTTAGGATCAGACTCAACGGTTGGGCTTCGAGGAAAGCTAGGGCACCCTGCGTCGCATGAAGGAAGCCTACATCGCCGCCAAGGAACGCTGGGCGCGCAAGATGTCCGGCGAGGCCCGGCCTGCGGCTCGGTCCGCCGACCGCCTGCCGCCCGGTCAACGACAAGTCAGCAATTTCCCGGTCCTGGACCTAGGCATTAAGCCGGACATATCCACCGACCAGTGGGAACTCAAGCTAGGCGGACTCGTGGAGAACCCCGTCGTCCTGCGATGGGCCGACCTCATGGCGCTGCCGCAGTTCACCGACGTCAGCGACTTCCACTGCGTCACGACGTGGAGCCAGTTCGACATGCCATGGACGGGCGTGAGTTTTCTCACCTTGGCGGACCTGGTCCGTCCGAGGCCGGAGGCGACGCACGTGTTGTTCCGGTCCTATGACGGGTACACGACGAACAATCCCATGGAGGCGTGCATGGACGACGATGTCCTGCTGGCCCACGCATGGAATGGCAAGCCATTGGCCAAGGAACACGGTGGCCCCGCGCGCGTCATCCTCCCGAAGCGCTACGCGTGGAAGGGCGCCAAGTGGATTCGTGAAATCACCTTCATGGACCACGACGTGCTGGGCTTTTGGGAAGTGCGTGGCTACTCCAACACAGCCGACCCTTGGACGGAGGACCGTTTCTCGTGATCTCCAGCCCTTCCACCCCAGCTCAGCCAAGCATCGAGGCCCTCTTTACACCGGCGGACTTCCAAGCCCTCGCACTTCGCGATCTCTCCAACGCCACGTGCGTGGTGTTCGACGTCCTCCGGGCAACGACCACCCTGCTGACCGCCTTGGCAGCCGGGGCCGAGTCCGTCACCCCTGCGGCCACCGTCGCCGAGGCGCTCGCGCTTCGGAGGGCTGACCCGGATGTCCTCTTGGCTGGCGAACGCGATGGCGTCCGCATCACGGCGGCCGTGTCGGGTGGCGTGGACTTCGACCTCGGCAATTCACCCCGCGAATTCACGCCCCACGTCGTCAAGGGACGCCGCATCGTGGCTACCACGACGAATGGCACCCGCGCGCTGCGAGCCTGTGCCGGGGCCCGGCACGTCTTGCCGGCATCCCTCCGCAACATCAGCGCCGTGGCTCGCTGGATTCTCCTTCATCCCACGCCCGAATGCCTCCTCGTTTGCAGCGGAACCTACGAGGATGCGGCCTACGAGGATGTCGTCGGGGCCGGGGCGCTTGTTCGTCGGCTCGCCGCAGCCCTGCCGGCGGCCACCCTGCTGGATTCGGCGCGCCTTGCGGAAATCATCTACGGCGCGGCGCTGCCCAACCTCTCCGCATCCCTGTCCACCCTCGCCCGAAACGGCCGCCGCCTCGCAGCCATGCCTGAGCTGGCACCGGATGTCGCCCTTTGTGCCGCCGAGGACGACCTGAATGTCGTAGGCGTCATGGGTCGCACCGGGGTCATTCGTCGCGTGGAAGGATTCTAGACCGAAAGCGGCCTTAACCGGGACGATTCAGCCTAAAAACGGCAGTTGAAGGGGGCTTCAAGGCCAGGAAATGGCCGCCCCATCAAGGCAAGGAGGCCCTGAGGGATCCATCCGAGACCTCACCCGGCGGGTGAGGTTGGAATGGGCCGGTCAGGGTGGTAGGCCGGGTGCCCTCACCCGGCGGAAACGTGGCAGAGCCGTCTCGGCTCTGGCTGGATCACCTCCAGCGGCAAGATGCCGCTGCCACTCTGCCCCAGAGACGCTCGGAGGTGCGGCATCCTTGCCGCCGCGTG
>CAIRNV010000352.1 GCA_903880005.1 uncultured Verrucomicrobiota bacterium | reverse complement strand
GAGCGGCCGCCTGCGCCCCGCCCCAACCTCACCTGCAGGGTGAGGTCTAGAATTCATCCAAAAGGGCCTCTTTGCCCGAATGGGACGGCCATTTCCTCGCCCTGAAGCCCTCTTCAACTGCCGTTTCTAGGCTGAATCGTCACGGCTTGGGGCCGCCCGTTGCCTGAAGCTTGCGCTGGATGTTCTTCATGTGCGCATGGATCGTGTGCACGCTCAAATTCAGTCGCGCCGCCACCTCCTTCCGAATCAGCCCAACGCGGATCATGTCTAGGACCTGTCGTTCCCGTGCCGAAAGCTCATCGGGGGTCACCGGTCGCTTGGCCGGCACAAAGGGCCGGATCAGATGACTCGCCATGGCGGGGCTGATGGGCGAGTCGCCGTCAGCAAGCGCTCGCACGGCATCCGTCAGGAGCTTCGGACGGTCGTTCTTGATCAGGTAGCCCGTCGCGCCGGCCCCCAACGCGGTGAACATCGCCTCGGGATTGCGGTTGTGCGTGTGAGCCGCCGCCTTCATGGAACGGTTCGCATGCAACACCGTCGTCAGCAGGGTCACGGCGGAGGATCCCGGTAGATCCATCTCGGTCAGGAGCACGTCCACGGAGCCCCAGTCCACGCCACGGATGGCTTGCTCCACCGAGGTGAAGGCCCCGAGGAGGACCAAGCCAGGCCGTCCCGCCAAGGCGCGCTCGACGGACCCCAGCGATTTCCGGTCATGGTCCACCACCACCACTTGGGTTGGGTTTGCCTGGGATGCCCCGCTCCCCCTACTCGGGCCAGGCTGCGCGGCCAATGCGGGGCGATGCCATGGGGAGGGACACGATGGCGCCGCAGATGCTTCCACAAGGCGGGAGGTGAGCGACGCACCTCGCTCCGGAGGGGCAACGCCCCAGCCAAGAGGCGCTGGGATGGGAAGAGCCAGCCGGCACGGAAGATCCGAATGAATGGTGCCAGCGACGGCGAAGGGGTGAGGGTGGGGTGAAATCCCCTTACGTAAGTGTTTATGCATCATCAAAAATGGGGGGCCATGTCGTCCGTGGTCGGGCACCCTCCCTCTATACGTATCGGAAGATCGCCCTTTTTCTTTCAGCTTTCTCGGGGTTTCCAATGGAACGGAACGCGGAGGCGGTTGTCCCGCCCGGCCCTTGCAACCTCGCGGCGGCCTTGACCGGGACGATTCAGTGGGGAGGCAAGTGATTGCGAGGCAAAACTTCCGCACGCCGAGGAGATGGCAAGAAACGGGCCAGTTCGAGGCCCGCAACGAGCGAAAGACGAGGGATTTGCGGAAGCAGATCGATCAAGCACGACCGATCCCACCGGAGCGTCGTGGCTTTTTAGGCCGGGCGCCCCCACCCCACATCCTCTCCCGCTGCGTGAGGGCACGGGGCCTACAGCACGGGCCGGAGCATTCGGATCCGCCGCGCCGCTACACCACGCCGTAATCCCGCACCTGCTCGAAGGACCCGGGATGGGGTTGGTAGCCGGCGACCAGCGGCTCCTGGCGATTCCTAAATTCCACCCCGGCAAACCCGACGTATCGCTCGAAGACCTCGGTGTTGGCGATGAATCCCCGGAACGCATCGCTCCCCGGGCCCATGGCGAGCAGCGGGACCAGGTCGGACGTGTGCGCCGTGCTGGTGAAGCCCATGCCCGTGTGGTTGGCCAACACCTGCCCAAGCGCCGCCACATCCGACGCCATGGCGTCAAACAGCGCATACCCCTTCTTCTTCAGGTACGGATCCAGCAACTCGCGTCGCCGCGCGGACATGACGTAGCCGGTGGACTCGAAGAGGCGTCGATCAAAGTCCTTGGGGTTCTCCGCCAGCAACAGGCGCTTGGCGATCTCCGGCACGGACTGCCGAACCGACAGCAGGTTGCGGAAGTGCGCGTTGCTCTTTTGGTAGTTGTCCCCCATGCCGTTCAAGCCGGGGTTGCCCGTTGCGTGGTCCGTGGTGATGACGATCAAGGTGTCCGGGTGCTCCGCCTGGAACGCCAGGCACACGTCGATCGCCTCGTCGAAGGCCACCATCTCGCGGATGGCCGCCGCCGCATCGGCATTGTGGCAGCCCATGTCCACCCGGCCGCCCTCCACCTGCAACACGAAGCGCTCGGCCTCCGACAACCGGCCAAGGGCCACCCGCGTCATGGACGCCAGGGACGGCACCGGATCCACCTTGGTAAGGCCCCCCTCTTGATCCACCACGTAGGGAAGGTGGCCATCGCTGAACAAGCCCAACAGAGGTTGGTCCTTGGGTGCCGACGCGAGGTCCGACGGGGTGCCCAACACGGCGTAGCCCTTCCGGGCGAATTCCACCTTGAGATCCCTCTTGTCCTTGCGCGCCTTGCCGTCGAAATGCTTTCGCCCGCCGCCCAGGACCACCTCGATGCCGCGCTCAAGATATTGCAGCGCGATGTCCTCGCCATCGTTGCGGCTCTTCACGCAGGCGGCGAACCCGGCGGGCGTCGCATGCGTCACCTCCGTGGTCGTCACCAACCCTCGTTGCCAACCGGCCGACCCCATCAATTCATAAAGGGTCACCAACCGTCCGCCGGTGCTGCTTTGGTTCACCTTCCCGTTCGGGATGCGCACCCCGCTGCCCCAAGCCGACGCCGACGCGGACGAATCCGTCACCAAGGAATCCTGGGACCGCACGTCCATCATCGCGTACACCGTCCCCGGCCGGCGTACCAAGCCCAGCCAGGTCAACTCCCGATGCCGTGTCAGGTGCGAGAAGTGGTTGGCGCAAGCGATGATGCCCGAACCCATGCCATCGGCCACCAGGTGGATGATGTGGCGCGGCACCCCGCCGGGCGCTGGACGCGGCCTGCGGCGCGACGACGTCGGGTGGGACGCCGTTACCACCGTCCCGCCGCCGGCCATGGCCAACGACCTCAAGAATCCGCGCCGCGTGTTCATCTCGTTCCGCGTTCAATCTTATCGCGGGCGCCCTAGGGCGGAAAAGCGGTATCCCCGTGACCATTGGGCAAAGTTCGCCCCATTTCCTCCCAAACGCCCCGCCATGTGCGCGTCGGATCCACGGATGAAAACATCCCGTTCCAGGTGGAAAAGCGTCCTTCCTGCCATCGGGGAACGCCTCGTGCGCTGGAAAAAGTGGCGCACGGGTGCTCGGGATTTCCGCCGCCGCGTGAGGGCACGCGGCCTGAGCCGGAACGATGCAGCTGGGAGGGAAGTGATTGCGCCGCAGATTCTTTCGCAAGACGAGGAGTGAGCGAGGCGCGGGCCGGTACGAGGCCCGTAACGAGCGAAGGACGAAGCTCTTGCGAAAGAAGATCAAGCAAGCACGACCGATCCAACTGAATCGTTCCGGCTGAGGTACGGCCGGGGCGTTCGGGTGGGCATGAAGGCGGACGCGATCTCGTGGGTTTTCGGTTTGCCAGCGTGGCGCGTCATCGGTAAACGAGGGCAAACACTGCGGTTATTTCACCAGGAGCGCACCATGCCGAATGCCTTTCACGCGTCGATCGAGGGAGCCCAGCACGGGGCCAAGTCATTGGAACAATTCTTGGACTATGCCAAGGCCTCCGGCGCGGCCGGCGCGCAGCCCAGCAACTACATGCTAGGCGATGGCAAGGGTGGGTTCCGCAAGCCCAAGGACATCCGTGCCGCCTTCGAGTCGCGCGGCATGAAGCTCGACGGCATCTCGGCCCATTGCCCGTTCTGGGTGCACACCTCCGCGTGGACGGGCACCAAGTCCGGCAACCCCTTCATCCCGCCCGACGTCGCCAAGCAATCCCCCGAGAAGATCGAGAAATGGCACGAGAGCTACCTGCTCAAGCTGATGGACTTGTCGGCGGAGCTGGGCATGAAGAGCCTGCCCATGTTCTGGGGCGTTGCCTTCGGCTGGGAGGTGGCAAGCGGTTACCCTTGGGGGTTCTGGTCCGGCGCGGGTTTTGACTTGGTCAAGGAGGGCCAGGAGCGGTTCGTGAAGAAGACGGCCAAGCTGCGGCAGAAGGCCAACTCGCTGGGCATCAAGCTTTGCCACGAGATCCATCCCGGCACCGGCGCCATGTGTGCCGACGACTTCCTCATGCTCGTCCAAATCTGCGACAACGACCCCTGCTTGGCGGTCAACGCGGATCCCTCCCACTGCTGGGAGGGCGAGAGCTGGGAAACCCGGTTCCTGAAGGTCGGCAAGTACATCTATGCCGCCCACGTGAAGAACTTCGTCATCCGCCCCGGCTTCCCCCTTCGGGCCATGGAAGCCAACTGGCCCCGCCGCGCGATGCAGTTCACCGACCTCCCCTCGGGCGACCTCAACATGCAGCGCTACGTCGAGTTGCTGCTGCACGTGGGTTATCGCGAGCGCTACTGCAAGCTCAACGGCACCGACACCGCCCCGCTCGTGGTCGAGGCCGAGTCCGCCCATCGGGACCTCGACTTCACCAGCGCCAACGGCATTTCCTACGTTCGCGACCACTGCTGCTGGCCTGCCGCCGGCGGCAGCTTCGAGGACGGCATGGGCGCCTAGCGGGGCCCCCATGGGTTGGTGTGGGGCGTGGGGCGTGATGCGTGGAGGCCGGGATCCAGATTACGAACGGATCCCAGGCATGCCGCTCGCAGCGGGGGCTTTCATGGCCGGCCGGATTCCGTCCTTGCGATGCCGGGTTAAAGTCTGATAAAAGCCTAGGGATATGGCAGCTATCGGTCGCTTCCAGAAGGGCGACGACATATTCCACGCCAAGGTGGTGGATGGGGAAATCTTCCGTCTCATTGGCGACGTCTTTGGGTCGCCCTCGTTCGAGAAGAAGCCGACCCCGCTCAAGGGTCTCAAGACCTTGGTGCCTGTCGTTCCAAGTAAGATCATCGCCGTGGGCCTGAACTACGCCGACCACGCGCGCGAGGCGGGCAAGCCCCTTCCCAAGGAACCCTTGTTTTGGCTGAAGGCGCCCACGTCCCTCATTCCCGATGGCGCCAAGATCGAGGTGCCGTTCGCCAACCATCGAAATGATTTCGAGGCCGAGTTGGCGATCGTGATGGGTCGGAGGGTCCGCAACGTCACCCCCGCCGCCGCCGCCCGATACATCTTTGGCTACACGGCGGCGCAGGATGTGACCGACCGCACCATCCAGGCCTCGGAGAGCCAGTTCGCGCGGTCCAAGTCGTTCGACACGTTCACGCCCCTGGGGCCCTACGTGGAGACGAAGATCGACCCGCACGACCTGAGCATTCAATTGTTCCAAAACGGGCAGTTGCGCCAGAACGGCAACACCAGCCAATTGATCTTCAACTGCTTCCACTTGGTCAGCTTCATCTCGACCAACATGACGCTGCTTCCGGGCGACGTGATCTTGACGGGCACGCCGGCCGGCGTCGGGCCGATTGAGTCGGGAGACCGCCTGGAGGTTCGCATCCAAGGCCTCGGGCCCTTGGTGAATTCGGTGAAGTAACGCGCGTGCCCGACCCGCGTTGGGATCAGCCCGGTCCTTGGGCGTGATCCACCTTGCCGGGCCGCGAATCCCTGACGTCCCTTTCCTGCGGTTCCCCGGAACCGCTCCTTCCATCTCCATCCTCACACGACATGCGCTGGACCCAAACCTTCATTCCCACCCTCAAGGAGTCCCCTTCGGACGCCGAGATCATCTCGCACAAGCTGCTGCTGCGCGCCGGGTTGGTGCGCAAGCTGACGGGCGGCCTTTACACGTTCCTGCCGATGGGCCTGAGGTCCTTGCGAAAGATCGAGCGCATCATCCGCGAGGAGATGGACCGGGCGGGCGCGACGGAGGTGTTGATGCCGGCCTTGCAACCGCCCGAGATCTGGCAACAGAGCGGCCGATACGAGACGGCGCGCGACGTGCTGTTCAAGGTCAAGGACAGCGCCGGGCGCGAATGGGTGCTGGGGCCCACGCACGAGGAGGTCATCACCCACCTCGCCGCCTCCGAGATCAGCTCCTACCGCCAGATGCCCCGCAACTTCTACCAGATCCAGACCAAGTTCCGGGATGAGATCCGTCCTCGCTTCGGCCTCATGCGGGCCAAGGAGTTCATCATGAAGGACGCCTACTCGTTCGATGCCACGGACGACGGGGCGATGGCCAGCTACCAGAGGATGTATGACGCCTACACCCGCATCTTTGCCCGGTGCGGCCTGAAGGCGTTCCCCGTGGAGGCCGACACCGGCGTCATCGGGGGCAATCATTCCCACGAGTTCATGGTGCCGGCCGAGACGGGCGAGAACGACGTCGTGTACGGCGAGACCGACGGCTACGCGGCCAACATCGAAAAGGCGACGAGCCGGGGCCCGTTGCATCCGACACCGGCCGAGGCCACGGGACCGGCCCCCGAGAAGTTCGCCACCCCGGGCGTGGTGACCATCGAGCAACTGTCCCAGGCACCGCACCACGTGGAGGCGTCCCGTCAGGTGAAGACCCTGGTGTACGTCGTCGATTCGCAGCCCGTCCTCGTGTTGCTGCGCGGCGACGACACGTTGAACGAGGCGAAGCTGATGGCGCGCACGGGCGCGGTGCATGCCCGCCCGGCGACGCCGGACGAGTGCGTCGCCACGTTGGGGGCCCGCCCCGGTTCCCTGGGGGCCGTCGCAGGTGTTCCTGCCAAGGTGTTGGTCCTTGCGGACGACGCGTTGCGCGGGGCCAAGGGGATGGTCACGGGGGCGAACGAGGATGGGTTTCATTACCGTCACGTGGAGGTGGACCGCGACCTCCGCGTGGGCCGCTTCGTCGATGTGCGCACCGTCCATGCGGGCGAGGCCTCCGTCCGTTCCGGCGAACCCTTGCGCATCCGACGGGCGATCGAGGTCGGACATGTCTTCAAGCTCGGCACCAAGTACAGCGAGAAGATGAACGCGACGTTCCTCGCGGACGACGGGCAACGACGGCCCTGCGTGATGGGCTGCTACGGGATCGGCGTCACACGAACCTTGCAGGCCGTCATCGAGCAGTGCCACGACGAGAACGGGATTGCATGGCCGGTGAGCGTCGCGCCGTTCGTCGTGTGCATCACCCCGCTCAACGTCGCGGCCGGCAGCGCCCCGCTCACGCTCGCCGAGAAGCTCCACGACGACCTGACCGCCGCCGGCATCGAGGTGATCCTCGACGACCGCGACGACCGTCCCGGGGTCAAGTTCAAGGACAGCGAGCTGGTGGGCTTCCCGCTGCGAGTCAACCTCGGCGAAAAGTCACTGGCCTCGGGCGAGGTGGAACTGAAGCCACGCACGGGGCCCATGGTGAAGGTTCCCGTGGCCGAGGCCGCCCAGCGCGTCATCGCCTGGGTCCGGGAACAGCAAGCCGCGTTGAACCCGTGATCCAGGGCCCCGCCCCGGCCCTCGCCGTGCACGAAGCCACGCTGGACCTGCACGGGTTCCGCCCCGCCGACCTGGGCGAGGTCGTCGAGGAATACCTGCGCGTCGCCGTGGAGTCCGGATGGACCGAGGTCCGGATCGTTCACGGGCGCGGTCGCCTGGTCCTTGCCAGGTCGGTGCACGCCATCTTGTCGCGCCATCCCCATGTGGAGGGATTCAGCCTTGCGACGGAGGCATGGGGCGGCGCGGGGGCGACATGGGTGCGGCTGGTTCCCGGGAAAAAGGCGTTGGGACCGGATGCCGCCTCCCGTATAACCGACGCATGATGTCGATGGCGCTGTTGGCGCAAGCCGGGGCGGCGGGGGTACCGGTGGCGGAGGCGGGCATGCCGGGTTTCCTCGCGCGATTCGGGCTCATGCTGCTGCCGTTGCTGGTGGTGAGCGCCACGATGCTGCTGGTCGTCGTGGACCGCTACCTGGTGTACCACCGCGAGCGCATCAACCTGACGGAGTTCCTGGCCGGGGTGAGGAACGTCCTCAAGCGCGACAACGTGGTGGAGGCCGTTTCCATCTGTGACGCGACGCCCGGGCCCGTGGCAAGGCTGGTGAAGGCGGCGATCCTGGCGCGCGAGGGCGGGCGGGCCAAGGTGGAGGAAGCCATCGACGAGGTCGGGACGGCGGAGATTCCGCGTCTGGAGGCGCGGCTGAACGTCCTCGCCACGATCGTCCGCATCGCGCCGTTGCTCGGCTTGCTGGGCACCTTGTTCGGCTTCATTGGCGTCTTCGAGGACCTGCAATCCAACTCGGGCTTCGCCGCGCCGGCCCAGATGTTCCGACACTTGTGGCAGGCCCTGTACTCGGCCGCCGGCGGGCTGGGCATCGCCATTGTCAGCGAGACGGCGCACAACTTCCTCCTGGCTCGGGCGCATGCCATCACGCTGGACATTGACCGGGCCAGCCGCGAGGCGCTTCGCATGGCATGCCCCGAGGTATCGAACGCCTCCACGCGCGGGGCGCATGGCGCGGGCAGCAGCAAGGTGGAAGCGTAGCCGCGCCAACCCCATGCGCTTCGTCCTCGCCACCAAGCCCATCAGCGGCCATCCGGATGCCGCCGCATGGTTGTGCGTCCTGTTTCCCCTCGCGTTCTTCCTCCTCCTGGGTTCCCAACTGGTCCTGCCCCCGGGCGTCGCCGTGGAGCTTCCCGCAGGCGGGGCCGACATTCGCCTGGCCCCGGATCAACCGCGCATCGTCCTCGCGGTGGACCGCCAAGGCCGAACCTTCCTCGACAACCAATTCGTGCCGGAATCCGACCTGGTCCGGCGACTGGCCGAACGCCGGTCCCGGCTGCCTGGCCGCCCCGTCGTCCTGCTCCATGCCGACGCCGCCGTGGCGCATGAAGTCGTGGTGCGGCTCGGAGGGATCGCCCGAAAGGCCGGGCTGGAGCAGGTCTTCCTGATGGCTCGCCAAGCCCCATGAACGCGGCCGGGCCAACCTTGGGATGGAGCAATGCCCGCCTGGCGTGGGGCATCCTGTTGCTCACCGCCGTCCAATGCGCCGTCGTCCTGAGGTTTGGCACCGTCCCTGAGATTCCCCTGCCCCGTTCGGCGCCGCACGGGCGCACGACCCTTCTTTGGGGCGCAGACCAGATGGAGCAGGCATTTGTCGGCGTCCCCCGGTCTCGTCGTGACGTCCTCGAACGCGACCCAAGCGACGCCTTCCAGTCCTTGGCGCTTCGGTCCGTCCCGGCGCCGGAGTATCGACTGGCCGAGTGGCGCGAGCCGGATCGCTGGCTCACCAACCCGCCCGTCCTGCGTCCCGTTGATGTCGCCCGTCCAGCGTTGCCGGACTCATCCGCCGCCTCCACGCCGCCTCCCCGCGTCCTGGCGCGTCCGGCGGCCTCGCAGCAAACCCGGATGCTCCTCGGCGGGGCGTTGTCCGGCCGGGCATGGCTGAAGCCCCCGGTCCTCGGTCCATGGCCGGGCCCTGAGAGCCCGGGGGTGACCCGCCTCGAGGCGGCCGTCAACCCGCAGGGTTGGATCGTCGTCCTTCGTGTCAGCGATGGATCCGGCTCCCGCGACGCCGACGACGCGGCGCTGGTCGCGTTGCGGAGCGCGTGGCTCGTGCCGGAGCCGGGAGCCCCCAAGCGCCCGAGCTTCGACGCCACCCGGCTGGCTTGGGGAACCGTCACCGTCGCCTGGGGCTTGCCGCCCTCCGGGAGCTAGCGATGCGCGCCGAGCACCTCATCTGGCTGTACGTCGTCGGGGGCGTGTCCGTGATTGCCGTCCTCGCGTTGTTCGAGGAATACCGCCGCCGCTCCTTCAATCCACCGCGCGCCCCGGACGTCGTCTTCCGCTGCCGCCAGTGCGCGATGGTCTATACCGACGACCCCGACGTTGAACGCAGCCGCTGCCCGGGTTGTGGGCGCACCAACGAGCCCTACGACTTTCGCTAGCACGCCACGCTTCAGGCCGGCTCCGCTGCCCCGGCAGGTGGATTTGTTTCCTCCCTGTCGCCGCGAGAAGGCACGCGGCCCACGGCACGGGTGGAACATGCGGCTCCGAAGACAAGGCTGGGAGTTCTCGCGCCCCACCGACCTTCACGGGCTCAGCCGGAACGATGCAGTTGGATCGGTCGTGCTTGCTGGATCTTCTTTCGCAAGAGCTTCGTCCTTCGCTCGTTGCGGGCCTGGAACTGGCCCGCGCCTCGCTCACTCCTCGTCTTGCGAAAGAATCTGCGGCGCCATCACTTCCCTCCCAACTGCATCGTTCCGGCTCAGTGATTGAAGAGGAATTCCGGCGAGTTGATCAAGGCCCAGAACACGTCCTCGGTGGCGGTCTTGCGAGTGGCTCCCGGGGCTTCAAACGCCGCCCGTGCCGTCGCCAATTCCCTCGCAGACGGCTTCCTTGCCAGCGTGACCAGGTAAAGCTGCGTCACCACGTCATCCGGTGTCCCGCCGCCCTCGGCCAGTCGATGCACCCGGCCCTTCGGGTCCGACATCTTCGCCTGCAAGGCCCGGGAATTCATGAGGTGCAACGATTGCACGACGCTCAACGAGGCGTCGCGCTCACACGGGCAGTCGCTGCTGGAGTTCGGCCGGCCAAACGCATCCAGGAGGTGCGACTCAATCTTGTAGCTCCACGCCTGCATGGCGCGGCCTCCCGCCGGCATGGCCGCCAGCGTGTCGGGCACGCCGGTGACGTCGGACAACGCGTCCGCCACCACCTCTGCCCGCAGGCGCCGCCGGTACCCCCGCGAGAACGCGCGGGTATCCGTCACGTTGGTGTCGTTGGGCTCCGTGCTCAGTTGGTAGATGCGCGAGTTCAAGATCGTGCGGACCAGGTGCTTCCAGTCGTACCCGGCCCCTGCGAAGTCCGCGGCCAACGCATCCAGCAACTCCGTGTTCACGCACGGGTTCGACGCCCGGAAGTCGTCCACCGGGTGCACGAGGCCGCGTCCCAGGAAGTGGCCCCACGCCCGATTGACCGCCGCCCGCGCAAAGAACGGGTTTTCCTTCGACGTCAGCCAGTCGGCCAGCGCACGCCGCGGGTCGCCACGGAAGTCATCGGCCACCCAGGGGCCATCGGGCGCGCGCGGCTTCATGGTCGCCCCGGACACCGGGTGCTTCACGCCCCCGCCTGGTGCGAAGTAGAACGTCTCCGTCCCGGCCGAGATCGGCGGCGACAACCCCGCCCCCTTTTGCTTCACCGGCCCGAAGTACGCCGCGAGCTGGTAGAAGTCGTCCTGGCCCCACTTCTCGCTGGGGTGGTGGTGGCACTTGGCGCACTCCAATCGTGTTCCCAGGAACAACTGGCTGAACATCGTTGTCAGCTCCGCGGGCTCGCGCCGGTCGCGGTAGATCACGGCCGGCCCCGCGCGGTGGTTCGAGCCCTCCGCCATCAGGATTTCCCGCACGAACGCATCGTAGGGCTGGTTCGCCCGAAACCGTTCCCGCAACCACTGGTCCAGGAGGAACACGCTCTTCACGCCCACCCGGTCCGGGTTGGGGCGAAGCAAGTCCGCCCAATGATTGGCCCAGAAATCCGCGTAGGCCGGGTGCTCCAGCAACGAGTCGATGTAGCGCGATCGCTTGCCGGGCGACCCATCCGCCAGGAACGCCTCCACCTCCTCCGGCGTCGGCAACAGCCCCACCGTGTCCAGCTTGGCCCGCCGCACAAACTCCTCGTCGGTGCACAGCGCCGACGGCATGAGCCCGAGGCGTTGGAATTGCCGGTAGGCCAGCGCGTCGATGAAGTTGTTGGTCTCCAACGTGGCGTAGCGGCTCGCCGGAAACGTGCGGTCGGCCGGCACCGTCACCTGCGCCGCCGCCACCAGGCCCATGAACCGGGCCACCACCACCCCCTGCCCCGTGATGCGGCCCACCGTCAGGCGCCCGCCCGCCTCCGCCCGCACCAGTTCCTTGTCGCTCGACTCGAACGCGGCCAACGCCGTCACGTCGCGTCGCGTCCCGTCCGAGTAGCGGGCCTCCACCCGCAGGCGCTCGCGTCCGCCCTTGCGGTACGTGCCGGCGGCGGGCGTGACCGCCACGGATTGCAACGCCGGCTCGTTCGTCGCCACGAAGGGCATGCCTGCGCGAATCCACTTCACCAGCATGTCATGCGTGGCCGACCCGGGCTGGATGCGTTGCCCGCCCTCGTGCGGCACCCGCCCCAGCGGCTTGAGCAGCAGCAGGCTTTGCTCCGGTGCCGACGGCAACACCCGCCGCCCCCGGGATTCCCGCACGATCTCGGCGTGGTCCGCCGCCGGGTCATACGAAAACACCGACAGCTTGAATCCATTTTGCCCCTCGGGCTTGGAGTGGCATCCACCCGAGGCGCAACCCGCTTGCCCCAGCGCCGGCAACACGTCGCGCACAAAGCTCGGCGCACCCGCCAGCTCCTGCCCCGCAGCCCCCACGCCCGGCGCATCGACTCGCGCCACCAACCGCCCCTCGCCATCCCGCCACTGCACCGTCCCGTCGTGGCACGCCAACGCGATCCGTCGTCCGTCGCCCGAAACCGACAACGCCCCCACCGAGTCCGGCAGGGTCGCCAACACCTTCTCGTCGCCCGTCGCCGAGCTCTGCTCGCCCGTGTGGGTCTTCAGGTTGTTGTAACGAACCAATGCCCCGGCATCCGTCACCGTGTAGATCGACGCGTCCGCCCCGCACCAGGCCACGGCGTTGTGGGAGGAGGTCGCCCCACCCAACGAGATCACCTTCTCCTTCGTCGCGATGTCCCAGACCTTCAGGGCACGATCCGCGCCGCCGCTGACGACCAACGTGGCATTGGTGTTGAACGCCACCCCCAGCACCTGCGCCGCATGCCCCTCCAGCGTCGCCAATTCCTTCCGCGTGGCCGCATCCCACACGCGCACCAGGTGGTCGCCGCCCGCCGTCGTCAATCGTCGTCCATCCCGGCTGAACTCAAGGTCCAGCACCGCGTCCCCATGCGCACGCCACGATCCCTGCCAACGCCCCTGGCCCGTCGTCGCGCCCGCCAGCAGGCGAACATGTCCCGCCCGTGCCGGTGCCGCGTCCCCCACGGCCAAGACGTCGCCAGCCGGACCGAAGGCCAGCGCCGTCACACGCCCCGCCACGCCCGCGGTCTGGTCCATCACCGGCATCAACCCGTCGCCCGTCCAGGTGCGAACACGTTGGAAGCCTCCCGTCGCGACGAAACGGCCGTCCGCCGTCCAGGCCAAGGCCTCGACCCCGTCCACGTGCGCCTCCACCTCCGCGACCTGCACGAGGTTCGTGCCCTCGACGCGATACAAGGCCAGGCTGCTTCCTCTCCCCGCCGCCAGTCGGCCTCCATCGGGCGACCACGCTACCGCTCGGGCCGGCCGATACCCCTTGGGCAGCGGCTGGAGCTTCACGGGCGTCACCTCGGGCTCGCCCTCCATCACCGCGTCGTCCCAGCGGGCCCCCGCCTTGATCCAGTCCCGCACCGCCCGGATTTGCGCCCCGCTGAGCTGCCGCTTCGGGGGCATGTGGTTCTCCGACTTGGGTTGCAACACCGTCCACAACTTGCTCCGGCCAGGATCACCCGGGATCACCACGGCGCCGTCCTCGCTTCCCTTCATCAAGGACTCCTGCGACGCAAAGGACAGCCCCGCCTTTTGCTTCGTTGCGCCATGGCAGCTCGCGCATTCGTCGCGCAACACCGTCAATGCCGCCCGCATGGCCGCGTCGGCCCCTTGGCACGGGGCCCACGCCAAGCCCATCGACCCGACCAACGCCCAGGCTGCCCTGCGCAACGTCCTGGACCACGCCGCGCTCATCAGGAGCGCATGGATGAATCCGCTGACTCCCCCGCGAGCCCCAGTGTGGGCGGGGCGCCTTGCGGACACGGGAGCATGATGGGAGCCCGGACGAGCCCTTAGCCGGGACGATTCAGTTGGGAGGGAAGGGATTGCGAAGCAGATGCTTGCGCAAGCCGAGGAGTGAGCGAGGCGCGGGCCAGTGCCAGGCCCGTAACGAGCGAACGACGAAGGATTTGCGCAAGCAGATCGAGCAAGCACGACCG
>CAIRNV010000351.1 GCA_903880005.1 uncultured Verrucomicrobiota bacterium | reverse complement strand
CGGTCGTGCTTGCTTGATCTTCTTTCGCAAGAGCTTCGTCCTTCGCTCGTTACGGGCCTGGTACCGGCCCGCGCCTCGCTCACTCCTCGTCTTGCGAAAGAATCTGCGGCGCAATCACTTCCCTCCCAACTGCATCGTTCCGGCTAAGCAAACTCTAAGCCGGAACGATGCAGTTGGATCGGTCGTGCTGGCTGGATCTTCCTCCGCAAGCGCCGCGTCCTCGCCCCAAGACCCGGTTACTGCGGGATGGCCCGGTGACGGCTTGAACGGCCGTGCTTGGCGTCGGCGGGTTGGCAAATCAGGCGTTCCTTCCATTCGCCGGGCACGGCACCATGGGCCGCGCGAGGAGACACGATGGATCACCACGATGCGACTCATGGCGAGGGTTGGGGCGGGTGCCGTGGCCGTGCGTCGCTGCGGGCCTGGGCGTGTCTCGTGGGATGCGTCGCATGGTGGTGGGCGTCGCACCTGGCGGCGGGCGAATGGCGGGCGCGCCCGTGGGGACGCGAGCGGCCGCTGGAAGCCCCGGCGGGAACCGCACCCAAGCCTGGCTTCGCGCGGATGGAGCCCACGGCGACGGGTATCACCTTCTCGAACCGCCTCTCGTTGGAGCGCCAAACCACGAACCAAATCTACCTCAATGGATCCGGCGTCGCCCTCGGCGACATGGACGGCGACGGCCGACCGGACGTGTTCATGGCGGGTCTTGGGGGCGGTAGCGCGTTGTACCGGAACCTGGGCGGATGGCGTTTTGAGGACGTCACCCTGTCCAGCGGTTCGCCGGCGGCCGGCCTCGATGCGACCGGTGCCGCGTTCGTGGACGTGGAGGGTGACGGCGACCTGGACTTGATCGTGAACTCGGTCGGTGGAGGCACCGTCCTGCATCGCAATGATGGCAAGGGTCGCTTCGCCAAGGCCGCCCTGCTCAACCCCGGCAAGGGGGGGATGTCCCTCGCCCTCGCGGACTACGACGGCGACGGCTTCCTGGACCTCTACGTGGCCAACTACCGCACGGTCACGCTGCGCGACCAACCGCAGACCCAGTTCCGGGTCGTCCCGGTCAACGGGATCCCCACCATCACCGCCGTCAACGGCCGTCCCACGACGGACCCCGACTTGGAGGGACGCTTCACCTACTCGCCCGCGGGCGGCATCGCGGAGCACGGCGAGCAGGACGCGTTGTATCGCAATGACGGCCGGGGCTCCTTCGTGCAGGTCGGGCCCGAGGCCGGCGTCTTCCTCGACGCCGAGGGCAGGCCCGACGCGGCCCCGCGGCAGGACTGGGGTTTGTCCGTCATGTTTCGCGACTTCACCGGCGACGGGCGGCCGGACCTCTACGTCTGCAACGACTTCGACTCCGTCGATCGCATCTGGATCCATGATGGCAAGGGGCGGTTCCGTCCCGCGACGCCGCGCGAGTTCCGCAACACGTCCAAGTTCTCCATGGGCGTCGATGTCGCGGACATCGACCGCGACGGGCGCGACGACGTCTTCGTCCTGGACATGCTCAGCCGGAGCCACGCGGTGCGACTGACCCGCATGGACAAGGGCATGGAGCCCACGCCGCCCGGCCAGCCCATGCATCGCGTCCAAGTCGGGCGCAACACCCTGCAATGGGCGCGTCCGGATGGAACCTTCGCCGAGGTGGCGTGGTTCGCCGGGCTCGCGGCAACCGAGTGGTCGTGGACGCCCATGTTCCTCGACGTGGACCTGGACGGCTTCGAGGACCTCCTGGTGACGGCCGGGCATGGCCGCGACGACATGGACCTGGACCAAGGCCTTGCGTTGCAAGCCCTGCGCCGGACGCAACGCATGACGCCGGCCGATCACCTCGCGATGCGCAAGTCCACGCCCGCCCTGACCGCGCCCCGCCAGCTCTATCGCAACCTGGGCGGGGCACGCTTCACCGAGGTGGGCCGCGAATGGGGGTTCCACGAGGTGGGCGTGGCTCATGGCATGGCGTCGGCGGACCTCGATGGCGACGGGGACCTGGACGTCGTCGTCAACGAACTCAACGGCCCGGCCGGCCTCTACCGCAACCAAGCCCAGGCCCCGCGCGTCCTCGTCCGCCTCCGGGGCTCCGGCGCCAACTCCCGCGGCATCGGGGCCCGCATCGTGGTGCGTGCTCCAGGCCTTCCCGACCAGTCCCAGGAGGTCATCGCCGGGGGGCGTTACCTGTCCTCCGACGACCCCGCCCGGGCTTTCGCCGCCGGCGGGGGCGCACGGCCGGTCGAGGTCGAGGTGCGCTGGCCCTCGGGCCGGAGG
>CAIRNV010000350.1 GCA_903880005.1 uncultured Verrucomicrobiota bacterium | reverse complement strand
TCGACGACGTGCTGTCGGCGATCGCGCCGCGGGCGCTCTACATCAACGCGCCGAAGGGCGACTCGAACTTCCGTTGGCGAAGCGTCGCCCGGATCGTGGAGCGGGTTCGACCGGAGTGGACAGGCGCGCCGGACAAGCTGGTTCTGGAACAGCCGGAGGAGCCCCATCGCTTTCCTCCGTCGCAACGATCCCGCGCCATGGATGTCCTTGCGGCGCCATGATTTCGCCGCATTGCGGCAACCAGCCCTCCCCTTCGTGACGGAATCGTCACGAACCAGCCGAAAGCCCGACACTCGACGCGCCCAAGATCGGCGCTCATGAATCGTTCGGCTCGTCTTTCCCTCTCTTCCGGCGTGGTGGCCGTCGCGCTCCTCACCGGCTGCGCAGCTTCATCGGCACGCCTCAATCGCATCAGCCCCGGCATGACGCGAGAGGAGGTTGTCTCGGCATTGGGCACGCCGCACGCCGTCACCGCCCACGGAGCCGTCGAGTACCTGTCCTACAACCTGCTCAACAAGGGCGTCGGGGACATGAAGGAATATGCGGTGAAGGTGGTGGCCGGGCGGGTGGAGGCGTTCGGGGAAAAGGCTGATTTTGGGCCCCAGCTCCTTTCGACGAACGCTCCGGGCGGCCGCTAGCCCGCTGGCACCCCGTGAGCTTGCATTGAAGGGAACCCACCCATGACGCCCATGCTTGCCAACGCCCTGACGTTCGCCTTCGCGAAGGCCACGATCGAGGGCAAGATCACCATCTCGGCCCTCGTCATCGTGTCGATGATCAGTTGGACCGTCATCATCACCAAGGGCATCCAGCTGATGAAGGCGAAGGGCATGTCAAAGAAGTTCTACCAGGCGTATCGCGCGACGAAGGACCCGCTCGAGCTCCTGCGTTCCGGGAAGGAATTCGCCGGGTCGCCCGCCTACGAGGTGTACGCGACGGGGATGGAGGAACTCGAATACCACCTCAAGAACAACCCAGTGCGCGCGAAGGGCGAGACCCGCATCAGCCAGGAATCCTTCTCAAGTGTCCAGGTGGCCCTGGAGCGCGGCGTCTCGGCCGAGTCCATGTCGTTGGAAAAGGGCATGATCATCCTGACCACGGCCGTGGCGGGTGGCCCCTTCATCGGGTTGCTTGGCACCGTCTGGGGCGTCATGGAAACCTTCTCGGGCATTGCCAAGGCGGCGTCGGCAAGCCTGACGGCCATGGCCCCGGGCGTGGCCGGCGCGTTGATCGCCACCGTGGTCGGCCTCTTCGTCGCCATCCCGGCGATGTTTGCCTACAACCTGATGATCACCGCGATCCGGCAGCTCACGCAGGAGCTGGACAACTTCAATTCCGAGATCACCACCTCCGTGGAGCACCAGTACGTGGACAACCGCGCCCTGGCCGACGAGATCGCGGATGCGCTGCGATCGATGCGCGCGGAGGAAGCCGCCAAGGAGAAGATCACGGCATGAGCGCCGGGGGGGGCGGCCGACGCGGCCGCAAGAAGTACTCCGCGTCCCACCACCACACGCTCAACGAGCTGAACATCACCCCGTTGCTGGATCTTGCGTTCGTGCTGCTCGTCATCTTCATCATCACCACCGCGCCCACCACCAACGACATCGACATCAACCTTCCGTCCGCCTCGCAACAGCCGCCTGCCAACCAAAGCAAGCAGGACATCAACAACGTTTCGGTCAACAGCGACGGCAAGGTGTACTTCAACGCCGAGCCGATCACGCTCAAGGAGCTCGAGCGCAAGCTCATCGAGTTCCGAAAGTCCAACCCTGACCTCTCCGTCGTCGTCCGTGGCGACGAGCAGGTGAACTACCAGAAGGTCGTCGCCGTGCTCGACATCCTCACCCGGGCCAACGTCGCCAAGATCGGCATGGCCACCGACACGGCGGCCGGCGGCGAGTAGCCGGGCCCCCTCCTCCAACCAGCCCTTCCACGCATGCCCAGGACCCGGTCCAAGGCCCAGGCCCGTACCAGCCTCGCCATCTCCGTCGTGGTGCACGTGGCCGCCATCGGCGCGATCTTCTACTTCGCACACCGCGCGGGCCTGATTCCGCCCCAGATCTACAAGATCACGGGCATCAAGCCGCCCGAGGAGAAGAAGAAGCCCAAGCCAAAGCCGCCCGAGGACGTCCCGAAGCCCCCGGCCCAGATCAACGAGGTCACGGAGGCCCCGCCGACGCAGGCCAACAATCCGCCGGCCAACGTCCCGCTGACCGCCAACACCGGCAACCCCGACGCGCCGGCAGCGCGGGGCGGCGGAGGCATCTCCGCGCAGGCGCGCCCCCCAGGCTCCAAGCCCGTCAGTCCCATCCAAGGGAAGCCCGGATCCGCCTCCGGCACGGGCACCGCGCCATCCAAGACCAGCGTGGTCCCGCCCCCCGCCGCCAACTCCGCGTTCTCCGAGGCGAAGACCAAGCCCTCCACGATCGAGTCCGTCCTGGAGGAGCGGAAGAACGCCGCGACGGCCCAGGAGGCCGTCTCCTCCGAGCAAATCGCCCGCACCGGCACCGGGGACGCGGCCGCCGTCGTGACCAAGGTCACCGGCGTCGTCACCACCGAGAACAAGCAGGTCGTCGTCCGGGGCCTCAGCGACCGCTACAACGTATCCACGCTCAACGGCGCGGATCTCCCCTCGGCGGACCCTCGCCGCAGGGCCGCCCAGCTCGACCTGATCCCGTCCGCGATGATCGACCGCGTGGTGGTGAGCAAGACGTTCACGCCCGACCTCCAGGGTGGATTCGCGGGCGGCGCCGTCAACATCGTCACCAAGTCCTTCCCGGCCCGCGCCTTCACGACGGTCTCGGCCGGCATGGGCTACAACACGCTCTCCACCGGGAACGACCAGTTCCTCTCGTCGCCCGGCGGATCGCGCGACTGGTCGGCGATGGACGACGGGACCCGCGAGCTTCCGTCGGCCGTCTTCATCCCTAGAACGATCCTGGACAGGCCCACGCCCGGGACGCCGGAAATCCTCAACCAATACGAGCCGCTGCGCATCGAGTCGTTCGGGGCCTATCGCGCCAACCAACCGGACCTGCGCGCGCGGCGGCTGGA
>CAIRNV010000349.1 GCA_903880005.1 uncultured Verrucomicrobiota bacterium | reverse complement strand
GGGCGGCGTCGTTCGCATCCGCCCCGATGGCTCGGGCCTCGCCATCCATTCCACCGGCGTTCGCAACATCCTCGACATCGCCGGCACCGCCGAGGACGACTGGTTCACCTACGACAACACCGACGAGCACCAGTGGATGGGCCGCCTCACGCACATGATCGACGGCGGCTTCTACGGGTACCCCTTCGACTTCATCCCAAGGCGTCCCTACACCCTCTGGATGCTTGCCGATTACGGGGCCGGTGCCGCCACCGGCGTCACGGCCGCCCTCGGCGATGCCCTCCCGCCCGACCACCACGGCAACCTCTTCCTCGCCGACTTCGGCCAGCGCAACATCCGACGCGTGGTCCTCCAACCCGACGGCGCCTCCTTCCGCGCCGCCCACGACGAGAACCTTTTCCTCGAATCCCCGCCCGACTTCCGCCCCGTGGGCATCGCGTTCTCCGACGACAACGCCTCCCTCTACGTCTGCGATTGGCAACACCGGGACAACAAGGAGCAAGCCGTCGCCGGAAGGCTCTGGAAGCTCGAACGCGACCCTCCGCAACCCACCCAACCCCTTCCCGCCTGGCATGTCGCCCATGGCATCGGGCAACCCGTCTCCACCCCCATCCCCGAACTGACCGAGGCCCTCGGCCACCCCGTCCATGCCGTCCGCCTCTCCGCCCAGCGCCTCCTCGCGCGCCAAGGTTCCAACGCCGTTCCACCACTGCTCGCCGTCCTCGGCAACCCTCGCCTCCCCGCCCAACCCCGCATCCATGCCCTGTGGGCCCTCGACGCCATCGACGAAGCCCGCCCCGCCCTGCCCCACGTCCTCGCGGCCGCCCGTTCCACCAACGCCGCCCTCGCACGGCAAGCCCTTCGCCTCCTCGGCCAACGCCTCCATCCCGAGGCCCGCGTCGCCTCGCTCGACATCCTGCGGCGTCCCACGCCCCCCGCCGTCCGCCTCCAAGCCGCCATCGCCCTCGGGCGCGTCGGCGACCCCGCGTCGGTTCCCGACCTGATCCTCGCGCTCGACACCGACGACCTGTTCGTCCGCCATGCCGTCTTCCGCGCCCTGAACCAAGTCGGCCTTCGCCACCCCGAGGCTTGGCCGTCCATGGCCGCCGCATTGGCCCATGCCATCCCCCGCGTCCGGGAACAGGTCGTCCATGCCTTCCGCGACGCCTTCTCCCCCGCCCTCGTGCGTGCCTTGTCGGCCGTCGTCGCCGACGACGCCCAAGGCGAACCCGTCCGCGGCGCCGCCCTGCGATCCCTCGCCGCCCTCCATCACCAACCGCCCCCATGGAATGGAGAATGGTGGGCCTATCACCCCTTCCGCCTCCCGCCCCCGGCCCGGACCGTCCCTTGGACCGGCACCGCCGATGTCCTTCGCGCCCTCCACGCCGCCGCCTCCGATCCATCCCCTGCCCTCCGCGCCGTGGCCGCCGACGTCCTCGGCGACCTCCCTGCCGCCGACGGCGCGCCGCTCCTTTTGGAACGCCTCGCCGGCGAGGCCGCCCCAGCCGTCCGCACCAACCTCCTCCGCTCCCTCGCCCAAATGCGTCCGGCCAGCGCCGACGACGCCATTTCCCAACTCCTCCGCGCGTCCAGCCCCCGGGCCGCCATCGCGCCCGAGACGATCGCGCTTGCTCGCTCCGTGCCGGGGCCACGGGTCGTGGACGCCTTGCTTTCGCTCCTCCCCGGAACGGCCGGCGATCCAAGAATCCCGCAGGCCATCGCGTTGCTCGCCGAGGCGCGCGTCACCAACGCCATTCCCGCCATCGTGGCGGCCATCGATGCCCCCGACCCAGACGTCCAGGCCGCCGCCATCGCCGCCGCCCGCGGGGGCCGATGGAAGGCCGCCGCGCCCGCGTTGCTGCGCCTGGCTCATCAACCCGCGACGCGCCGACCCGCGCGCGAGGCCCTCCTCGCCATTCCCGTCCCGGAGGCCTTCGACATCTACCTGGAAGCCCTGGCGTCCCGCGACGCCCAGGCCCGCGCGTCCGCCCGCCAATCCCTCGCCGCCGTTCGCGACGATGCCTGGCCGCTGCTCGCCTCCAGGCTCGACTCATGCACGCCGGAGATCGTCGGCGAACTGCAACGCATCTTCCGGGGCCATGGCCCGGCCATCGCGGCCGGGCTCATGCAACGGCCCGCCCCGCAACCCGACCCCGCCGCACTCGTGAAGGCCGCCCTGCAACAACCCGGCGACGTCCAACGTGGCCGCGCATTGTTCCGCGACCCGGCCGGCCTGGCGTGCCTCGCCTGCCATCGCGTCCAAGGCGACGGCGGCGGGATCGGCCCCGACCTGAGCGGCATTGGAACCCAACTGGATCCCGGTGGGTTGGCGGAGGCCATCCTGTGGCCCAACAAGGCCGTGCGCGAAGGCTACGACGTCGCCCTCATCGAGCTGGACGACGGCGAATCCGTCGCCGGCATGGTCCGATCGGAGACCCCGGCCGAGATCATCGTCCAACCCGCCGCCGGCGATCCCATTCGCATCCCGAAGCATCGTGTGCGCCAGCGCGAGGCCACTGGGCGCTCCCTCATGCCCGAGGGCCTTGGCACGGGACTGACGCCCGAGGCGTTCGCCGACTTGATCGCCTACCTCGCCTCCCTTCGCAGCGGCGCCTGAGCCGGGTCGATTCAACCCAAAAACGGCAGTGGGTGTGGGGATCCGTCAAACCCTCAGGTGGAGCCAAAGGCTTGGCCCATGCTGTGGGCCGCGTGCCCTCACGCGGCGGCAAGGATGCCGCACCCCCGCGCGTCTCTAGGGCAGAGTGGCAGCG
>CAIRNV010000348.1 GCA_903880005.1 uncultured Verrucomicrobiota bacterium | reverse complement strand
CGTCGTGGCGGCCCGCGCCGTGGAGGCCGTGCATCCCGAGGTTGTGGGTGGTCCCGAGGACGTCGTGTGGGCTCAACCCTGGGAGCGCGGCCGTCCCCGGCCGCCACTCCATGCTCCCGCCCTGCGGGACCGGTCCGATCTCCGCTGCCCGTCCCGGATCCCGCCGACAACTTCGGGATGCACGGCCGTGGAGGGAGGCCGTGATTCGCCCCTTCCCGTCCGTCGGCATTCCCTTCAGCATCGGCCCATGATTTCCCGATTCCTTGGAAGGTGGATGGGCCGTGCCATGGCGACCTTGTGCGTGGGTGCGGCGTTGACGTTGCGTGCGGCGGGCCTCGCCGACCAGGTGGCGATCCAAACCTGGACGCTCCGCAACCTGAACTTCGACCAGGTCGTGGAGTTCGCGCAGCGGCATGGGATCAAGGACTTGCAGCTCATCCCCAACCACCTCGACTACAAGAAGGAATCCAAGGAGCAGTGGGCCACGAAGAAGGCGCGCCTCGAGGCGGCCGGCCTGCGGGCCTACACGTATGGCGTGGCCGGCACGTCCATGAACAAGGAGGAAAACCGCGCATTGTTTGAGTTCGCGCGGTTCATGGGCATGAAGCTCGTCGTGGTCGAGCCCGGTGACTTCCGCATCTGGGACAACCTCGAGGAACTCGCCAAGGAGTACGACATCCGCGTCGCCGTCCACAACCACGGCATCAAGTCCCTCTACGGCAACCCCGCCATCGTCCGCCAGGTCATCGGCCATCGCGACGCCCGCCTGGGCGTTTGCCTCGACGTCGGTTGGATCACCAGCGGCAACTTCGACGCAGCGCAGGTCTTCACCGACTACAAGGGCCGCGTCTTCGACATCCACCTCAAGGACAAGAAGGTGCAGAAGACGGCCAAGGGCGACGACGTGGCGAATGACACGCACGTGGGGCAGGGCGACGCGAACTACGCCGGCCTGTTCAAGGTCCTGCGCGCCCAAGGCTACACCGGCCGCCTCGCCATCGAGACCGACAGCCAGGAGTTCGCACGCCAACCCGACGAGTTCGTCCGCAAGGCGAAGGAGTTCGTCTCGGGGGCGGACGCCGCCCGTTGAAGCCACCGCGCGCTGGTCGCCGCGGCGCATGCCTCGCTCATCCGGGACGATTCAGCCTAAAAACGGCAGTTGGGGCGGGGATCAGCCACCCCCCCGTGGAGCCAACAGCTTGGCCCATGCTGTAGGCCGCGTGCCCTCACGCGGCGGCCAGGATGCCGCACCTCCGAGCGTCTCTGGGGCAGAGTGGCAGCGGCATCCTGCCGCTGGGTGCATGCTGGGCATGCGGATGGAAGCCGCTTCCACTTTCACTTGGCCGGTGGATCAGGGCTTCTGCCGGAAAACCACGGATGACACAGATGACACGGATAGGTCCAAGCCAGGAGGTCTCATCCATGGCGAATGCGCCCAGGGCACACGACGTGCTTGAATCCGTGTCATCCGTGTCATCCGTGGTTCTTGGCCCTTTGCCGCTTTCGGCCGGCTTCCATGCCCACGAGCGGCCGCCTGCGCCCCACCCCAACCTCACATGCAGGGTGAGGTCTGGAATTCATCCCAATGGGCCTCCTCGCCTTGATGGGACGGCCATTTCCTTGTCTTGAAGCCCCCTTCAACTGCCGTTTCTAGGATAAACCATGGTTTAGGGAGACATTCCGAATGAGGCGACGCCCCTTCAGGGCTCTTGTCTTCGTGGGACGCAATCACGCCCCACGATTCAGCGGCGGGAGTGAGGGTTCCCCGGCGGAACCCAATTCATTCAACTCACTTTGCCCATGCTTTGGATGTGCCCCCTTTGCCCACCTGTTCACAGCCGAACCAAACGTGAATCTCCAGCCAGTCTTCCGGCCAACTCCAGTTGCCGCGCCTTTTGGAGATCAGGGTCCACATCGCTCCATGGCCAGCCCTCGACGTTGGCATGGGCTGGCGGAGGCTCCACCGCCATCACCTCTAGTCCCACTGCTCGCACCGCACGCGCAACGATCACCGCCACGGCCTTGGCCGTGCGTCCGTCGGTTCGAGATGCCTCGAACGTGCGGCGCAATACCGCGAAATCTGTTCCCCGGAAGACCGACGTGTTCCGAGGCTTCGGATTGGGAAGGAACGAGGCCGCCTTGGCACCCATCGCGCCATACTGATTGCTCTGGGTCAGGAACCGCGAAAGTTCCTCGTCATCCGCCACCCGCTCAGGCAGACCGGAAGGTAGCGCCGTCATGCAAAACAATGGATTCCAGAGATCCCAGGACGCGGGAGGGAATCGTGAATCCATCGAACCGAGCCACCCCATGGCCCCGATCGGTTCCATCCACCCACGCGAAAGCAATCCGGTCCCCCTCGCCCACGCTCATCATGAAGCGCCGATGCCGGGCCACCGCCCATTCGAGCGACACTGCCCCGTCCGGCTCCGCCGCAAACTCGGGCAACACCAAGCCGTCCGGCATGGCCCGAATGACGTCCGCCGCACGTTGAAGAGCCAGCGGACTGACCCCAACGGCGCCATCGCCATCCCATCCCTCGACGGAGCATTCCCGGCCCACCGCATGCAGCGCCGCAAGGGCAGCCGCCTTCCTCCCAAAAAGCGCATGCGACGATTCCGTCGCCCTCATCACGCCGTCGAATGCCCGCCTGGAGAGCGTCGCCTCCCAGGAGACGGCACTTCCGCCCCTCGCAAGGGACGATAGCGCCACCATCCCCGCCACCACCCCCATCATTGAAACAGGCTCAGGCATCTGTCCGTCACGCTATTGGCGAACAACCGGTTCTTCAACAACCGAAGCGATTGCACCCTCCGCACGATGCCTTCCCAGTCGGGTGTCTCCAGCCTGACCGATGCAGCAACCCCGATGTCGAGAATCACGGGAAGGCGCGCCCCCTCCATGGGTTGCGTCGTCAACGTCAGGTTCACCTCGTTGCCCGTTCCAGGTTCCACCCCCGTGGCATGGGTCGCGAAGACGCCCACGTTCATCGGATGAACCACCGAAAGATCGGGTGCCAACTTCAGATAATCTCCCAGCGACACCCGCCCGTCGGTGACAGGCAAGAGGATCCGATTGATCGTCCGCAATCGGACGAGTTGTACCTGCAACGGCAAGACGAACCCCCGGTATAATTCCCACGTCCGCTGGATCTCCGGAAGATGCCGGTCCAGCCCCTCATACGGGGGCAACCGATTGAAGGAATACCCTTGATGGCGCACCTGGACGATTTGTCGTCCGTCTTGCTGAAAGAACTGCAACGCCTGCAAGCCGCGCCTCGCCGTTGAAACCCTTGGCGGACCCTCCAGCGAGCCTTCGATCCGGTGCTCATCCCAATACACAAGTCGCACCTCGGGATAAAGATCACAGAAGACATCACGCCCGCGCTGTTCAAGACCGCCAAGGTCCAACCCCGGCCGCAGGTCGCAGTCGAGGTCCAACACCACCTCCACGATCGGCGGCTTTGCCAGCTTGCGTTCCATCGTGTTCATCCCTCCAACCCCTCGCTGTCCATCACACCCGGTACATCTTCATCACCTTGTACCCGAGAATCGTCGTCGCCCCAAGCGGCCAGTGAGCTTGCTTCCTCACCCCCCGGCCCCCCAGATCCCACAGATTCCCCCCCCAAGGCAGGACGGATGGAGTCCCTCGCCTGGTCAGCAGATACCCAGAAACCCCGCGTCGCCCCGGGGCAAGGCCAAGGCCGGGACGACATGCCACCCGCACGTCCAAAACCAAGGCACGCAGCCGCCGAGCCATGATCGTGATGCCTTTTGTCACATGCTTGGATGCGACCCCGATGCCTCCCACCAACCGACCCACGCGAAGGCCCCAAGCCTGCGATGCCTGCCATGACCCGGGAGCGCCAACGGCGCGACACACTGAAGTGGTCCCCAATCATCGGACAAATTTCCGGCTGATTTATCCTAAAAACGGCGGTGGGTGTGGGGATCAGTCAGACCCTCAGGTGGAGCCAAAGGCTTGGCCCATGCTGTAGGCCGCGTGGCCTCACGCGCTGGCCAGGATGCCGCACTCCGAGCATCGCTGGGATAGAGTGGCAGCGGCATCCTGCCGCTGGACGTAATCCAGCCAGATCCGAGACGGCTCTGCCACGTTTCCGCCGGGTGAGGGCACCTAGCCTACCACCCTGAACGGCCCATTCCAATCTCACCCGCCGGGCGAGGTTGGGGCGGGGCGCAGGCGGCGGCTCGTGGGCCTGGAAGCCGGCCGAAAGCGGCAAAGGGCCAGGAACCACGGATGACACGGATCACACGGATTCAAGCACGTCGTGTGCCCTGGGCGCAT
>CAIRNV010000347.1 GCA_903880005.1 uncultured Verrucomicrobiota bacterium | reverse complement strand
GCCACCTTCTCCGCATTGCCCGCCGTGCGCGACACGCACGCAACGTCCGCACCAGCCGCCGCCAACCGCAACGCCACGGCCCGGCCAATTCCCCGCCCCGCACCCGTCACCACCGCCACTTGACCCTGTAATTCACTCATCGAACGCGATTGGGTGCGGCGTCGCGTCACCTGTCAAACCATCAAAATCACCACCAAGGTGCCACCCGCCCCGCCGATGGGCGGCCATCCCAAACCCATCCGCGGCGTTGCCGACAACACCAACCAACGGCAACCTCCGCCTAGGTCCATGCTTGCTACTCTTCGCATCCGTAACCTCGCGCTGGTCCCAGACCTGACGCTGGAGCTCCACCCGGGCCTCAATGTCGTCACCGGCGAGACGGGCGCAGGCAAGTCTGTCATCCTCGGCGCCATACAACTCGCCATCGGCCAACGTGCCGACCGGACCGCGATCAGGTCAGGCGCCGACCTCTGCGCGGTCGAGGCTGTCTTCAACGCGTCGCGTTGCCAGGCCGCCGTGGACGCCATCCTCGCCTCGGCGGGCATCGAACCATGCGAGGCCGGGGCGCTCGTCATCCGCCGCTCCATCTCGTTGTCGGGTGTCAACCGTCAATTCATCAACGGATCGCCCACCACCTTGGCCACCCTCGCATGCATCGGCCAATGCCTCGTGGACCTCCACGGCCCGCACGACCATCAATCACTCCTCCAACCCGCACGCCAACTCGACATCCTCGACGCATTCGGGGGCCTGTTGCCCTTGCGCGAATCCTTCGCTGACGCCGTCCGCCAACGCGACAACCTCCGACGCCGCCTGCACGAACTCCTGGGCGATACGGCAGCCGCCGAAAGACAACGTGACCTCCTCCAATACCAGGTGCGCGAAATCGAGGCCGCCGGCCTTCACGAAGGAGAGGAGGAATCGCTGTCCGCGGAGTTCTCCAAGGCCAACAACTCCGCTCGCCTCATCGAACTCACTCAATCCATCCTCCATGCCCTCGCAGAAGATGATGATCCCGTCACCCAACGCCTCGAAGCCATCGGGCGATCCCTCCAGGAAATCGCTCGACTAGACCCTTCCGCCGCCCACGCCGTCGAAACCCACGCCCAGGCCTGCACCCTCCTCCGTGATCTCGAACATGCCGTGGGCCGCTACGCCCACACCGTGGAAGTAGATCCCGAGCACCTCGCCGCTCTCACCGAACGACTCCACCTGGTTCAGTCCCTGCGACGCAAGTACGGCAACACCGCCGAGGCCATCCTCGCCTTCGCCGCCAAGGCCAAGGAAGAATTGCTCCAACTCGATTCCAGGGAGGAATCCGCATCCACCCTGCAATCAGATCTGGCAACCGTTGAATCCAAGATTGCCGAGATCGGTGCCCAACTCCGCGCCCAGCGCCACGCCGTCGCACCACGCCTCGCCACGGCCACCATCAAGGAACTGGCCGCCCTCGGCTTTCGACAGTCCGGATTCCAAGCCTCTCTTGAACCTGCACCGGGCCATGACTCGCCCTCCAATGCCGCGATAACCGGATTGGACCACTGCGACTTCCTCTTCGCCCCAAACCCGGGCGAGCCACCGCGGCCACTCCGTGCCATCGCATCCAGTGGAGAACTCGCCCGGGTCATGCTCGCCCTCAAGACCGTCCTGGCACAGGAGGACTCCGTGCCGGTTCTCGTCTTTGATGAGGTGGACTCCAATGTCGGCGGCGAGACCGCCCACTCTGTAGGCCGCAATCTCAGGCGTATTGCCAAGAATCACCAAGTCCTTTGCATCTCCCACCTAGCGCCCGTCGCTGCCATGGCGCAAGCACACTACCTGGTTGCCAAGGACGTCCGCGACGGCCGCACCGAATCAAGGATCCACATACTGGATGAAGTCGCCAGGGCACGGGAACTGGGCCGCATGCTCGGAGGCGGCTCCGCCGCCACCCTCCACGCTCAGGAACTCCTGCGTGCTGCCTCACAACACACCGCACCCTAGGACGGCTGGAACCAACCCAAGCCGCGGCAGTTGGGCCAAAATCACCCAACGATTCCATCGCATCGGAATGCTCAGCCCCGTGCTGTGAGCACGCGTCACATCGCACTAGCCCAACCATCCAGCCTTCCCCTTCCAGCAGGGCAGCCGGGCCCTCAAAAGGCCTGTGGAGCTGGCTTGCAATAAAAAAGCACCCCCCCGCCTCAGCGGGAGGATGCACTAGCCTTGTGACAGAGGCATGTCGCCAGCCCTCGGCAAGGCACCAGCTCTAGCCCTGAGTCGGAGCACCGGCCGTGTCGTGGGCCACGTCGCCCCCCGTCACTTCCGCAACACCCCCGGTGCCCTCGACCAACTCAATGATGGCCAGCTGGGCCGAGTCACCCTGACGCTGTCCAAGCTTCACGATCCGGGTATACCCACCAGCACGCTCCTTGAACTGAGGAGCAATCTTGTCGAACAAGATGTGAACAAGGTCGTTCTTCTCGCGCCACGCCTCGCGCAGAACCTTGCCGCGAGTCTTCGGAGTGCCCCGAAACAGCGTCCGAGGCTGCTGCCGAAGGCGGCCCGCAGCCAACCTACGGAGATGAACGTTGCGCTCAGGCGATGCACCGATCGCATGGCGCCCCAAAGTGATCAGCTTCTCAACGACCTGACGGACGACCTTGGCCTTCGTGACCGTCGTCGTGACACGCCGATGCTTGATGATGCTAGCGGCTAGGTTGGTGAGCATCGCGTTGCGGTGCTCGCTGTTCCGCCCGAATTTCGTGTTGCGCTTAAGGTGACGCATGGATTGAAGGGGATTAGAGGTTGCCGGCAGGCTCGGGCTGCGGCTCGAGCAAACCTTGCTCGAACGTCATCCCAAGGGCCAAGTTCAAGGCAGCCAGCTTCTCCTTGATCTCGTTCAAAGACTTCTTCCCGAAGTTGCGGTACTTGAGCATCTCCTGCTCCGACTTCATCGCCAACTGCCCCACCGTCGTGATGTTGGCATTGTTCAGGCAGTTCGCCGCGCGCACGCTCAACTCGATCTCGTTGACCGACATGTTCAGCAGCTTGCGCAACTTCGCCTTCTCGTCGTCCTGCGGCTTCGCCTCCTCCTCGAACTCAACCGCGTTCTTGTCGTAGCCAACGAACACGTCCAAGTGATGCTGAAGAATTGCCGAGGCCTGGGTCAACGCATCATCAGGCGACAGCCGCCCATCCGTCCAAATCTCGATGATCAACTTGTCGTAGTCCGTACGTTGCCCAACCCGTGCCGCCTCGACGGCGTAACGAACTCGGGTCACGGGCGAAAACAATGAGTCAATCGCAATGACCCCAATCGCCTGGTCCGGCTTCTTGTTCTCGTCCCCAGGACAAAAGCCACGTCCCACCTTCACCTCCATCTCAACCTCAAACTTCTTCTTCCGATCGAGCGTGCAGATGTGTTGCCCTGGGTTCACCAACTCCAAGTTTTGGTTTAACTGAATGTCGGAGGCCGTCACCGCGCCCTCCTTGTTCACCGAGAGCAACAGTGTTTGCGGCTCCCTAGAATGCGCCTTGAACTTCACGCGCTTCAGATTGAGCACGATGTCCGTAACATCCTCCACGATGCCGTCGATCGCCGTGAACTCATGCATCGCGCCGTCGATCTTGATCGACGTGATCGAAGCCCCCTCCAGCGAGGACAACAGGACCCGCCTCAGCGAGTTGCCGATCGTGTGGCCGTAGCCCGTCTCAAAAGGCTCCGCCACAAACCGCGCATACATCTCCGTCGAGGATGACTCATCCTTGACCAACCGCTTGGGCAACTCAAACCGACCTAGACGAACTGGCATATTTCTCTTCCTTGCAATTTCAAACTGACAAGACCCGGCGCTCCCGTCCGCCGGACCCTGCCCATATAATTGCATGCCCAGCGGCTCGCCGCCGGGCGTGTTGTGGATTAGCGGGAGTAAAACTCAACGACGGCCTGCTCATTGGCGATCGGGTTGATCTCGTCGCGAACCGGAATGCGAAGCAGACGCGCACGCAGGTTCTCGCGATCCACCTCAACCCAATCAGGAACCACGCGCGCCGTCGAACCCTCGAGGCTCTTCTGCGCGGCGGACTTGGATGTCTTATGATCCTTCACCTCTATGATGTCGCCAACCTTCACGGCGAAGGACGGGATGTTGACCTTGCGCCCGTTCACCCTCACATGGCCATGGGAGATGAACTGCCGGGCCCCAGGACGGGTCAACCCCAAACCGGCTTGGTAAACAACATTGTCAAGCCGTGTCTCCAAAATCTGCAGCATCTTCTCGCCCGTCACGCCGCGCATGCGCAAGGCACGCTCATAGACGTTGCGAAACTGACGCTCCTGCAGACCATAGAAATAACGGAGCTTCTGCTTCTCCAGCAAGCCTACCGCGTAGTCGCTGTTCTTGCGGCGGGACTTGGGTCCGTGGACACCAGGAGGATGAGGGCGCCGCTCCAAATACTTGGAAGCCCCGAAGATGGGAACTCCGAGCCTGCGGCTGATGCGAACACGAGGGCCAGTGTAACGTGCCATGGTATGGAAAAATCAATTGTGCTAGACGCGCCGCTTCTTGCGAGGACGGCAACCATTATGCGGGATTGGAGTGGTGTCCTTGATGGCGGAAATCTCCAAGCCAATGTTCTGAAGGGCACGAACCGCCGCCTCGCGGCCCGACCCAGGTCCACACACCCGAACCTCCACCTCCCGCATTCCATGCGACATGGCCTGCCGGGCCGCATCCTGCGCGGCCTGCTGGGCGGCGTAGGCCGTGCTCTTGCGCGACCCCTTGAAACCAACGCGCCCGGAGGTGCTCCACCCAATCGCGTTACCCTGCATGTCCGTGATCGTCACCTGGGTGTTGTTGAAAGTTGCCAGGATGTTGGCGACACCCACAGCAATGTTCTTCGCCCCCTTGGCGCGAATGATCTTCTGTGACTTCGTATCGTCGCCCAGCAACTCCGCCGCAGTTGGTGCAGCCGCCGGGGCTGGCGCGGCGGCGGGTGCCGCATCGGATCCCGCCGCAGGAATGGCCGCTCCTGCGGCCTCAGCTTGCTTCCTACCCTTTGCGGGCTTCTCGGTGGGCGGTGTCGCCTCACGAGGAGGCTCCGGAACAGTGGGCTTCGTTTCGTCTGCCATGGAAATGTGCTTTTGAGGTTAGTGAGTCCCAGCCTTGGCGTTGGGGTTGCGCTGGACGCCAACCGTCTTGCGCGGGCCCTTCCGCGTCCGGGCATTGGTCTGCGTCCGCTGACCGCGCACGGGCAGGCTGCGAAGGTGCCGGATCCCGCGGTACGACTTGATTGCTTGCAAACGCTTCAGGTTCATCCCGATCTCGCGGCGAAGGTCACCCTCGATCACGTACCGACCCTCTTGGATCGCGTTCACAATTTGGGACAACTGCGCCTCGGAAAGACTCTTCGCGCGGATGGAGGGATCGATGTTGGCTCTAGAAAGAACCTCCAGCGCGTTCACAGGACCAATCCCGTAGATGTATCGAAGCGCTATGTCCACACGCTTGTCCCCAGGGATGTCAACACCCAAAATTCTAGGCATGGCTTTCCTTATTATCCTTGACGCTGCTTGTGGCGGGCGTTCGAGCAGATCACCCGGATCACGCCCTTTCGCCTAACCATCTTGCAGTTCTCACAAAGCTTCTTCACCGACGCTCTAACTTTCATCTTGCTTAATTTTCTCCGTTCAAGCCGCTCAATAAAGCGGCGCCAATCCATCATCCGTCAAAATCTCATGGCCGCCATCCATGACAAGCACCGTGTGCTCGAAATGGGCTGCTAGCCTCTTGTCCCTTGTTACAACCGTCCAACCGTCGTCCAGAACCCTCACAGAGCCTGAACCCATAGCCACCATGGGTTCAATCGCAATTGTCACCCCAGCCTTGAGCCGGACCGACGAAGATGCGTCGGCATAGTTCGGCACCTGAGGCTCCTCGTGCACGGACCGGCCAACCCCATGCCCACAGAAATCGCGGATAACGCCGAGGCCGGCACCCTCAACGACCGTCTGTACCGCAAGCCCGATGTCGGCAGTACTAGCGCCAGCCCGGACCTGGCGGATGCCCTCCCGAAGTGCCTTGGATGTGGCGTCGAGGAGCCTTTGCTCATCGGGGCCGCATCCGCCGCAGGCCACGGTCATGGCAACGTCACCCACAAATCCCGCCAATCGCACGCCAACGTCCAATTTAACGAGGTCGCCGAACCTCAGCATCCGAGGCCCCCCTATTCCATGGATAACCTCCTCGTTGACGGAGATGCATGCATGGCACGGAAACCCTCGATAGCCGAGGAAGGCGCTCTTGGCACCCAATGACTTGGTCCACTCGCCGATGAGACGATCAATTTCACCAGTCGTAACTCCTGGCCGAACGGCACCAGCCGCCTGGCGCAGCACGGACATTGCCGCCCGCCCCGCCCGCCGCATCGAGTCAATCTCAGATGCCGTCTTTGGAACTGGCCTCGCCATGCTTGCTACGGATGCTTCATCGGGCATCCCAGGAAACTTGCAAAGAACAGGAAAAAGCTAGAAGCGCCCCTTCATGCGGCCCTTCTTGAGAAAGCCATCGTACTGACGGAGAAACAAGTGAGACTCCATCTGACGGAGAGTGTCAAGCAAAACGCCCACAGTGATCAGTAGGGAAGTTCCCCCAAAGAACGTCGCCACGTTAAAGTCGATCTTGAGAAACAAGTTCATCAATGCCGGGATGGCCGCCAGCACCGCAAGAAAGATCGCACCGGCGAGGGTGAGGCGGGACATGGCCTTGTGGAGAAAATCGCTTGTCGCCGCGCCTGGCCGCACGCCGAGGATGTAGCCGCCGCTCTTCTTCAAGTCGTCGGCGATCTGCAGCTCGTTGAACTGAGTCGCCACCCAAAAGTAGCTGAAGAACACAATCATCGCGGACTCGGCGAAAAGATAGAACCAACTATCAGGCTTCATGAGACGCCCCAACTCGCTGAAAAAGGCAATTTGCGAGGAGCTACCGAGCTTGTCGAAGAGCAAGCCTGGAAACATCAGGATTGCTTGGGCAAAAATCACCGGCATGACCCCTGCATAGTTGACCTTGAGGGGAAGATAGGACGTCTGGCCTGCGAAAACCTTTCGACCAACCGCCCTCTGCGCATGCTGCACAGGGATCTTGCGCTGCGCCTGTGTGACGAGAATCACACCCGCGACCACGATAGCTAGCAGGGCGACCAGAAGAATCGCATGTGGCCAGCGAAACTTCGCGGCTGCTCCGTCGGGCGGAAAAAAGCCGGTCCACAGCGATGACACCGCCAGTGGGAGTCGAGCCAAAATGTTGATGGTAATGATCAGAGATACCCCGTTCCCGATTCCCCGCTCGGAAATTTGCTCACCAAGCCACATCAGAAGCAGCGTGCCGGTGGTCAGAATGACCACAGTTTGCGACAGGTAGATGAAGCGATTGTCGATCAGAACGACAGAGCCGTCGTAGTTGAAGGCCTCCCGCGGGTTTTCCCAGCCAATCGCCATGACCAATCCCTGCCCAAGGCACAAGAGCACGGTCAGGTATCGGCCATAAGCGATCATCTTGGCCCTTCCCCCCTCCTCCCGGGCCATCTTGGCAAGCGCAGGGAGCACCGCTCCGAGCAATTGGATTACAATGGTTGCCGATATGTACGGGAAGATGCCCAGAGACCCAACAGCACACTTCTCCAAGGCACCGCCCGTAAACAGCGAATAAAAGCTGACAACACCCCCCTGCGAGCTGGACTTGTCAAAGTGCGCGTTTAATGCAGCTCCGTCCAAGCCCGGTATAGGGGTCAGTGCAATCAACCTGGCAACCACCAAGATCAAACCAGTGAAGATCAGGCGAGACCGTAGCTCCGGGATGCGGAGACAGTTGCCAAAGGTCTGGATGATCTGGCGAAGCATGGCAAACCCTTGATTACACTAATTCGGCGGAGCCGCCAAGCGCCTCAATGGCCGCCTTGGCGCTCGCACTGAATGCTGCTGCCTTTACGGTCAAGCGCCGCTGCAACACGCCATGGCCCAGAATCTTGACGCCAATGCCAACCCCTTTGGCAATCCCAGCCGCCCGGAGAGCTGCTGCATCCACTACCGAGCCCTCATCAAAGTCATTAAGGTCTGCCAGATTAACGGGAAGGTAGCGTGTCGCGAAGGCAGCGTTGTTGAACCCACGCTTGGGGATTCGCCGGATCAAGGGCATCTGACCACCCTCGAACCCAATTCGAATCGAGCTGCCAGAGCGTGCGCTCTGCCCCTTGCCACCGCGCCCTGCGGTCTTTCCGTGGCCGCTCGACTCACCCGAGCCCAGCCTTTTTCGGCGATGCTTTGCCCCGGGCCGGGGCTTCAAGTCGTGAAGTCTCATGGTTTTAGGAAGCTTTTTGGATTCGGTGCTCAAGACCCCGTCCACGGAGAATCTGCTCGCGAGTCCTTAGTCTCAAAAGCGCTTGAAGCGTCGCCTTGGCCACATTGGCGGCATTCTTGGAGCCAAGGGACTTCGACAGGATGTCGCGCACGCCGGCTGACTCCACCACGGCTCGAACCGTCTTGCCGCAGATAAGGCCGGTTCCAGGGCTTGCGGGCCTCAGGAGGACCTTGGCCCCGCCATACTCGGAGTACACCTCGTGGGGGATGGTATTTGCAGCAAGGCTGACGGAGATGAGCGACGTCTTTGCATTCTCCCCACCCTTGCGAATTGAGTCAGCCACCTCCCCGCCCTTGCCCAACCCCAACCCAACGCGCCCCTGCTTGTCGCCGGAAACGACCAAGGCACTGAAGCTGAAGCGACGCCCCCCCTTCACAACCTTCGCGGAGCGATTGATAAAGATGACCTTTTCGACCAACCCATCGTCCCGGCGATCACCGTCGTGGTCAGATCCGCGACGGCGCCCGCGGCGCTCGCCACGGTCATGGCGATCACCACGCCCAAAGCTGGGCGCACTTGGGACGGGGGGCGGCGCGGGCACGGCCGCTGGAACCTCAACGTTCTGGATTTCTTCAGACACAATTTACCTCCGGTTCAGAATTTGAGCCCACCCTCTCGCGCGGCATCAGCCAGCGCCTTCACCTTGCCGTGATAGCGAGCGGCACCCCGGTCAAACACGACGGCCTCGATTCCCTTGGCCTTGGCTGCATCAGCGGCCCTGCGGCCGGTGAGGATGGCGTTGGCCACATTGGCGCCGCGCACATCCTTGGGCGCCACCTTATCACGTGTCCCCGCCGATGCGAGGGTCACGCCGGTGGAGTCGTCGATGAACTGCACATAGATGTGGGCGCCCGTGAACTTTACAGCCATGCGCGGCCGCAATGCGGACCCGGAGATTTTCTTCCTCACGCGCCACCGGCGACGCACGGCAAGCAACTGTTTTTTCTCGGCTCTCATGTTCCGCTGAAAGATGTTTGAAAACTACTGAACGGTCTTGCCTTCCTTGCGGACGACATGCTCGCCGGCGTACCGGACTCCCTTTCCTTTGTATGGCTCGGGCGGGTAATAGCTCCTGAGCTCGGAAGCCACCCTTCCAACCAATTCCTTGTCCGCGCCATCAATCGTGATCTTGGTGTTTTCATCCACCGTGACCTTAATGCCCGAAGGAATGGGATAGACAATGGGGTGACTGAAGCCCAAGGCCATATTGACCTGATTCGCCTGTACGGATGCCTTGAAGCCAACGCCTTGGATCTCAAGCTTGCGCTGGTAGCCGAGGCTGACTCCTTGGATCATGTTGTTGACCAACGCTCGCGCCAGGCCATGCATAGCCTTGGCTTCGGCAGCATCCCCCTGACGCGTGATAGTTAGTGTGGCACCTGCCAACTGCGCCGTCGTCGTGGGGGGCATGACGACCGTCAGACGCCCCTTCGGCCCCTCGGCCGAGACCTTTTCGCCAGCAACGGAAACCTTCACGTTGGCTGGGATTGCGATGGGTTGCTTGCCAATTCGCGACATAAAATTCCTTACCAAACGTAGCAAACGAGTTCACCGCCCAAGTTGGACTTTTTGGCTTCGGTGCCTGACATAACGCCCTTGGAAGTAGAAACGATGGCGATTCCCATGCCGCCCAACACCCTCGGAATCTCCGTGCTTCGGACATAGCGCCGAAGCCCAGGGCTACTGATCTGGCGAAGGCCGACGATCACGGGCACATGTCCATTGTACTTGAGAGAGATGACGATATTCCTGAGGGAGCCTCCCTCGGTGGTGACATCGGCTACGTAGCCCTCGGACTTGAGGATGCGAGCCACTGACTCCTTGAGCTTGGAGTGCGGAATGGACACCTTCGGGTGGCGCGCCATCCCGGCGTTGCGGATGCGCGTGAGAAGGTCTGATACGGGGTCGTGCATGGCTTGTTAGATCAGGTTACCAGCTAGCCTTGATGACTCCGGGAATCTGTCCCGTTAGGGCAAGCTCACGAAACGTCAGGCGAGAGACGCCGAACTTGCGAATGAAGGCATGACGCCTCCCGCTGATTCGGCACCGATTTACCACCCTCACAGGACTTGCGTTGCGAGGCAGTTGGCTTAATGCGGCATAGTCGCCCTTTGCCTTCAGATCTGCTCGGATCGCAGCATACCTCTTGACTGTCTCGGCCTTTTTCTTGTCGCGGGCCAACCAGGATTTCTTCGCCATAGAATGAGGGGAAATTACTTGGAAAACGGCATTCCCATGAACTTAAGGAGGTCGTATGCCTCGTCGTTGGTGGGAGCTGAAGTCACGATGGTGATGTCCATCCCTTGGTTAAACTTGATCTTGTCCAGTTCAATCTCGGGGAAAATCGTCTGGTCGGGCAGACCCAAAGAGTAGGTTCCACGACCGTCGAATTGACGAGGACTGACGCCCCTGAAATCACGAATGCGTGGCAAGGCCGTAGCAACCAGTCGATCGAAGAACTCGTACATCACCTCGCGGCGCAAGGTCACGCGGCAGCCAATGGACTGGCCCTTGCGAAGTTTGAAGTTCGCGACGCTCTTCTTGGACTTGTTGACGACCGGCTTGCGGCCGGTAATAGCGGCCAAGTCCTTGACCGCCTCCTCGAGCGCTCCTTTTTCGCGAGAGGTGGGCACGCCCATGTTGATGACGATCTTTTCGATTCGCGGCACCTGGTGGACGTTGCCATAGCCGCGCTTTTCGAGAAGGGCCTTCCGGACCTCGGTCTCGTATTTTTCCTGCAGACGGGGCTTCATATTTCTTTTGACGCAAGGTGGCTACACGGATGCTTGGCGAGCCTTCCGGGCATCATAGACGTCGGCCTTCATGACGTTGGACACATGAATTGAACCTTCCAACCACAGCAGACCGCCTTGGGGATTCTGTTGTGAGCGACGGAGATGGTGCAGGGTGGGCTTCACCAGACGACGGCGATCATCACCGTCCTTCGAGCGCTCATCAGCCCCCTCGAGAACGACTGCCTGGCGGGCTGTGAGAACTCTTGCCACCGTGCCACGCCGCCCCTTGGCGGAGCCAGCGATGACGACGACGGCGTCACCCTTCTTGATGTGAAACTTGGCCATGTGAGTACCGGATTGAAAGATGTCTGGTTGTCGCACCTAGATCACCTCGGGAGCGAGGGAGATGATCTTCATGAATTTCTTCTCGCGGAGTTCTCGGGCAACAGGCCCGAAGATGCGTGTACCCTTGGGTTCACCCTCGGCGTTGATGATCACGACAGCATTGCGGTCAAAACGCAAATAGGATCCGTCAGCGCGCCGTATGGCAGCCTTGGTGCGGACGACCACCGCGTTGCAAACATCGCCTTTCTTGACCGTCCCGTCGGGGGCAGCCTCCTTGATGTGGACCTTGATGACGTCGCCAACGGATGCATAGCGCTGGTTTTTGCCAAGCACACCAATGGTCCAAGCCACCTTGGCACCTGTGTTGTCCGCCACGTCGAGACTGGTTCTAATTTGAAGCATGGTGCGATTTCCTCCCTCGTGTCATCACGTGGTTTCAGGCCTCGGACTTCGACGTGCCATCCGGGTTGAGAACCTCGACCAGCCTCCATGACTTGGTGCGGGACAGAGGCCTTGTCTCTTGGATTCTGACCAGATCACCCAACTTGGCGGTGTTTGACTCGTCATGCGCGTAGAATTTCTCGAAGCTGCTCACGACCTTCTTGAACACAGGGTGGCGGAACCGCCGCTCGACGCGGACCACTATGGTCTTCTGCATCTTGTTGGAAACCACCTCGCCAACACGCTCCTTGCGGTGGCCGCGAACTTGTGAAGTCTCTGCCATAGTCTTGCTTGATTGGTGGGCCCTAAGCTGCCGTCGCATGCCCGATCCGGAGGGCTGCCAAGCGCGTCTCGCAACGCGCAATTTCACGCCGGATTTCCTTGAGTCGATGAGGCTTTTCCAGCCTAGCAGTCGCCTTTTGAAGCCGCAGATTGAACAGGTCGCGCCTCAGTTCACCAGCTCGGGCGACGAGCTCCTGCGCGGTCAGTTCCTTTAGGGAGGTTTTTGCCATGTCGATGTCCTCGGTCTGATCAGCCGATCTTGTGGCGGGAGATGAATTTTGTGGAGATGGGAAGCTTCGTGGCGGCGAGCCGCATTGCTTCGCGGGCGATCACCTCTGGCACGCCATCGATCTCGAACAGCACGGTTGCAGGACGAATGACGGCCACCCAAGATTCCACGCCACCTTTGCCAGTGCCCATTCGGACTTCAAGCGGCTTCTTGGTGAAGCTCTTGTCGGGGAATATCCGAATCCAAACCTTGCCCCGGCGCTTCATGTACCGAGTGATGGCCACGCGCGCCGCCTCAATCTGCTTTGCGTCCATCCAGCAGCGCTCGAGGGCTTGAAGCCCAAACTCTCCGAAGGCGACCGCATTGCAGCGGGAGGCCAAGCCAGTGCGACTTCCCCGCTGCATCTTACGGTACTTAACCCTTGCAGGCATCATTGCCATAAAAGTCCTTTTGTATTGGTATGGTGGACGTGATCGAGGGCCACCCTATGCGGCCTTGGGGCCTAGGCCCGCAGCTTGGTTGGCTGCCGGGTTGGCATCATTCCGCCGGGCCTCACCGCGCTTGGACTCACCCTTACAAATCCAGCACTTGACTCCGAGCTTGCCATACACGGTCTTGGCCTCCGCAAAACCGAACTCGACGTTTGCGCGAAGGGTGTGCAGGGGAACGCTGCCTTGATGGTAGGTTTCGACCCGAGCCAACTCGGCGCCACCGAGGCGACCGGCACAACGGATCTTGATGCCCTTTGCACCAAGGTCCATGGCAATTTGGAGGGCTTTCTTCATGGCACGCCGAAATGCGATGCGGCGCTCGAGCTGGAGGGCCACGTTCTCGGCAACCAACTGGGCATCGAGGTCCGGACTTTTGACCTCCTGGATATCGACATAGATGTCCTTGCCTGTTATCTTGGAAAGGTCCTCCTTAAGCTTGTCGATCTCGGAGCCCTTTCGGCCAATCACCACGCCAGGTCGGGCCGTGTGGATGGTGACGCGGCAACGGCTGGCAGCGCGCTCGATGTTGATTCGCGGAACGGAGGCTCCCTCGAGTTTCTTCTTCAGCACGTCGCGGATCATCTGGTCTTCCACCAGAAGAGCCCCGAAGTCCTTGCGGGGAGCGAACCACTTCGAACGCCAGTCATGATTGACCGGAATACGGAATCCGATGGGATTGGTTTTTTGGCCCATAATCAGTTGTCGCTGAGGACGATCTTGATGTGGGAGTTGCGCTTGATGATGGGACCCGCCGATCCGCGTGCTTTCGGGATGAAGCGGCGCAGCCTCCCGGCAGTTTGGGCAAAGGCCCCGGAAATGCGGAGGGTCTCGGGCTTGAGGCCGTGGTTGTTCTCAGCGTTGGCGATGGCGGATTGGAGCGTCTTGGCCACTGCACGAGCGGACTTGCGCGGGACGACTCTCAACGTGGCCAACGCTTGGACGGCATTCATCCCCTGAACCTGGCGCACGACCTCCCGCAACTTTTGGGGAGACATCCTGAAATTCTTGTAGATGGCGTGAACTTCCATTTTGCCTCCTATTTGGCCTCGGCCTTGGCGGTGTGGGCACCGTGCTTCTTGAAGGTGCGCGTAGGGCTGAATTCGCCGAGCTTGTGCCCCACCATGTTCTCCGTGACGAAAACAGGGCTGAACACGCGGCCATTGTGAACATTGACCGTCAAGCCGACAAAGTCGGGAGTGATCGTGGACCGTCTCGACCACGTCTTGATGGGGGCCTTCGACTTGGTGGCCTTGGCCTTGGAGACCTTGTCCACGAGGTGTTGATCCACAAATGGACCCTTTTTAAGAGAACGTCCCATAACCTTACTTCTGCTTCATCGGACGACCATCCCGACGCACCAGGATGAACCGGTTGGAAATCTTGTATCGCGGGCGGGTTCGATAGCCTTTGGACAGCACACCCCACGGGGACGTGAGGTGCTGGCGTCCACCGCCGCCCTTGGATTTGCCTTGGCCACCGCCATTGGGATGGTCCACAGGATTGCGAACCATGCCACGCGACATGGGGCGCCGCCCCCGATGAATCGAGCGACCTGCCTTGCCCAGGACCACATTCTCGTGCTGGGAATTGCCCACTGCCCCGATGGTGGCCATACAGTTCTCGTGAACCTTGCGAATCTCACCCGAGGGCAGGCGGAGTTGGGCATAGCCGCCGTCCCGAGACATCAAGGTGGCACCGGATCCGGCTGAGCGAACCATTTGGCCGCCGCGCCCCGGGACGAGCTCGACATTGTGGACCGTGATGCCAACAGGTATGGAGGCAAGCGGGAGACAGTTCCCAACTTCAGCAGTGGCTTGGGAACCGTTCATGACCTTCGCCCCCACCTTCAAGCCTTCCGGGCAAATGATGTACTTCCTTTCGCCGTCGGCATATTGGAGAAGCGCCAGTCGCGCGGACCGAATTGGATCGTACTCTATTGCCACCACCTCGGCGGGGATGCCGAGCTTGTTACGGCGAAAGTCGACGGAGCGAACCTTTTGCTTGTGACCTCCGCCGATGGCCCGGGCCGTGATCCGGCCGTGGGCATTTCGGCCACCGGTCTTCTTGCGAGTGAAGACCAAGGATTTTTCTGGGCGCGACTTCGTGATGTCCGAAAAGTCGGCGTACGTTATGTAACGCGTTGACGGCGTCAGCGGCCTAAATGTTTTCACGGGCAAAATCTTTCGTCAGGACACGAGGCGCTCGCTCTCATGCACTCGGCCATCACCCCCAGCCACGTCAGGTGGCGTGGTTATCGGCCGCGCTCATCGTTTTGCTTTTGGGGCGAAACGGGAACGCAGACAGTAGGGACGGCGCGGATTCCTGCAACGCTTTTTTCAGGAAATTTTTGCGTGCTGCTTTGAGCGGGTCCGCGTTGGGTTGCTTGGTCTGCATCGGATGGGGGGTGCCCGTGGATTTTACGGTCGCGCGAGGGCTTGGTGCGAAGGACTCTCGGGCATGCTGTTGAACCGGCCCGAGGTGATTTGCACCCATGAGAGCGATCTGGACGGCCTATTGTCGGGCTTGTTGTTGCAGCGTCTGGCCAAGGCGTTGTTTTCGCTGGACGTGCCGATCGAGGCCTACAACTACCAAGGCTGGAAGGCGCGCCGTATGCCGGAGGATGTCGCGTGGGTGGCGGATTTTGCGTTCGACGCCCGGTTTGACAGGGCGGGATGGCTTCTCGTTGACCACCACACATCGTCGTACACGCCCCGACAGGCTCGGTGCTTGCACGACGTGGGGCGTTCCGCATCGAAGCTTTGCTACGGCCTCCTGTTGGAGTACGGCCTCGGGAGCGCCAAGCTTGAGAGGTTGGTGCACCTGACGGACGTCGGTGACATCTTTCTGGAGTCGGACCCGGAGTTCCTGTTGGCGTGCGACTATGCCGCGCTGGTGAAGGCTTACGGTTTCTGGGGCTTGCACGCCGTGATCGGCGGCGAGCCTGAGGTGCTCGTGGACCATCCACTGCTGGAGGTGATGCGGGTGCGAAGGCGGATCGAGGATCCAATCGGATACGACTTGGCGGTCAAGGACGTGGTGGAGATCTCCCCGACCGTGGCCCTCGTGCGTGCGCCCGTCGGCAACAGCAACCTGATCGTTCACCAGATCCTGAACCGTGGCGCCACGCCGCATCCGGTGGTTGCAACGCTGCATCGCAGGGGCGGGGGCATTTACGTCGCGAGTTTTCGCAGCCTCCATGGCGAGGCCCTCGGGGTCGCGCAGCGGTTCGAGGGGGGTGGCGGGCATCCCAACGCGTCTGGGGCGACCTTGCCCAAGCTGCAGGGGACGGAGGCGGCGGTTGAGTACCTGCGTGCGCGCCTCGCAATTGGGGGAGGGACGGGCGGCGGCGGGACTCCGCTGGCATACCCATTCCAAGGGCTGCAATGGCCCGCCAAGCCATCCGCGTAGTCGGCCCCGGCAAGGGGGGGGGCCGGGCGGGTGAGATGCGGTGGGACCCGTGGGATGGGGCTGATCGTAGGTTGATCGGCCCGATGGGAGGCGATGCAGTTGGAGCGGTGGTGCTTGCTGGATCTGCCTCCGCTGGGCTCGCGTCCCGGGCTCGTTGACACGTCGGTGCCTCTACGCGTGGAGTCGTCCATCCCGAGGGCCGGGGGCTTTATTGGAGATTCACTCGGGCGAGGCCGGGGCCGGGGTTCCTGGCTTGAAAGTGGCGATTGAAAGGGGTGGGGTGCGGCCGTAGCCTCGTGACGAGCGAGATGGTTCTCCCCGGTTGTCACGACACGATCCATGAAGATTCCTGAATTATTTCCCCTGTTGTTTGGCGCGCCTTGGCGTTGGTTGCGGTTAGTCGGCGCGGTGGCGACGGCCGCTTGGGTGGTCGTCGGTTGCGGGCCAACCGGCGGGGCCACGGGCGACACGATTCCCGTGGGGGAGTTTGCCTCGTTGACGGGGAGCGAGGCGGCGTTTGGGCGTTCGTCGCACAACGGGACGGTGCTGGCGATTGACGAGATCAACGCGGCGGGGGGCGTGCTGGGCAAGAAGCTCGTGCTGGTCACGGAGGACAACCAGTCGAAGGAGGGCGAGTCGCAGACGGCGGTGAAGAAGCTCATCTCCCGGGACAAGGTGGTGGCGGTGCTGGGCGAGGTGGCATCCGGCCGTTCCATCGAGGCGGCGCAGACGTGCCAGAAGTACCGGGTGCCCCAGGTTTCGCCGTCGTCCACCAACCCGAAGGTGACCGAGCAAGGGGACTGCATTTTCCGGGTGTGCTTCATCGACCCGTTCCAAGGGACGGTGATGGCGAAGTTTGCGGCCGGGACGTTGAAGGCGCGGAAGGTGGGGTTGCTGGTGGACGTGGGCGCCCCCTACTCGGTCGGGCTGGCGACGTTCTTCAAGGAGGGGTTTGTGGCGGGCGGTGGAACGATCGTGGCCGAGCAGAAGTTCACGAAGGACGATAAGGACTTCAAGGCGCAGCTCACGGCGATCAAGGCGGCGGGGCCGGATGCGATCTTCGTGCCGGCCTACTACGGGCAGGTGACCTTGATCGTGATGCAGGCGCGCGAGCTGGGGATCACGGTGCCGTTCATCGGCGGCGACGGATGGGAGGCGCCCGAGTTGCTGAAGGGGCCGGGTGCCAAGGAGGCGCTGGAGGGGTGCTACTTCTCCACTCACTTCTCGCCGGACCAGGCCACGCCCAAGTCCCGGGATTTCGTGGCGAAATACGCCGCGAGGCACGGGGCCAAGCCCGACGCGATGGCGGCGCTGGGGTATGACTCGGCGCAGCTGCTGGCGGACGCGATGCGGCGGGCGGGCTCGGCGGATCCGGCGAAGGTGCGCGACGCGCTGGCGGCAACGAGGGACTTCGACGGCGTGACGGGCCGCATGACGCTGGATGCCTCGCGCAACGCGCGGAAGTCGGCGGTCATCCTCGCCATCCAGAAGGGGGAGTTTGTGTACAAGGAGACGGTGAACCCCTGAGGCGAGGCGCATGGCGGAGCTTGTCCAGCAATTGATCAACGGCGTGTCGGTGGGCGCGATGTACGCGCTGATCGCCATTGGCTACACGCTGGTGTACGGCGTGCTTCGGTTCATCAACTTCGCCCACTCGGACGTGTTCATGGCAGGGGCGTACGCCGGGTTGCACGTGGGGCAGCGGATGGGGGGCGGGTCATGGGCGGGTGGCCTGGTGGCGATGCTGGCCGCGATGGCGGCCTGCGCGGGGCTGGGGATCGTGATCGAGCGGCTCGCGTACAAGCCGCTGCGCGAGCGTTCCAAGCTGACCGTCCTGATCACGGCGATTGGGGTGTCGATGCTGTTGCAGAACCTGGGGCAGCTCGTGTTCGGGGCCACGCCCGTGGCGTTCCCGGAGACGTTGCCGGCCACGACGTTCACGGCGGGCGGCGTGGTGGTTTCCAGCAAGGACATGGTGGTGGTGGGCTTCACGGTCGCGTTGCTGGGCGCGCTCGAGTTCGTCGTGCTTCGCACGAAGGTGGGCACCGCCATGCGCGCGGTCGCGCACAACCACCAGGCCGCCGCCCTCATGGGCATCCCCACCAACCGCATCATCAGCGTCACCTTTGGGCTGGGGTCGGCCCTTGCGGCCGCCGCCGGGTTTCTGTGGGCGTACAAGTTTCCGCGCGTGGATCCCTACCTTGGGGTGATGCCTGGGCTCACGGCATTCGTGGCGGCGGTGCTGGGCGGGATTGGCAACATCACGGGCGCGGCGTTGGGCGGGTTGCTGTTGGGCGTGATCGAGACGCTGGTGAAGGGCTCCCGCTGGTCCACGTGGACGGAGGCGGTGACGTTCGTCCTGTTGATCTTGGTCTTGCTGTTTCGCCCGGCCGGGCTCCTTGGGCGGGCTCAGGCGGAAAAGGTCTGAACGATGAAGGACGCCGGGGCACGACGTTGGTGGGTGGCGGCCATGGCAGTGGCCGCGCTGCTGGGTTGGCTGGAGCCCCGGCTCGACATCTACCTGGCCGACGTGCTGGCACGGGTGGGGATCAACGTGGTGCTGGCCGTCAGCCTCAACCTGATCAACGGACACGCCGGTCAGTTCAGCCTTGGCCACGCCGGGTTCATGGGCGTGGGTGCCTACGCGGCTGCCGCGATTACGGTCCTGGCGGGCCCGCATGTCCTGCCGACCTCATGCCCGGACTGGTTGCATCAAGGGTGGTTCCTGCTCGCCTTGGCCGGCGGTGGCGCGGCGGCCGCCCTCGCGGGGCTCCTGGTCGGGGCGCCTTCCCTGCGCCTCAAGGGCGACTACCTGGCCATCGTCACGCTCGGCTTCGGGCAGATCATCGGGGTCATCGTGCGCAACATGGAGCCGTTGGGAGGCGCGCTGGGGCTCAGCGGCATCCCGCCTCGCACGAACCTGTTCTGGGTGCTCGCGGCCGCCGCCACCACGGTCTATGGCGTGACGACGCTGGTGAATTCCACGCACGGGCGCGGCTTCATCGCCACGCACGACGACGAGGTCGCGGCCGAGGCGATGGGCCTGGACACGACTCGCTACAAGATCGTGGCGTTCGTCACCGGGGCATTTTTCGCGGGGGTTGCGGGCGGCCTTTGGGGGCATTTCAAGCTCACGATCAGCCCCAAGGAATTCGACTTCAACCGTAGCATCGAGATCGTCGTGATGGTGATCGTGGGCGGCATGGGAAGGACGGCTGGCGTGATGGCGGCGGCCACCGTGCTCACGTTGCTTCCGGAGGGCCTGCGCCTCGTCGCTGGGCTGTCGCCCTCGCTCAAGTGGGTGGGCGAATCCCGACCGCTCCTGTACGCCCTGATGCTCATCGCCCTGATGCTGTTGCGGCCGCAGGGCCTGTTTGCCTGGAGCCGAGCCAGGCCTCGCCCTGCATGAGCGCCCTTCTCCAACTCGATCACGTCACGATTCGCTTCGGAGGCCTCACGGCCGTGTCCGAGGTGAGCCTGGACGTTCGCCCGGGGGACCTCGCGGGGCTGATCGGGCCGAACGGCGCGGGCAAGACCACGGTGTTCAACCTGATGACCGGCGTGTACCAGCCCACGTCCGGCGCCATCACCTTCGACGGCCGCCCCACGGCAGGACGAAGGCCGTTCGAGCTGACGCGTTCCGGCATGGCCCGGACCTTCCAAAACATCCGTTTGTTCCGGTCCTTGTCGGTCGAGGACAACGTCCGGGCGGCGATGCAGGTGCACCGGACGCAGGGGCCATTCCAGTCATGGTGGCGCGGGGCCGGGTTCCGGCGTGCCGAGGCGGAGGTCGCCGACCAAGCCGCCGAGCTGTTGTCCATCTTTCAGCTTGAGGGGCATCGGCACGAGCTGGCGACGTCGTTGTCCTACGGGGACCAGCGGCGCCTCGAGATCGTGCGCGCCCTAGCAACGCGGCCCCGCCTGTTGCTGCTGGACGAGCCGGCGGCCGGGATGAACCCGACGGAGAAGGTCGAGCTTGCGCGCCTCATCCGCGCCATCCGGGACCGGTTCCAGATCGCCATCCTCCTGGTGGAGCACGACATGCAGCTTGTCATGGACCTGTGCGAGCGGATCCACGTGCTGGACCACGGGGTGAAGATCGCCTCAGGCACCCCCGAGGAGATCCGTCGCAACCCGGAAGTGATCCAGGCCTACCTCGGCGAGGAGCACTCCCTTCCTGCCTGATCCATGCTCGAGGTCGTCCAACTCACGGCGGGCTACGGCGGCATCGAGGCTTTGCACGGAATCTCCTTCGACGTCCGGCCGGGCGAGATCGTCACGCTGATCGGGGCCAATGGGGCCGGGAAGAGCACCACATTACGCGCCATCTCCGGATTGATCCGTGCGCGCTCGGGCGAAATCCGGTTCAAGGGCCGTTCCATTGCGAACCTCCCGCCCCACGAGATCGTCGGGCTCGGGCTCGCGCACGTCCCCGAGGGGCGAATGGTGTTCTCCAACCTCACGGTGATGGAGAACCTGCGGATGGGAGCCTACCTCCAGCGCGACAAGGCAGCCATCGCCTCCACCCTCGGGCAGGTGTTCGACATCTTTCCCCGCCTTCGCGAACGCGAGCGGCAGAGCGCGGGAACCTTGTCCGGCGGGGAGCAACAGATGCTGGCGATCGGACGCGCCCTCATGGGGCGGCCGCGCTTCCTGATGCTGGACGAGCCCTCGCTCGGGATCGCGCCCTTGCTGGTGAAGTCCATCTTCGAGCAGATCGTGCGGATCAACCGGGATCAGGGCCTGGCCATCCTTCTGGTCGAGCAAAACGCGAACCTCGCCCTCCGTGTCAGCCAACGCGGCCATGTCCTCGAGACGGGCCGCATCACGTTGTCCGCGCCAGCCGGCTCCCTCTTGGCCGATCCTGCCGTCCGCAAGGCCTACCTCGGCGGGCATTGACGCATCCCGGCTGAACCGGGCGCACCGCACCGCGCCGTGCCGGGGCGAAACATCGCTTCACCTTGCGCGCCAAGATGCACACCATGCGCATCATCCTATGAAGAAGCGCACTTGGCGTGTCGCCGGCATCAACTTCGACCACTTCCACATGGGCGACCTGCTTCGCATGGCTTCGGAGCATCCCCACGTCGAGGTCGTGGG
>CAIRNV010000346.1 GCA_903880005.1 uncultured Verrucomicrobiota bacterium | reverse complement strand
GGCGCTGGAGACGTATCCACCTCCTCAGCCACCCAGCGCACATGGTACATGTCCACTTGCACCTATGCTGCATCAGCCGTACCTTGGCGCTAAACCAAAATGCGAGGTTACATGTCAAGAGAGAGTGAGCATACGCCGAGTCACACCCCCGAGGAGCGGCGGGCGATTGTGGCGCAGGTGTTGCTGGGGATGGCCAACGGCCGCACGGTGGCCGATACGGCGCGGGAGGTGAAGGTGCGGGCGGGGACCATCCGGCAGTGGATAGCGCGGGACCCGGAGGTGTACGAGGAGTATCGGCGGATGCGCCCGTTACTGGGGGCGGCGTTCGCGGAGGAAGCGATTCGGGTAGCGCGGGAGTCGAGTAACGCGACCTCAGCGCAGGACCGGACGCTGATTGACACCCTGAAATGGGCGGCGGCCAAGGCCGCGCCGATGGAGTACGGGGAAAAGCAGGTGGTGGAGCATCAGGGCCAGCAGACGCTGCAAGTCAAGGTGCTGGAGGAGGATGCCCCGGTGCGGAATGTCCAGGCGCTGAAGGAGTCGGTGGTGGCGGCCAGCCTGAATACCGCCGCGACGACGTTGAGCTTGCCGGCCATTCAGCGCATCGAGTACGCCGAACCCGCCGAATAACGGGAATAGGGCTACTTTGCGCGAAAACGGCGTATACGGGCCAAACGGGGGGCCGGGGCTACTGGGGTGGCCCCCGCCCCCTTTTCGTGGCTTACAGGCCAAATTAGGCGCTTTAGCGCGGTTGTTTCGCAAAAGCGGGGATATTTGACATTCAGCGCTGAATCCCACCCCGAAAAATCACGCCCGGCGGAAGGCGAGCAGGCGATGCGTTAGTTGGGCAGCGCCGACCGCGAGCCTGAAGCCGAGCTGTTACCCACCCATTCGGGTGGGGAGGGGTGCAATAGCTGCTGCACCCCCGCAGTAGCTGTTGCGGGGGAACGTAGTTAGAAACACTAGGAATATTAGTAACACTAGTAACAGTGTTAACAAGTAGTGTTTCTAGGCATCTAGATGTCATGTGGTGATTTTCTTGTCTTGCCAATATTTGGCAATGTTGTATGTTACATCACCACTAACAACACTGAGGGATGCATGTCAAAACTTGGGCCGTATAGCGGATGCTCGCCAATTGTTTCTGCGTCAGATGTCGCCCGCTTTCACAGCAAATACGAAATGGTGCCGGAATCTGGGTGCTGGATTTGGACAGATTCCATCGGACCAGAGGGCTATGGTTCCATGTCAATAAAGCTGCCCAAGCAACGGCCGTACCGCGCACACCGTGTGTCGTATGTCATACACAAAGGGGTGATTGCGCAAGACAAGGTTATCGACCATGTGTGCCGAGTGCGAGCATGCGTAAACCCAGACCACCTACGCATGGTTACACAGCGCGAAAACACCACAGGAGTTGGAAATGGCGGCGACGTAAACAGAGCCAAAACATGCTGCCCAAAGTGTGGCAGTGCCTATTCCGCAAACAATAGGGGCTGGAGATATTGCAAACCATGCGCCAAAGTCAATCGTCAAAGGCGCAACGCCAAGAAAAAGTTGTTAACGGGTATCCTTATGCCGCTTATGATATAAATTATGCCATAACGGGCATATAGCTACCGCTTAACGTCGGCGCGGGGAAACGTAAGCGGGAGGTGCATGTCAACGGTTTGGGCGGGGCAAGTCAATGTCTAACGCGGGGCGAAAAACTTGCTGGCGCGACCCCCTTGCGAAAACGCCCGTTGACTGATTAGATTTACACTTGCCGCAATACTACCTAAAATGGTCAGGCCGTGGTGCCTGAGAGGCGGTGGATGGGACGTCGTCTGCTGCCGCGCGGGTGGGGCAACGCAGCACCCCCCTTGCGGTTGCGGCGTGATGACCGATAACCTGGAGTTATGCGGAGTCCTTCAGCCCAACCTACGACGGTCGATGTCCGGCTGCATAAGCTGCACCCCGGCCAGAAAGCCATCGCCGACCATCCGGCCCGGTTCCGGGTCGTTATGTGCGGCCGGCGGTTCGGGAAGAGTGCGTTAGGCATCCGTCTGGTCTGCGATGCCGCGCTCAAAGGCCAGCCGGTCGGCTGGTTCGCTCCCAGCTACAAGTTGGCGCTGGAAGCGTGGCGGGAACTGGTGGTGCGGTTGGGACCGCTGATTGACCGGCAGTCGGAGCAGGACAAGCGGTTGGAACTGAAAACCGGCGGGGTGGTTGAAGTCTGGACCTTGGACAGCCCCGACCCCGCCCGTGGACGTAAATACGCGCTGGCCGTCATCGACGAGGCCGGCATTGCGAAGGATTTGCTCGCCGTCTGGCAAGCCGCCATCCGTCCGACCCTGGTTGACCTGGGGGGTCGAGCCCTTATCCTTGGTACGCCCAAGGGTCGGCGGCATGGCTTTGTCGTCCTGTTCCATCGCGGAGAAGCGGGGGATGACCCGGATTGGGCGTCGTTCCGCGCCAGTACGCTGACCAACCCCTACATTCCTGCCGAGGAAGTCGAAGCGGCCCGCAAAGAGCTGCCGCCCGAGATTTTCCAGCAAGAGTTCGAGGGCATCCCGACCGACGATGGCGCCAACCCCTTCGGCTTGGACGCCATCCGCACATGCGTCGGCGCGCTCTCCGAGGAAAAGCCGGTGGTCTACGGCGTCGACTTGGCTCGCTCAATGGACTACACCGTGGTCGTCGGGCTGGACCCGTGGATGAAGGTCTGTGTCTTGGAGCGCTGGCAGTCGCCGTGGGCCGAGACCAAGACCCGGATTGCCGAGATGGTCAAGCATGTCCCCGTCGTGGCTGATGCCACCGGCGTGGGTGACGCGATTGTGGCGGATTTGCAGACGATGGGCCTGTCGGTGAGTCCCCACATCTTCACGCAAAGTAGCAAATTGCGCCTCATGCAGCGCCTGATTGCGGTTTTTCAGGCGAAGGACCTGACCATCCCGGAGGGGTGGCTCCAGTCCGAGCTGGAGGCGTTCGAGTTTACCTACACGGCCAACGGGGTCAAGTACGAGGCCCCGAAAGGCTATCACGATGACGGCGTGATGGCGCTGGCGCTGGCCATCCACGGGTGGGACCGGGTCCAGTGCGTGAAGCCCGATGGCTCGGTCCCCCCGCCATCCCTGATAGGCAATGACCCCCATGTGGCCGAGAAGGACCACACCCCGCAGTCCCTCGCGACCGTGGGCGATTTCACCTCGCAGTTGCCCTCGGAGGGCTGGTAAATGGACAAGAAGGCCCGGTTTATGGAGGCGGTCGCCCAGAAGGTTGGCAAGCGCACCCCGATGATGAAGCGCAAGCCCGGCGTGGCCGTGATGATTGCCGTCGGCGCGCCGAAGCCCGGCCCGATGATGGGCAAGGACAAGGGCGAGGAGATGGACGGCGAAGAGAAGATGTCCAAGGCCGACAAAATCGCCGCGCTCCAGGAGAAGATTGCGTCCCTCAAGGCCGAGCTGGCCCTCCTCGAAGACGAGGATGAGGAGATGGACGACGAGTCCGAAATGGAGAAGGACGAGCAGGAGTACGAGGACGAGGACGAGGACTAATGCCTGACCCTCGCAAGCGTCCAGACCTTCTTGCGCTTTTGCGTGGGGCGTTTGCGCCAGACGCAACCGCTGCGCCGCGTCCGCAGTTTCCGACGCAGCAATCCGGTATGGCGGCACGGGAAGCGGCGACGCGCATGTTTCCGGGAACGGACCCAGGGTCGGCCGAATTGATGACAAGCCCGGCGGCAGACAGCTTGTATCGCATGGTTGGCGTTCCTAGCATGTTAGGAAGTCTTGCGCCATCTAGAGTGGCCGGGGCATATATGTCATCTATCCCAGAAGAGTACAAGCAGCAATTTGAAGATAGGTTGTACGGCAGCGGAGAGTTTGAGCCAGGGGATTATTTAGAAGTTTCTAAGGCGCTCGAAAACAAACAAAGCGACTATCTGGCAGCCAGAGCTGGAGCTGACGGAGTAGATTATAGTCCTCAAAGAGCTTTAGTGGACGACCGCACCGTGCTGCTGCATGAGGGCGGTCATAAGTATGCCCGAGACGTTCGGGACAAGTTGACCGGCAGGCAAAGAGAAGAGCGCGCCGACGTGTTTGCAAAGGTGTTTGATTTGCTATCAAAAACCGGAACGCCGCAGGATACCGCGCAGTGGAAAGAAAAGTTAAAAACCATCGCTCGTGATTATCCGGCAACTCGGGGAGAATATATGCAAGACTCACTCGCGCAGCGCGGTGTGCGAGAGAGTGCCGACCGTATCACAAGTGCCGATTTGATTCGTCGCTTGAAGGGGACGCAGGCTTCTTCTGAAGATAATGCCATGGCTATGGCCAGAGAGATGTTGGCGCACCCATCGCAAGTGTTTTATGGCCATCCATTGCGAAAATCGTTTGGCCTGAGAGAGCAAGCACCGATACCGCGCACAGACCGTATCATTGGGCTGCCGTAATGCCAAGGTCACCAGCATGGCAACGCGCCGAGGGGAAGAACCCCGAGGGTGGGTTGAACGAGAAGGGACGGGCCAGTCTTCGCGCCGAAGGGCGGGACATCAAGCGGCCCGTGAAGGCAGGGGAGGCCAAGCGGTCTCCGGCAGCAGCGAAGCGGCGGATTGCGTTTTGCCGCCGGATGAAGGGCATGAAGGCCAAACTCACCAGCGCGACAACGGCGAACGACCCGAACTCGCGCATCAACAAAAGCCTCCGGGCTTGGGACTGTAACTAATGGCAGCGACGCTCCTCAAGACCAACAGCGTGACCGTGGCCGCGCTGAACGATGCCGCCTCGGTGGCGGGCCTCCCCTCGCCCGGCTTCGTGGCCGTGCAAGTGACCGGGACGCTCAGTGCGACCATCACGTTCGAGGCGTCGGTAGACGGCACGAACTACGTCGCCTTCAACATGACCCCGTCAAACTCGGGCACGGATGCTTCGACGACTACGGCGGTCGGTGCGTGGACCAAGTCCACCGGCGCCTATAGCGCCTTCCGGGCGCGGTGCTCGGCGTACACGAGCGGCGACCCGGTCGTGACCATTCGCTACTCCGCGCAGTAATGCTGATTCATCTCCTCTGGGCTGCTGTAACGGTCTACGCGATACGACAGATTGGAGACGTTGC
>CAIRNV010000345.1 GCA_903880005.1 uncultured Verrucomicrobiota bacterium | reverse complement strand
GTGCCTCCCCATCTTTTTCCACGCGCGTGGAGTTGAGCTGGAAACTGGTCACCGCGGATCCCCAGCGCTGGAAGCAGACGTAGTCGACCTTGGCGCCCGGCCCCACCAAAAGGTCGTTCAAACCGCAGGCGAGCCCTCCGCCCTTGGAATCGGTCGAGCCCAGGAAATCCACCACCCGCACTTTCGAGTTCTCCCCTGCCACGATCAACGTGTGCGGGTAAACAGCCGTTTTGGCCGCGTCAATCCAGTGGAAAGAAACCAGCGGCATCTCCAGCTCCACGTTTTTCGGAACGTGGATCAAGACACCGGCCGAAGCGTGGGCGGCGTGTAGAGCCGCAAACTTTTGCGCCCCGAGGTCGACCGGGTGCGCCATAAAATACTGCTGCAACAAGGCTGGATGTTTCTCGATGGCCGTTTGGAGAGGTTCAAATACCACTCCCTTGCGCGCCAGCTCTTCCGCCCCTTCAATCCGCAGGAGCCGGTCATTGGCGAACACCGCCCGGGCGGCCGCCGCAAAAGGTGGCTGACTGCGCTGGAGAAGCTTGGCTTCGGGGGTTTTGCCTTTCGCTCCCGGCTGAAAATCATCCACCCGGATCGCGTCGATGGTCGCGAACCGCCAGTCTTCATCCCTGCGCTGCGGCATGGGCAGCTCCTCGAAGCGCCGGCGGGCCTCCGCCTGGCGGTTCGCCCACCAAGCCGGCAGACCCTGGGAATGGGACTTCTTGGGCATGGAGGATTTAGGCGCCGTTGCTTCCGATCGCCTCGACCGGACAGCCTTCCATCGCCTCCTTGGCCAACTTCTCCTCTTCGGGATTGCTGGGCTGGTGGTAGACGAAGGAGTAGCCGCCGTCGTCATTGCGTTTGAAGCTGGCCGGTGCCGTTTCCCGGCACAGGTCGCAGTCAATGCACTGGTTGTCCACGTAGTAGCTACCGGTCACATTTTCCGGATAGCGGTTGGCAATGTCGGCCATGGTTGGTTTCTCCTGGTTTGATGGATCTGGCAGTTAGCCCACCGACCCCTCCATCTCGAGGTCGATGAGTCGTTTGAGTTCAACGCTGTACTCCATCGGAAATTGGCGGACGAGATCGTTGACGAACCCGTTCACGCTCAGGCTCATCGCCTGGCCTTCCGACAATCCCCGCTGCTGCATGTAAAAGATCTGCTCCGCACTCACCTTGGAAACACTCGCCTCATGCTGCACCGAGTTCCCCTCCCCGCGGGTCACAATGGCCGGGTAGGTGTCGGTGCGGGAATCGGTGTTGATGAGAAGCGCGTCGCACTCGGTGTTGTTCTTGCAGCCCTTGAGGTGCCGCGGAATGTGCACCAGCCCTCGGTAGGTGGCCCGGCCGGAGCCGATCGAGATGGACTTGGAGATGATATTGGAGGTCGTCTCATCCGCCGCGTGGATCATCTTCGCGCCGGTGTCCTGATGTTGGCCGTTGTTGGCCAGCGCGATGGAGAGGACCTCCCCGCGGGCCTTTCGACCCTTCAACACCACTCCGGGATACTTCATCGTCAGGCGGGACCCGATGTTGCAGTCGATCCACTTGATCTCGGCCTCCTCGTGGGCGATGCCGCGCTTGGTCACGAGGTTAAAGACGTTCGGGCTCCAGTTCTGCACGGTGATGTACTGGATCTTCGCACCCTTC
>CAIRNV010000344.1 GCA_903880005.1 uncultured Verrucomicrobiota bacterium | reverse complement strand
CGTGCGGTTGCGCACGGCGGACCTTGCGGCGGCCAACGAGGCCCTCGCGTTGGCCAACCGGGCGCGGGGCGACTTCCTCGCCCACATGAGCCACGAGGTCAGGACGCCGGTGCACGCGATGCTCGGCCTGCTCCAGTTGCTGGCCCGGCAACCCCTGTCGGCGGAGCCCATGGCCATGGTGCGGCGCCTCGCAACGGCGGGCCGATCGCTCGTGTCGATCGTCAACGACGCCCTCGACCTCTCCAAGATCGACGCCGGGGTCCTTTCGCTGGAGGCCCAGCCCTTCCGTCCCAACGCCGTGCTCGTCCACCTTGAGGAGTTGTTCGCCGCCCGGGCCGCCGAGAAGGGGATCGGGTGGTCGGTCGAACGGGTGCCGGACCACGCGGACCAACCCGTCGTCGGGGACCGGTTCCGGCTCCAGCAAGTGCTGGGCAACCTTGCGTCGAATGCCATCAAGTTCACGGCCCGCGGCCATGTTCGCGTCAAGGCCCGCGCCATCCCGTCGCCGGACGGGAACCGGATGACGCTGGGTTTCACCGTGGAGGACACCGGGCCGGGGATCGCGTCGGACGCGCTGGCGCGGCTGTTCCAGCCGTATGCCCAGGCAAGGCCCCATGCCGACGCGCGCCTTGGAGGGACCGGGCTGGGCCTCTTCATCTCCAGGCGCCTTGCCGGCCTCATGGGAGGCCGCGTCCATGCGACGAGCACGCCCGGCGTGGGCAGCGCGTTCACGATGGAGGTCGAGCTGGCGCTCGCCGCCGAGGATGGCGCGACGACGGAGGTCCCGAAGGGGGTGTCCAGCGGCCGTCCGCCCGGGCGGCGGCTTGAGGGCTGCCGCGTGCTGGTGGCCGACGATCACCCGCTGAACCTCGGGATCATCGAGGCTGCGATCGGGATGGAAGGCGGCTGCGCGCTGCTGGTGTCGGACGGAAGGAAGGCCGTCGATGCGTTCGAGAGGGAACCCCGGGGCTTTGATGCCATCGTGATGGACGTGCAGATGCCATGCATGGACGGGTTGGAGGCGGCGCGGCGGATACGCTCGATGGAGGGTGGCGCGGCGCTGCCGTTGATCCTTTGCAGCGCGGGAATCCGGCGCGCGCAACGGGAGGCCGCCATGGCGGCCGGCGCGTCGGGCTACCTGCCCAAGCCCTTCGACATCGAGGACCTGGTCGTCGCCCTGGTGGATGCCATCCAGCCCGGGCCGTTGGACGACGAGGAAGCTGCGACCATGGCCGCGAGCTGGGCGGTGGAGACGGTCGCTGGCCATGGAGGCGCCGTTCCATTCCCCGCCGTCCGTGGCATCCACGCCTCGGAGGCCGAGAGGCGGTTTGGAGGCAACCTGCCTCTGTTTCTTCGCTCGCTCGGGGCCTTCCACGTCGAGTTCGAGGGCTGGGTTGCGGGCCTGAAGGCCGACGTCGCGGCGGGGCGGTCGTCGGCGGCGCGACGGCGGCTTCATGGATTGCGAGGCGCGGCGTCCATGCTCGGGGCCGCCGCCCTCGCGTCGCTTGCGGCGGAGCTGGAATCGATGGCTTCAGAAAACGAGGAAGGCACGGCCATGGATTGGGAGCGCTTTGGCCCCGTCGTGAGCGAGCTGGAGCGCATGCTCGACGCCATCCGCGGGCTCGACCCGGAATCCGGCGCGGCGGCTGGATCTTCATGAAAAGTCTCGCGATGGAGCATCGGCCCCGATACGAGAGGGGACACCGCGGCAGCCATCACGGGGCGATCCAACGCGGCAGGCCGAGGTGCGCGCGGGACGGCGCCGGGACGTGAGCGGACGGCGGAGGTGGGCGATGAATGCGATGAGGGCGGCAAGGCACGGGATGGAGCGGCGGGGATTCCTTCGGTCGTTGGCGGCCGGAAGCGTGTTGGTGCCCGCGCTGGCGTCGAGGATGGCGGCGGAGACGGCGGCGGGCGCGACGGGCGCGACGGGCGGGCTGGCGGCACGGCCGCCGTTGAGGGCGGCCAAGGCCAAGCGCGTGATCTTCCTCTACATGAGCGGCGGGGTGTCGCACGTGGAGTCGTGGGATCCCAAGCCCTCGTTGCTCCGTGACCACGGGAAGACGGTGAGCGTCGATGAATTCCAGGGGCGCAAGGGCGACTTCAAGATGTTCGCGAAGCGGCCGCAGTGGGCGTTTCGTCCGCACGGGCGCTGCGGCACGGAGGTCAGCGAGCTATTCCCCCACATGGCCGGGTGCGTCGATGAGCTGTGCGTGATCCGGTCGATGGTGTCGGACCACACCAACCATTACGAGGCGACCCTGGGCATCCACACGGGATCCTTCACGTTCGCGAGGCCGAGCATCGGGAGCTGGGTGAGCTACGGGCTGGGGACCGAGAACCGCAACCTGCCGTCGTTCGTGGTGATCGCGCCGCGCAACCCCTACGCGGGGGGGCAGGTGTGGGCGAGCGACTTCCTCCCGGCGGAGCACCAAGGGACGTTGGTGGTGCCCGGGGCCGAGCCGGTGGCCAACCTGCGTCCGCGAGTGGTGCCCGGGCGCCAGGAGGCCGAGCTGGAGGCGTTGGCGCGGATGAACCGCCGTCACCTGGGCCTGCGAGCGGATGACCCCGCCCTGGCCGCCCGGATGCGGTCGTTCGAGACGGCGTTCGGGATGCAGATGGAGATGCCGGACGTGTTCGACCTGTCGCGCGAGACGGACGCCACGCTGCGCCTGTACGGGCTGGAGCGCGGGAGCACCAAGGGGTTTGCCTGG
>CAIRNV010000343.1 GCA_903880005.1 uncultured Verrucomicrobiota bacterium | reverse complement strand
ACCCGACAGTTCCATCGACGTCCCGCTTGTGGTTCGGCCTCGCGGCCTCATCCCGGACATCGTGTTTCGGTCGTGAACCGTCTAACTCGACCGGTGGGACTCGCACCCACGTGGTGACCAACTTCACTGGCGCACGCCGGATCGATTCAGTTGGGAGGGAAGTGATTGCGAAGCAGATGCTTGCGCAAGCCAAGGAGTGAGCGAGGCGCGGGCCGGTACGAGGCCCGTAACGAGCGAACGACGAAGGAGTTGCGCAAGCAGATCGAGCAAGCTCGACCGATCCGACTGAATCGTTGCGGCTCAGGGGAGCCGCTCCACTCTCCAAGGTCCATGGAAGCATCTCATGGGAGGCTGGCCGAAGGAATTCGGACGGCCGGGGAGCCATCTGTGGCAGGGCGCTTGTTGTTGCGCCCGCTCATGAGAAGACTCCACCCGCCAGCTTGGCAGGGGAATGGGCCTTGGCTGGACGAATCCTGGCTGAGTCGCGAGGGCTCATCGTGTTTGGATTCGCCTTCAATCCCTACGACGAGGCCTTCGGACAGCATCTACGTCAATTCGGCAAGGGCATCGAGCATGTGACTTGGATTGACGAAGCCCCGCAACTTGAGCGCGCCGAGGCGATATTCCCAAGCGCGCGGATTGAGGTGGTGGCTCCGCCAGAGTGTGTGGGTCCATGAAGCCCAGATGAGGAGACGCTTCCCAAGGGCTGGAAGAGATCCATGAGGTCAGTGCCACACTTTGACACTCAACCTCCAAGCACGGCGACAAGCCGAACCACCAAGCATCAGGGACCGACCGCAGGGTCACATCGCTAACTGCCCTTGCTTGGGAATGCCTCATCCAACCGATCCAGCAGCGCGAGGCCCTGTTTTGCGGAGCCGCTGGCGGCGAGGGCGCGAAAGCGGGTCTCGGCGTCGAACTCGGTGATGCTGATGGTGGCGAGTTCCTCCATGAGCTTGTTGATGCTCATGGAGCGGCGTCGGGCCAGCTCCCGCAGGCGCTGATGTTTGTCGTCCGGCAGGCGAATGGTGAGCGTGCTCATGGGTTCAAATGGCATTGAGGAATTGTGCGGGCGTCAGGACTTGCAGTTGCGGAAAAGATAGCTGGCCACCGAGCACGTCGCGTGCGTTGTTCGTCACAATTGCCACCGCACCTCCAGCGATGGCAAGCTCGACGAGGTGATTGTCGGCTTCGTCGGGGAGATTGGGGCGCCAGAGGAAATAGATGCGGACCCATTCGCCGACGGAAAGGAACGACCCGAGGAGCTGCCGACGTTCAACGGCGGAGAGTGGGCTTTTGGCCATAAGCGCCTCGCGCGCCAGGATGTCCTCGTATTCGGTGAAAAGCGCCGCGCCCATGAGGGGCCGCACCTGGCCACGGAGGCACGCCCGCAGGACGGCGCGGTTGGCACCTGCCGCACTGAGTAGGGCGGCGGTGAAGACATTTGTATCGATGACAACCCCCGGCGGATCCGTCAGACGATGGCGCGGGTGCTGTCACTCGGTCAACCGTGTGCCCACGCCTTCCGGGCGGCAGCAATGGGGTTGGGGGGAGTTTTGGGGTGGGAACTGCATTCTTGGTCCTTCCTTGGCCGGAGCGATGCAGTTGGGGCGGTCGTGCTTGCTGGATCATCTTTCGCAAGAGCTTCGTCCTTCGCTCGTTAAGGGCCTCGTACCGGCCCGCAACTCGCTCACTCCTCGGCTTGTGGAAGCATCTGCTTCGCAATCACTTCCCTCCCAACTGAATCGTCCCGGCGTGCGCCAGTGAAGTTGGTCACCACGTGGGTGCGAGTCCCACCGGTCGAGTTAGACGGTTCACGACCGAAACACGATGT
>CAIRNV010000342.1 GCA_903880005.1 uncultured Verrucomicrobiota bacterium | reverse complement strand
CGTCTGGAGCGTGGCGCGTTCGCAGGCCGAGATTCAGGCGTCCATGCCCGTGGGCTCCATCACGGGGGCCACGACGGGCCTGGTGGCGGCGTATCCGTTCGGGGCAACGGGCTCCGGGGTCTTGGCCGACGTGAGCGGCAATTCCAGGACGCTGACCCAGTCGGGATCCCCTCAATACCAGAAGATGGGCGCGGGAACCGTGGGCACGTCGGGCATCCAAGGGACAGCGTCGTTGAGGAGCGTGGCGGGCACGCTGAACTTGACCGGCCAGAATCCATTCACCGGCGGCATGACGGTGGATGCGGGCACGATTTCGCTCACGGGCGACATTGCCAACAACGCGGGCAACACGATCACGGTGAACAACGGGGGCATCTTCTCGGTCGACAAGAACGATCCCTTTGGCAACCACGCAACGGACGCGGTAACGCCCCTCGTCATCAACCAGGGTGGCGTGGTCCGGCTTGCGTCGGGCTTTTGGGGCGTCTTAGGCCCGATCACGCTTCGAGGCGGGACCTTGCGGGCCCTTTCCCAGAGTGTGAACGGATGGTCCTTTGCCTTGCGCGGGAAGGTCACGGTGGATGGCGGCGCAACGACCTCGGTCATGGAGGGGCCCGGCATGGGCTTGGGTGCCACCACCGTAACGGAGGCCACCTTCGAGGTCGCGGATGGAGCCGCGGCGGATGACCTGATCGTGCGCGGTGGCCTGCTGAACGGCCCGGCCCAGGCATGGCCCAATGCGCAGGCCAGCGGCCTTCGCAAGACGGGCAGCGGCCGCATGGTTCTCTCGGGTGCCAACACGTACTCCGGCACCACCACGATCAGCGCGGGCACGTTGCAGGTTGGGTCGGGTGGCACGACGGGGACGCTGGGCACGGGCAACGTGGCCAACAATGCCACGCTGGCGTTCAATCGCAGCGATGCACTGACGGTGGCCAACGTGATCTCCGGGACGGGCGCGGTGGTCCAGTCTGGCTCGGGTACGATTACCCTGACGGGCGCCAACACCTACTCGGGCGCGACCACCGTCGGGGCCGGCACCTTGGCGTTGTCGGGGTCGGGCTCGTTGGGGACCTCCTCGACGATCACCGTGGAGGCCGGGGCGCGATTGGACGCCACGGCGCGGACGACGGCGCTGGGCCTTGCCGCCTCCCAGACCCTCGCCAACTCGGGCGGGAACGCCTTGCTGTCGGGCAACATCAATGTCCAGTCGGGCACGTTGTCCGTGGTGTCGGACGGTTCCACGCCGGGCTTCACGGTTTCCGGGGGCACGTTGACGGTAGGCGCGGGCGCCTTGGTCCGGCTGAACAAGACCGGCGGGGCGCTGGCTGCGGGGTCGTACCGGGTGATCGCCAAGGGCGCGGGCGGGTCCGTGGCCGGGACGCCGCCCGGCGTGCAGGTGGAGGGCGCGGGCCTCGCCTCCGGCATGGTGGCGACGTCCGAGATTTCCGGCGGCGAGCTGTTCGTGAGGGTGGCCGCGTTGCAAATGGGCTCGGCGTCCAACAACGACAACATCATGGCGGCGGCCCTGAACGGATCGGGGTGGTACGCCATGCCGGCGATCCCCGACTTTGGAGCTGCCGTCACGGTGGAGGCGTGGGTGAATCCAAGAAGCCACAAGACATGGCATCGGCCCATCGAGCTTGGGAACTCGTCCGCTCGCGACATCATCACCTTGGTCGCCAGCGAATCCTCCTCGGGATTGCCCCT
>CAIRNV010000341.1 GCA_903880005.1 uncultured Verrucomicrobiota bacterium | reverse complement strand
CCCCAACAACGTTTTGCCTTCGCCCGGCGCGGGAACGATGCCTGCGCACTTGAAGGCCCCGCCCAACCACTACGACGCCGCATAGAAGCTCGTCATCGAGCGCCTGTTTCGGCCCTTCCTCGAGATGCTCTTCCCGCCTGTCGCCGCCCTGGTGGACTGGTCCCGCAAACCCGCGTTCCTCGACGGGCAGCTCCAGGCGATCTTGCCGGAGCCGGGACGATTCAGTTGGGAGGGGAGTGATTGCGAAGCAGATGCTTGCGCAAGCCGAGGAGTGAGCGAGGCGCGGGCCGGCACGAGGCCCGTAACGAGCGAACGACGAAGGATTTGCGCAAGCAGATCGAGCAAGCACGACCGATCCAACTGAATCGTTACGGGTAAGCGCGAGGAGACGCGTGGCTGCCCCGGCGTTGCGTCCCGCCTCGATGGTCCCGGTACCGTGGGCGAGGACGAAGTGACCTTGGACGTCGCTTCCGGCACGGATGGTGACGTTGCCGGGGGCTTGGCCAAATGCACCGCTGCCCCCATTCGACGAGGGGCCGCCGGCGCCTGGGAAGCCTCGCGTTCCTCCATCGACTGGATCTTGCGCTGCAACTCGGCGGGCGTGGGGCCGTCTGTCGGCGTGACGGCGATCTCGGGCAGGACCTTTCCGCCTTGCTCAAGGGCCTGGAGCTTGGACTCGAGCTCGGCCACGCGCTGCTGAAGGCGCCGCGTCTCCGCTCCTTCTTCCTCCTTGGCCCGGGCCGCCTCCCGCTTCTCCAGTTGCTCGATCCTGCCCAGCAACTGACGCACGAGTTCCGCATCCACGGCGCCCGCCGGTGCCTGTGCGAGGACTGGGTGGAAGGCCATCCACGTTGCCAAGGCAAGGGCGACGGCGGGGCGAAAAAAGGGGAGGGCTCGGGGAGGCCAGGGGGATTCTTCATGCGGGAACGACGCAAACGGGGGAAACAACGGGCATTCGGGGCACGGGCACGGCACGCCGAAGGTCAGGCGAGTGGGAGCGCGTGGCGTTCAGATGTTCTGGGCGACGGCCTGCACGTAGCGGTACTCGGTCAGGATCGTCTGGAGCGCGGTGACCAAGGCGTCCACCTGACGGTGCAACGGGGCCTTCTGCGGCGTCTCCAGGGTGATTTCAAACGGCGGATGCGACATGCCCGGGATCGACTGGAGCATGCCCGGGTAGCCGTCGTGGATGATGCCGGACTCGGCGTCGAAGCCATCGATGCGCGCCCCGTGGTTGCGGGGCAGGAAGCGGCCGGCCTCCAGCAACGCCGGCTGGATCAGGTCGCGCGACAACACGTTGCCCTTCACGAAGGCGTACATCCCGTGGCTCGTGTCGTCCGAGTGCAACGTCACGATGCCGTGGAAGGACTGCATCCAGATCTCGGACTCCAGGAAACGGACCTCGGGCTGCTCGCTCTGGCGCCAGAACTCGCGGTTCAGGTCCAGCCCGGCCCGGTTGTGCCGGGTGTTGTCCTCGAACCCCGTCGGGTTGCACATCGGGTAGATGAAGAGCGCGTAGCCCTCGGCGATCTCCGGGCGCGCCTCCAGCGATTGCAGGAACTTCGGAAGCGCCAACGCGCCTTCCGGCTCGTCCCCGTGAATCGTCGCGAAGATCCCGATCCGGATGGTGTCGCCGCCGCCGCGCCGCCCGACATGGAGGTAGCGGGGTAGGGAATAGGAGGTGCCGTGGGACTCGAACCGGCCATGGGAGGCCCCGACGAAGGAGGGGTGGACGGAGGCGAGGTGGTCGAGCGGCGCGAGGATGCGGGCGACGGAACGACGTGGGGCAGGGAGGGGGAATGCGGCGGTGCTCATGGGTCAGGGCGTGGGGGTGGGGATGTGGGTGGGCAGGCGGAACTTCTCGATGCGTTCGACGCTGACGACGCGGCCGTCGTGGACGACGACGTGAACGGACCCGAAGCGGAGGGACTGGACGTGCTGCTGGACGACCTGGGCCCATTGCTGGGCATCGGGATCACCGGCCTCGGCCTGGCGGGCCTCCGAAGTGGAACGTCTCTCTGAATTCATTGTCTATCGAGTTAATAGACACTAAAAACAATTGAGTCAATGTAGAATAATCAAACGCGGATAAATACGCTCTATCACATTCCAGGTAAGGTGCTTAGATATAAATTCCATCGAAGGTTCACCCCCTCCTCCACGAAATACACCCAATCCGATCGTGTATTGCGTGGATGGAGCGGACGAACCGTCAGGCCGGAAGGATGGCCCCTCGAAGCAGCGAATCGCCCTTGGCGAGGTCCCGCAGGTCCAGCAGCCGCCGTCGCATCGCCCGCCCTCCGGGCTCAGCCTCCAGTTGGCATCCGCTTCCGATACGGGTAGAAATGTCGCCAGAAGAGCATGGCCACCCCCTCGGATACACGCGTCCCTGTCACGGTCCTGACCGGCTTCCTAGGAGCCGGCAAGACCACCCTCCTCAACCGCATCCTCACGGCGAACCACGGCAAGCGCATCGCCGTCATCGAGAACGAGTTCGGCGAGATCGGCATCGACAACGCCCTCGTGATCAATGCCGACGAGGAGATCTTCGAGATGAACAACGGCTGCCTCTGCTGCACCGTGCGGGGCGACCTCATCCGCATCCTGGGGCAGCTCATGAAGCGCCGGGACCGGTTCGACTACATCCTCGTGGAGACCACCGGCCTTGCCGACCCGGGACCCGTGGCCCAGACGTTTTTCACGGATGACGAGCTCAAGGCGCACTTTCGGCTCGACGGCATCGTCACCGTGGTGGATTCGCGCCACGTGGCGTTGCACCTCGACGACTCCCGGGAGGCGAAGGAGCAGGTGGCGTTTGCCGACCGCATCCTGCTGAACAAGACGGACCTGGTGACGCCCGCCGAGCTGGACCACTTGGAGGCGCGCCTACGTTCCATCAATCGCGTCGCCCGGTTTCATCGCACCACGCACAGCGACCTCGACGTGCACCAGGTCCTCGACATCCATGCGTTCGACCTGGACCACAAGCTGTCGATCGAGCCGGGCTTCCTGGACCGGGCCTTGCCATTCGAGTGGTCCGGGACGTTCCACTTGGACGGCGGCGAGCACGTGTTGCGCCTGGAGGCAGGGCCGGACCCGGTGATGGGGGTCGTTTTCCTGCAACTCGACCAGCACGACCATTCGCATCAGCACGGGCATGAACCCGGCCATGACTGCGGCCACGACCACGACCACGAGCATGGTCACGACCACGACCACGAGCATGGTCACAGGCATGGTCACGAGCATGGTCACAGGCATGGTCACGAGCATGGTCACGAGCATGGTCACGAGCATGGTCACGAGCATGGTCACGAGCATGGTCACGAGCATGGTCACGAGCATGGAGACGGGGAGCATTGCCATGGGGGCATGCATGATGCATTGCACGAGGCGGAGGCGGTGGCTGCGGCGGCGTTCGAGCAACCGGCGGTGACGGTGCGTCCTGGGGGCCAGGTGCGGGTGGGTCCAACGTTGCACAAGTTGGTGCTGGCGGCCGACACGAGCGAGTTTCGCGTCCTGGTGCCGTCCCACGGCAACTACGCGCTGTTTGCCCAGCACGGGCTAGGGGAGTTTGACGGGGCGCTCTTGCGGGGCGGCAAGAAGATCGATCCGGGCCATGTCCACGAGCACGGTGGTCACGGTCACGACCATGAGCACGACGAGACGGTGTCGAGCGTCGGCATCGAGGAGAAGCGCGAGCTGGACCCTAAGAAGCTGAACGCCTGGTTGTCGGAGCTATTGCAAACGAAGGGCCAGGACATCTTCCGCATGAAGGGGATCCTGCGCTTGAAGGGTTCCTCGAGCCGCTTCGTGTTCCAAGGCGTGCACATGTTGTTTGAGGGCAAGCAGGACCGCGCGTGGAACCCGGGCGAGGAGCCGCGGTCGCAGATCGTCTTCATTGGGCGGAACCTTGACCGGGACGCGTTGAACGCGGGTTTCCGTCGTTGCCTTGCCTGAGGCCCATGACGATCCCCGTTCGATCCCCGGAGCATGAGGCGTTGATCCCCGACGCCGTCGTGGCCGTTTCGTGGTCGCCGGACGGCACGCGGGCCATCGTGGGCGGCGCTGCGGGTGGCGTGTGGCTCGTCGATGCGGCGGGTTCCGTGTGCGGGACCTTGCCGGGGCATCGCGATGGGTTGTTTCAAGCGGCGTGGCAACCGGACGGCCCGCTGGCGGCGACCTCCGGGCAGGACGGCCATGTGCGCTTGTGGGACCCGGCACGGGGCGTCGAGGTGGCGGCGATCCAGGCGGGGGCGTCATGGGTCGAACAACTCGCATGGTCCCCTTCCGGCGAATGGCTGGCGATCGGCGCGGGGCGTCACCTGACGCTTTGGCATCGCGAACGCGGCGTCGTCCACGTCCTTTCGAGCCATCGCTCCACCATTTCCGCCCTGGCATGGCGGCCGGACTCCCGGGTCGTGGGCGCGGCGTGCTACGGGGGTGTTTCCCTTTGGGAGGCGGCGTCCGGCCAAGCGGCGGGATCCTTGCCTTGGAAGACCTCGATGTTGTCCCTGGCATGGTCGCCGGACGACCGGTGGGTGGTGGCGGGGACGCAGGACCTGGCGGTCCAAGTGTGGCCTCAGCCCTTCAAGGAAGGGGATGAACTCGCCATGTCGGGTTACGCCGCCAAGGTGCGAGACCTCGCGTGGCATCGATCGGGTCGGTATCTCGCCACGGCCGGCGGCGACGAGATCATGGTGTGGGATTGCGGTGGCACGGGCCCGGAGGGCAAGACGCCGCGCATGCTCCGTGGACACGGGGCACGGGTGACGGCGCTCGCATTCCAGCGCCGAGGGCACCTCCTGGCATCGGGTGGCCAGGATGGCCAGGTCCTCTTCTGGAACGCCGGCAAGATGTCGGACGCGCTGCGGCAATCCCGACTGGGCTGCCCGGTCACGGCCATGGCGGTGTCCCCGGGCGATGCGAGCCTGCTCGTGGGTGGCCATGACGGCCGCCTGGCGTGGGTCCGGTTCCCGGGCTGAATTGCTGCTGACCCGCGGGGCGTTCCCTTCGCCTCGCCATGCTCACGCCTCCATTGCGGAGGGGGGCAATCGGAGGGCGGTGGCCACGGGCGGGATTTCGACCAGTTCTTTGCCGGGTGCGCCTCCGCCGAGGCGGGCGAGCTTCTCGCCTTGGGGACGCACGCGCCCCTCGTAGCTGCCGATGGCGTCGTTGTAGGCGTCGTTGGCGGTCTCAAGCCCCTTGCGAATGCGGGCGAGGTGCTCGGCGAGCTTGGCAACACGAGCGAAGAGCTCCTGGGCGGCGGCGGCGATTTCCTGCGCGTTCCGGGACTGCTCGTGTTGCTGCCAACTGACCGCGACGGAACGGAGGAGGGCGATCAAGGACGCGGGCGTGGCCAGCAGGATGCGTCGCTCCGCCGCCCAGACGATGAGGTCGCGATCCCCCTCCAGCGCCGCGCTGAACAGGGACTCAGCCGGGACGAACAAGACGACGTGGTCGAGGGCGGAGGGGAACTGGCGTGGGTAGTCGCGGTCGGCAAGGGCCTTGATGGTGACGCGCAGCTTGGCCGCATGCTCGCGCAGGGCCTCCGAGCGTCGCGCCTCGTCCGCCGACCCGAGGGCATCGAGGAAGTCGAGGTCGGGGACCTTGGAATCCACGACGATGACGCGGTCGCCCGGGAGGCGGACGACGAGGTCGGGCTTTTTGTCGCCTTCCTGGACCTGGACGTCGAAGTCGCAATGGGCGCTCAGGCCGGCGGCCTCAACGACGCGGCGCAGGGTTTCCTCGCCCCACCGGCCCCGGGCTTGATTGGAGCCCAGGACGACGCGCAGGCGTTGGGTTTCGCTGGAGAGGACCTGGCTTTGGGAGGCCAGGGACTTGAGCTGCTCATGGACCTGGCCGAGGGCGGCCTGTTGCTGGGACTCGGACTGCTGCAGTCGTTGTTGGTAGGCGCGCAATTGTTCCTCCAGGGGCCGCACCAAGGCCGCGATGCGTTCCTGCCGCTGGGTGAGGTCGCCTTCCGCGCCCGCCTTGAAGCGGCCCATCATTTCGTTGGCCATCTCGATGAAGCGCGGGTTGTTGGCCGCCAAAGCCTCCGCCGCCGTCGCCTTGAACTGGTCACGCAAGGCTGCCAGCGCCCGGTCCCCGGCCTCCCGTAGCTCCCGCAGCGCGGCCTCATGCCGCTCCTGTGAATCACGCGCTTGCTGGGCATGGAACCGGGCCTGGTCCTCCAAGCGCGTCCGCCCCGAATCCGCGTCCGCCTTGGCGGTGGCCAACGCGGACTCCAAGGCGGCGGCGCGGTCGCGTGCGGCGGCCTCGGCCGACCTCGCCGTCAGCGCATCCGTGGCGAGCGACTGGGCGCGTTGGTCGGCGGCGGTGCGGTTGGCCTCGGCGGCGGCCTTGGCGGCGGCAGCCTCGGCCAAGGCGGCTTGCAGTCGTGCGGACTCCGCTTGCTGCGCGGCGACCTGCGCCCGCAATTCCTCCTCCAGCCGGGCGTCAGCGGGCGGCGACTTGATGGCGCGGAGGGCCCATCCCATCGCAAAGCCAACCCCCACCCCGGCCACCCCTGCCACGGCATACTCGACGAAAGCCATGGATGGAGAATGGACGTCCCATGGCGTCCCGGTCACCACCGAACAGCCCCCCGGTGGGCGGCCGCGGTCCACGCCGCGCTGTAACCTTTCACGCCCCCGTTCGGTCGATGGAGGCGAACTTCACTCCTGCATCACATGAAACGATTCCTCCTCGTCCCGTTGGTCGTCGCCTCGCTTGCCGTCCCCGCGTTTGCCGACGCCAAGGACGACGTCAAGGCCGCCGCAAAGAAGGTCAGCGACGCTCCCGCCTACACTTGGACCACCACGACCGAGATCGAGGGCTCCCAATGGACCCCTGCCACCATCACCGGCAAGGCCCTCAAGGGGGGCCCGTCGGTCATCACGTCCGAGCGCGAGGGCCAGGTGACCACCGCCGTCGTGCAGGGTGAGAAGGGCGCCGTGAAGACAGACGAGGGGTGGAAGACGGCCGAGGAGCTTCGCAATGCGGCGGGTGGCGGCGGCGGTGGCGGCGGCCGGGGCGGTCGCGGCGCGATGTTGCTGCGCACGCGCCCGCCCGCCGACGAGGCCGCCCGCATTGCCGACAAGACCAAGGAACTCAAGGCGTCCGACGGCGTCGTGTCGGGCGACCTGACGGAGGAAGGCGCCAAGGAGTTGGCCACGCTGGGGCGGGGTCGTCCGGGAGGCCAGGCCCCCGAGGCGCGCAACGCCAAGGGCTCGGTCAAGTATTGGATCAAGGACGGCCAGCTCTCCAAGATGCAGCTCAAGGTGTCCGCCACCCTCAGTGTCAACGGCGAGGATCGCGACATGGCCCGCACCACCACCTACGAGATCAAGGACGTGGGGGCCACCACGGTGACCGTGCCCGACGAGGCCAAGAAGGCCCTCGGCTTGTAGTACGGCGAGGGTCCTGCGGCGTCGGGCCTCGCGACGCCTTGTGCCGCGTCTTGGCCCGCAGTTGGAATCGTCATCGGCAAGCGTGGTAACGTCCTTCAGGGACGTTCGGGGGGGTGATCAAACGCCTTGCGGGAGCCGGTTGCTGCCGAGCGATTTCTTGATGGGGTCGGCCGGGTTTCCAAGCCACGCCCTCCTTCCATCGAGGGAGGCTGTCCCCGTGGTCAGCCGTGGCGTCCGTCCTGTCGCTTGCCGTCGGCGTTTCGCGCCCACATTGCCCTGAAGAAATTGAAAAAGCCGTCGCCGCAACGGGTGATGACCACGATCAACAAAAGCAGATCCGTTCGGTCGCTCCCCGGATCGTTGCCGTCTCGGATGAGCCTCCAAGCCATCAGCGTCACGGATGAAAGAATTGCGACGACCACAAGGCCGCGACGAAATCCAAGGGGGAGTCCATGGCCCAGCCAGAGGGATCTCGCGACCCAGGAAAGGAGTACCCCCGAGGTCGCGAAAATGGCACCGAACTGGATGGATTGAGAGGAGGACGAGCCCGGGCCAGTGCTCAGCAGGTCAAACCCTGCGATGAGCGCGATGACATACGAAGCCGCGGCCAGAAAGGCGACCGTGGCAGCCAGGGACCGCTGAACGAAGAGTGCAGCCGGGAGAGATGATTCCACCGTGGTGCCTGACTTGGTCGCGAAGCTGGGTGCCGCATTCATGGATTGTTTCTCTCCACTCGATTTCTAGGCCTTGCTCCCAAACTGGGGCGGGCAGGCCTTGGCGTCCGTCTTCTCTCCGGATTCACCCATGGTCAAGGCCCGTCTGATCGCCGGTGTCGAGAGGCGTCAAATGTTGCGCCGGCGTCGCCGTTTGGTCGCGATGCGATTCGGGTGAGTCGATCTCGAGGGGGCGGTGGACTCGATGCGGGAGAGGACGGTGGGCCATGAAATCGCCAAGCGTTGTGGCGGATGTCAGTGCCCTGACGTGAGCCTGCGGCCGCCGCCGCTCAAGACGCGGCCTTCGGTCCCGCCGAGCCCATGCGCGTTCGCGAACCATGATGCGATGGCCCTTTACTCGCGTTGGAACGTTGGCCCCTCCTCCGTTGCTGGTTGCGCCGGCTGTCTTGGATGACCTGCGGCGTTCTTCCCATGCGGGAGATTGGGCGCTTTCACGACACGGTCCTGTTCGCAATGTCCGGCCAAAGCGTCTGCGGATCCCTCGGCTGGAACGAATCAGTTTGGGCGGACGCGGTGGCTGGATCCTTCTGTACGGGAGCTTTGTCGTTCGCTCGTTCAGGGCCTGTGGTCCGTTCGCGTCTCGCGCATCCTTCGTCTTGCGGAAGGATCTGCTGCGGCATCATCCCGATCTCACTGGCAACCTTCCACCGCAGTTCATCGCCCAAGGCGCGCTTGAATCCTCCTCGCGTCCACACAAGCTAGGCGGCCATGCGCGACCGCGTTTCCCGTCTGCTCTTGATCGTGGCCTTGCTCAGCCGCGTTCCCGCTGCCCTTGACGCCGCTGAATCGTCCGAGCCGCGCTTTGGTTTTGCCGGGCCCGAGATCTTCCCGGTGGACGTTGGCATCGACTTCCTACGGTCGGCCGATCTCGACGGCGACGGTCGCAACGACCTGGTCGTGGTGAACAACGCGCGGTCCAAGATCACGCTGCTCTACAATCAAACCGGCCAGACCAATGCCCCGGGCAAGGCCAGCGCCCCCGACAAGGCCCCCGTGGGACGCCGCGACATCAACGAGCTTCCGCCCGACGCCCGCTTCCGCATCGACAGCATCTCCTCCGAGAAGCGCATCTCGAGCCTCGTCGTGGCAGACCTCAACGGCGACAACCGCCCCGACCTCGCCTACTTCGGCGAGCCCAAGGAATTGGTCGTCCAGATCAACCAGGGCACCAACGCATGGTCCTTGCCCCGGCGCATCGACCTCGGGGACGGGTTGCTCGACGCGAATGCCCTGGCCTCTGGGGACATCAACGGCGACCGGCTGCCGGACCTCCTGCTCCTCGCCGAGAAGCACGTGCACATCCTCCTGCAACGACCGGACCACTCCCTCGCGGACGCCGTCAAGCTCCCCTACACCGGCACCGTGAAGGCCGTGCAGGTCCATGACATCGACGGGGACGGGCGCCAGGACCTCCTGCTCGTGAACTGGGACCATCCCAACCCCTTCCGTTTCCGCCTTCAAGACGCCCAAGGACAACTCGGTCCCGAGACGCACCTCCCCCTCGCCCCCGTTCGTTCCTACACCGCCGAGGACCTGGACGGGGATCGTCGGACCGAGTTCGTCACCATCGCTGCCAAGTCGGGCCGGGCCGCCGTCAGCAACGTTCGTCGCAAGAAGGGCGAGGCGGCCGCCGGATCCCTCATGGACGGCCCGTTCGCCGTGCTTCCCCTGCCACGCACCGAAAAGTCGCGCCGGGGTGTTGCGTGGGCGGACATCAACGGCGACCGGCGGCCCGACTTGCTGGTGGCCGACCCCGAGGGCGGGCAGCTCCTTGTTCACGTGCAGCAGCCCGACGGAACCTTGGCCTCGCCCAAGACCTATCCAGCCTTCAGCGGCATCACCGACATCGCCTGCATCGATTGGGACGGCGACGGCGCGCCCGAGTTGTTCCTGCTGAGCCCGGACGAGAAGCAGGTGGGCTTGGCCAAGGTTGAGAAGTCGGGTCGGGTCGCCTTCCCGGGCCCGTTGCCCCTTCCGGGGAAGCCCCTCGCCCTGGCGGCGGGCACCTTGGGGAAGGGGGAGCCCATCGTCGCCGTCGTGACCGAGCGCGAGGAGCGCCGCGGCAAGGACGGCAAGGCGGACGCCGGATCCCTGCGCGAGATCGTGTTGTTGGGGCCCAATCTGAAGCCCGGCGTCCAACCGCTTGCCGAAGCCTTCAAGGGCAACCCCACGGCCATGGCTTTTCATGACGCCGACCAGGATGGCCTGCCCGACATCGTCATCCTCACGCCCTACGAGAAGATCAAGGTCCTGCGCCAGCGCCCGCAGCCCAAGGACGGCCAACGATTCGAGGAGATCGACGTCAATCCCCCGGGTGGCACCAGTGACGCCCCATGGCTCGCCTTGGCCGATGCCGACGCCGACGGCCGGCCCGAGCTGCTCCTCGCCCAGAAGAACTTCGTCCGGGCCGTCGTGCTTCATGGGACGTCCGGGCAGGAGGCCTCGTGGAACTTCACGGTCCGCGACCAAATCAACGGCGCCAGCAGCAGCTCCCGCATCGTCGGGGCCGCCGCGCTCCCCATCCCGGGCAGCAAGTCGCCCGCCCTGTTCCTGTTCGACGCCGACCGCAAGGGCCTGACGTTGTGCACCCGCAACGACGCGGGCGTCTGGCAGGCGGGCAAGACCCTCTCCCTTCCCGTCACCGACTTTGCGTCGCTGGCGCCCTTGGCGTTGGGCGATGCCGCGGCTGGGCCCAACGCGATCGCGTTCCTGGGCGCCAACGGGGTCGCATGGAAGCAGTTCTCCGGCGAATCCTGGGAACTGGGCGAGCTCGATGGCTATGAAACCCCCATCAAGGACGGGTTCCTCCACGACGTCATCGCCGGGGACCTCAACCAGGACGGGCGCCTCGACCTGGTGTTCCTCGAGACCAGCAAGGCCTACGTGGACATCGTCACCTTCGAGAAGCCGCATCGGCTCAACCCCGCGACCCGTTGGCAGGTCTTCGAGGAGCGCACCTTCCGCCAACGGCGCCCCCTCGACGCCCCGGAGCCACGCGAGGCGCTCGTCGCCGAGCTCACCGGCGACGGCAAGCCGGACCTCGTCCTCCTCGTGCACGACCGCATCCTCCTGTACCCGCAGGAATGACCCCATGACGTTCACGCCCTGCGCCATCGATGGCGCCTGGAAAATCGAGATGGAGCCGCGCGGCGACGATCGCGGCTGGTTCATGCGCACGTTCTGCGAGGAGGCTTTCCTGCGACATGGCCTCAACGTCCACTGGCCCCAGGCCAACACAACGCGCACCCGCGTGCGCGGGGCCATCCGCGGCATGCATTGGCAGGCCGAGCCCCAGCCCGAGGCCAAGCTCATCCGTTGCTCCCGTGGCACCGCATGGGATGTCGTCGTCGATGTTCGCCCCGGTTCCTCCACCTTCGGCCAGTGGGTTGCCTTCGAGCTTTCCGAGGAGCATCCCACCGAGATCTACGTGCCCGTCGGATGTGCGCATGGGTTCCAGTGCCTCACGGACGACGTGGAACTGAACTACCTGATGTCCGCCCCCTACGTCCCCGGGCTCGCACGGGGCCTTCGGTGGGACGACCCGACGGTGGGCATTCGCTGGCCCTTGCCCCCCACCGTGATGTCCGATCGAGACCGGTCCTTGCCGCCCCTGTCCCGTCCCGGCTGAAGAGGCCCCGGGCGTCCCGGCAAACCCAGGCCTAGAATTCCGCCGTCAGGCCAAGCGTGAACGTGATACCCCGGTTGTAGGACCTGAAGACATACCGGCCGCCGAAGTCGGTCCTGCGGTCGCCGAAGTCGGAGATGAAGATCGTCCGGACCTGCGGGTCGAGCAGGTTGCGGGCCCCGATGCGAAGCTTCAGGCGCCGGTACAACCGTTGCGTGACGAAGAGGTCGAGCGTGTTGACGGGTTGCTCGTAGGCGTTGGGTGCGTTGGGCACGTCGAGCGCCAGGCGCTGGCCGGACCGATTGAAGACCAGCGACACGGAGGTGCCGATCCGCGGGTTGTCGAAGGAGAAATCCGCGTTGAGGACGTACTCGGGTTGGTCGAAAAGGGTGCGGTTGTACGTGAGGACATCCACGCCGTTCGGGCTATAGGGCACGTCCACCTTGGAGTCGATATAGGCGAAGTTGCCCCCGATGGAGAAGGGCTGGAGGAGGGGGTCGAGGATGTCGAGCCGTTGGCGTGCCTCGAGCTCGACGCCGCGCAGGATGGCCGTGGGGCGGTTGGTGAAGGAGACGATGTTGTTCTGGGGGTCCAGGTAGAAGCGCTCGATGGGCTGGTCGAGGTTCTTCTGGAAGATGCCCAGGGACACCAGCTCCCCGGGCCTCGGGAACCACTCGAGGCGTGCGTCGAAGTTCTGGATCGTCGTTCGCTGGAGCGCGGGGTTGCCGCGCACCACGAGGTCCTCCTCGACATCAATCAACTCCACGGGGCCGAACTCGCGGTAGGTGGG
>CAIRNV010000340.1 GCA_903880005.1 uncultured Verrucomicrobiota bacterium | reverse complement strand
GCGCCCCGAGGACGAGGACTTCATCGAGCGCCTCTTCACCGCCTCCACCCACGACTACCTGATGTTCTTCACCAACCTCGGGCGCGTGTACGTGGAGCGCGTGCACGAGATCCCCGACATGGGCCGCGCCGCCAAGGGCCGTTCCATCGCCAACCTCCTCGAGCTGCGCTCCGAGGAGAAGATCCAGGCCCTCGTCCGGGTCTCCGCCAAGTACGGCGCCAACCGCGAGGACCAAACGTGGCAGCAAGCCCATGAGCTGTTCTTCCTCACCCGGCAAGGCACCGTGAAGCGCACCTCCCTCTCCGACTTCCAGAACGTCCGCAAGGGCGGCATCATCGCCATCAACATCGAGCCCGGCGACGGCCTCGTGGACGTCAAGCTCACCTCCGGCAACAACGAGGTCGTCCTCATCACCAGCGAGGGCATGAGCATCCGCTTCCATGAGGAACAGGTCCGCTCCATGGGCCGCAACGCCGGCGGCGTCCGCGGCATCGACCTCGAGCCCAAGGACGCCGTCGTCGCCCTCGCCGTCGTCGAGACCCGCGCCACCCTCCTCGTCGCGGGCGAAAACGGCATCGGCAAGCGCACCGGCTTCGACGAGTACCGCGTCCAGTCCCGCGGCGGGAAGGGCATCATCACCATGAAGACCGGCGACAAGACCGGCCGTGTCGTGGGCGCCCTCACCGTGGCCGACACCGACGAGCTCATGCTCATCACTGTCGGCGGCCAGATGGTCCGCATCCCCGTGCAGGGCATCCGCGAGGCCAGCCGCAACACCATGGGCGTGAAGCTCATCGACCTCGCCCAAAACGATCGCCTGCAAGCCATCGCACCTGTCATCTCCGAAAACCAGGAGGACGAGGCCGCCGGCCAACCCAACCTCCCCATCGCCTAGTGCCGTGTCTCACCAATCGCTGGTGTGGGGTTGCTCCAAGAACGCCCCGGGGCCGGGCGTGAGGACGGAGCCTACCCGCAGCGGTCTGTGACGGACGAACCACGAGGCCCCGGGGCCTTCTTGGAGCCGCCCGAAGGGCCGAGGATCGTTTCGCGTCCCGCGTCGTTGCTCGCTCCTCACAGACCGCTGCGGGTCTGCTCGCCCCTCGTGGCGAAACACCAGCCATTCGGGAGACACGACGGGAGTCCGTAACCATGCAGGGGGGGACCGTGATGGCGCAGCAGGTTCCTTCGCAAGCCGAGGAGTGAGCGAGGCGCGGGCCGGTACGCGGCCCGTAACGAGCGAATGACGAAGGATTTGCGCAAGCAGATCGAGCAAGCACGACCGACCCAACTGAATCGTCCCGGCGAAGGCCGCAAAACGGCGGGTGAAGGAGATACCCAGACAAGGAGAGGGCCGTCACATCGAGGCCGATAGGCCCTTGGGGTCGTGCGCTCGTGTTCAACCGCCGCTTCCAGGCATCAGGTAGTCCCGGATGCAGCCCACGACGTGGTCCACCTGCTCGTTCGTCAGCTCCGGGTACATCGGCAACGGCAGGATCCTCCGCGAGACCCGCTCCGCCACGGGGAAGTCCCCCTCCTTCCAACCGTCGCCCGCGTAGCACTGCTGCAAGTGCAACGGCAACGGGTAGTAGATCAACGTCGGCACCCCATTCCTCTCAAGGTGCGCCTTCAACCCGTCGCGGTCGTCCAACTGCACCGCGTACACATGCCAGCACGAGGTGTTGCCCGGGGCCACCACCGGCAGCTCCAGCGGCAACCCCGCCAACCCGACGTCATACCTCGACGCCACCTCCCCGCGCCGGCGCGTCCACGCGCCCAAATGCGGCAGCTTCACCCGCAGCACCGCCGCCTGCATCTCGTCCAACCGCGAATTGTACCCGTGCAGGTCGTGGTAGTACCGCCTCTCGATCCCGTGGACCCGCAACATGCGAAGCTTCCGCGCCAGCGCCTCGTCCTGCGTCACGCACATGCCGCCATCGCCGGCTGCGCCCAGGTTTTTCGTGGGATAAAAGCTCACGCAGCCAATGTCCCCGATCCCGCCCAAGGGCCGCCCTTCCCACGCCGCCCCAATCGCCTGCGCGCAATCCTCGACCACGCGGATCCCGCGAGCCCGCGCCAGCTCAAGCAGCGGCCCAAGCGGGGCGGCCTGCCCAAACAAATGCACCGGGATGATCGCCTTCGTCCGCGAGGTCACGCGTCGCGCCACGTCCGCCGCATCCAGCGTGAACGTCCGCCGATCGATGTCCGCAAACACCAGTCGGGCCCCCACCTGCACCACCGACTCGGCCGGAGCGATGTACGTGAACGGCGTTGTGATCACCTCGTCGCCGGGCCCCACGTCCAGCGCACGCAGCGCCAGCGTCAAGGCATCCGAGCCCGAGTTGACCCCCACGCCAAACGCCGCGCCGGCCACCGCCGCCACCTCCTTCTCCAGGGCCGCCACATTCGGGCCCAAGATGAACCGACCGTCGTCCAGGACGGATGTCACCGCGCGAACCAACTCCTCCCGCAACGCCGCAACCTGCGCCGAAGGGTTCAAGAACGGAACCTGCATCAACGCGAGCCTTACCTACCGGGCCCCCATCGGACGAACCATTTCCCACGGCCCACCGCATCCCGGGAACCCATCGGCCTTGCCGTCGCGTGGGCGCCCATCGCGGAACCTCCGCGGGTCCAGCCCGGTCCAGTCGAGGATCCGCCCGAGGCGCAGTCCAGTTCCAGGCCCGTAACGAGCGAGCGACGAAGGATTTGCGCAAGCAGATCGAGCAAGCACGACCGAACCGATTGAATCGTTCCGGCTAACTCCCCATGTCACATGTCTGGATCTGACACCGTTGCCCCGAGAAGACGCCCAACCTTTGTCCGGGGAGCCCGCCTTTAGCCGGAACGATTCAGTTGGGAGGGAAGTGATTGCGAAGCAGATGCTTGCGCAAGCCGAGGAGTGAGCGAGGCGCGGG
>CAIRNV010000339.1 GCA_903880005.1 uncultured Verrucomicrobiota bacterium | reverse complement strand
GGCGGGCCCGATCGGCGCGCCCCCGGGGGCCGGCGCGCGGCCGGGGGGCCCGGGGGGCCGGCGACCGTTTGATGGTTCACCCTGCCCCTCGCATATTTCTGCGATGGATTGGTTTTGGTTGTGAATGGTCCTGGATGCTCCAGGTGGGCTCCGCGCGTTCCCGGTGCGGCGGAATCGCCTGCGTCTGTCAGGATCGATCCTGATGGCTTTGGCGGCCTCTTGGCGGTCGGTATCCGAGCTTCCAGAGGGCTTGCGATATTGAGTTGGCTGTTTCGGAGACGGCTTCTTCGTCGAGATCCCAGAGGGCGGCGTGGAGGATTTCGTGGACGACGGAGTCGAGGGTCTGTTCGGCTGGGTATCCGAGTGCGATTCGGATGGTTCGTGCGGGCTTGTCGCAGACGCCTTCGCAGTCGCCGAGGTTCGGCACGAACCGGATCCGCCATCGCTGGTTTCGGATCCGGACGATGCGGTCACCTTTCATGGGATCCCCCTGTGGGCGAGTCGCGAGTCACTTGTCACGAGCGGCGAGTCACGAGTCACCAGTCACGAGTCGCGGTTCCCCGATTTCGTGATTCGCGAGTTCCTTCCCCTCCCCGGTTTCTCTTCCGCCTCTCCCTATACCACACGTCTGGTTTATTTGGACGTTACTGGCTGCAACGTCCTGATAAAGCAGGAACTGCGGTTCCCCGATTATTGGTCACTTGGAGCGAAGGTGCTACAGATTTCGGAACCTGTAGGCCGGATCGACATGACCACATAACCTGTCGCCAAGTTCCACTTTGTTGAACTTTGCCGTGTGCAGAAACCTCGTCTGTTGAACGGCCCGTAAGTGTTTTGCGGCTGCCGTAAGAAGTTCATATGCGGACTTCTTTCAGCGCCGGCGGATCCAGGAGGTGCCGTCGCCTTGGCGGCGGAGCTTGCGGAGTTCGTCCTCGATGAGCCGTTGCCGGCTGCGTTCGGCGGCGCGGTCGGGGTCCGGGGCCATCTCGTCGCGCCAGGAGCGGACGGCCATGGCGAGGGCCTCGATGCGGTCGTCGTGGTCGAGGCAGCCGCGCTGGCGGGTGACGCGGGTCCACTGGTGCTGGAGCGTCTCGTCCTTGGCGACGTCGGGGTGGATGACGAGGCGGTGCTGGTTGAGGACGGGCTCGAGCCCCTCGATGATGCGGATCTCCTTCTGGCCGGAGACGCGGACGGTCTGGACGGAGCAGGACCACCCTTCCGGGAGGTCTGGCTCGTCGCCGGGGTCGGCGAAGTGGCGCTGGAGGACGGGCTCCAGGAGCTGGGCCATCATGCCCTGCCCGAAGTTGTCCTCGACGAGGATCTCGGTCACCCGGTTGGCCTTGGCGGTGAGGGCGATCTCCTCGAGGGTGTCGGGGCCGTAGCCGCCCTCGAGGCCGCCGGCGGCCTTGGCGAACAGGAAGCCGTTGAGGTGCGCCACGACGGCGTAGGCCGTCTCGTCCTCGCCGCGGCCGGACGGGTCGACCCACATCTTGCACCCGGTGTAGGGGGCCCACTCCTTGTCGAAGAAGATCGGGGAGTGGAAGCCGTCGGTGCCGAATCCGAGGCTCGGGATGTCCTCGACCCGGGTGGACTGGCCGGCGGCGTTGGTGACGCCCCAGGCGATCCGCATGGGAGCGCGGTCCCGGTCCATGGCGAAGACGACGGCGTCGGCCAGCCGCAGGGGCGTCAGGCTCGAGTCCCCGAGGCGCCACTGGAGCAGGTACTGCATCCGGAACTTGGAGCGTCCCTCGGCGGCCTCGCGGGCGGCGAGTTCCTCCCGGCCGAAGCGGTCGGGCCATGCCAGGTCGCCGGCCTCCATGCCCTCGTACATCGCGCCGAGCTCGCAGCCGCAGCCGTCGGCGCCCGGGTGCATCACGGGCCACGCCCGGAACGAGTACCCGCCCTTGATGAGGTAGTCGTACAGCGTCTCCTCGTGGTGTGGGGTGCCGAGGTAGACGATGTCGCCGCCGGGGACGATGATGTTCTCGAACTCGGCGACCTGGTCCCTCATGCGCCGGCGGAGGTCGAGGGTGAGGGTGTTCTCGCTCGTCTCGACGTCGTC
>CAIRNV010000338.1 GCA_903880005.1 uncultured Verrucomicrobiota bacterium | reverse complement strand
TACAGGCGCACCAGCTTGAAGTCCCCCAGGTAGATCGCCGACGCCGGGCCCGAGGGATCCTTGTCGTAATGGGGGAAGTGAACCACGAACGCCTCGCGCGGGCGTCGAATGAGGCCCGCGGCGGGATCCCGAAACACCGGGGCCAGGCTGCCGCCCTCGATGCCGCGGATGCCCGCGAGGTCGGCCCCGGCCAACTCCGCGATGGTGGGAAGCAAGTCCACCATCGTGGCCAACACGCCGCTGCATCGGCCCGCCGGGACACCGGGCCCCCGCACCAGCAACGGCACGCGCAGGCCGCCCTCACCGAGCGTCCCCTTGCCGCCCGACCACGGTGGATTGCGGCCGGGCGCTCCATGGTCGGTCGTGTAGAAGACGAACGTGTTGGTGGCCACGCCCATCTCGCCGAGCACGTCCAGGACCCGCCCTTGCGCGGCGTCCGCATCCTCGGCGACGGCGACCGAGCCCGCCCGGGCCCGGCCCCGGGCACCGAGGCGTTGCTCGACCCCGGCGTAGGTCTCCGGCCGGGCATCGAGCACGCTCTTGCCCGCGTACTGGCTGAGCTGGACGTAGAAGGGACGTCCCTTGGCCACGCTCGCGCGGATGAACGCGACGGCGGCGTCGGCGCTGGCGAACGCCTGGCGCGGGTTGGGGTGTTCGCTGTTGTCCGGGCCCCCGTTCGACGTCGGGCCGGAACTCGCGTCGAACCCATGCCGCGATGGATCCAAGCGTCCGAGGTGCCACTTCCCAAAATGGGCGGTGGCGTAGCCCTTCGTGCGCAGGATCTCGGCCACCGTCGTGGACTCGGGAGGAAGCTCGTTGGTGGTGGACGCGGGAACGACCCGCGTGCGGGGACCGGCGTCGTCCGATCGCCCCTCGCGCACAAAGGTCATTTGCAACTGCGCGGGGCTGCGGCCGGTGAGGATCGCGGCTCGGGACGGCGTGCAACGCGGTGACGCCGCGAGGAAGCGGCTGAAGCGCATCCCCTCGCGGGCCAACCGGTCGAGGTTGGGGGTTCGCACGTCGGGGCTCGCGGATCGAGGATCGCCTTCATCCATGGGAACGGACAATGAGGACCAGCCCTGCCCCTCGCCCACGAGGACCACGAAGTTGGGCGGGGGCGCCGCATGGAGGGCGAGGGCGAACCCGAGGATCCCGGCCGCCCATAAACCGATGTTCTTCACTGGGCCGCCTTTCCGGCCTTGCGACCACCCCCCGCCACCATCGCCTTCAACTCGGCCTCCGACACGCGGCCATCGCCGTCGGCATCGCCACGGCGGAACATGCGGGTGGCCACGTCGGCCAACTCCTCCTTGGAGACCCGTCCATCGGAGTTGGCGTCCACCTCGTCCCAATGCTGGTCCACGAATCCGCCCATCGCGGAGCCGCCGCCGGGACCCCCGCGCCTCTCGGCGAGGGCGATGACGCCATCGGCGTTGGCGTCGAGCGACGCCATGGTCCGTTGCACCTCCGCATCGACCTCGGCCCTGGTGAGGACGCCGTCCGCATCCTGGTCCATTTCCTTGGCGTGGACGCGGAGCCACGGTTGCCGCGGTTGGCCTGCCTGGGCCTCATCACGGCGCGGCCCGCCACCACGTCGGCCACCGGATGGGGACGGACCGGGTCGAGGGTCGTCGTCCGGAGGCTGGGCCTGGGGGGGCTCGGGGTGCCCTCCTCGGCATCTCCCCCGCGACGACGTCGGCGCTGCCCGTCATTGCCGCCCGCGCCACCGCCACGGCGCCCGGAGAGTGAGTAGGACGCGTGTCGGGTCGGGCCCTGGGCGTCGATGAAGTCGAAGTCCACGGTCCCTTGGGCTTGGACGACGTACCGGACCACGTTGGTGGCCTTTCCAACGCGGACGTCGAGTTGGAAGGCGCGGTCGTCCCTGTTGCTGAACCCGACGATGACGGCCCCGCGCAGTGGAGGCAGGGCGGGGCGGACCGGGTTGGCGCTGGCCTGCGGCTCCACTTGTCCGCCGCGCTCGGTGACCTCTCCGTGAAACCCGCCGTTGATGTAGGGGTAGTGGCGCGTGGCGTGGTAGTGGTAACCCAGGCCGGGGGTCTCGTGGCCGTTGAAGTCGTCGAGATGCGAGGGCGCGGTGCCATCCGGCTCCGTGAGTCCCAGGATGGGGTAGCCATCCAAGGCCACGGCGATGGGCTTCCCCTTGCCTACCAAGGACTGCAAGTGCGTCGGCGCAACGTGGTAGTGGTAGTCATCCGCCCGGCCGCAGTGGCCGCCAAACTCATCCAGCTCGCCCGCCAGGAAGGTGTCGGTGCGCCCGTCGTTCTTGATGGGATTGAAGATGGGGATGCCGTTGGCGGCGATGGCGATGGCGCCGCGAAAGAAGTGTTCCTTGGCGGAGATAGGCAGCTTGGCGGGGACGGGGTGGATGGGGATGGGCCAGCCGTTCGAGCCCGTGTAGCGCTGTGGCAGCGGCACCTGCTGCTGCCATGCCGTGATCCCCACCATCATCCGGTGGGCCGGCAGGCCGTCGGACTCCACCCAGAGGTACCGGGCATCCCGACGGGTGGAAACCTTGGTGCCAAACCGCGAGAAGATTTCCTGGAGGGTGGTTTGGGGTTGCGAGTCCGGGTCCGCGCCATGAAGGGCGCACGCCCAGCTCGTGATGCAGGCCGCCATGACGGATGCCGTTGCGTCTCTCATGAGAGGCCAGACGAAGCGCACGAACGGGAGGATACAGCGCGTTTCAACCCGGGTATTTCCTCCATCTCGATCCGGCGGGCGAGTGGATGACGCGGCCGGGCTGGCCCGAGGCGTTTGCCCATTTCGTCACCGCTCCGGCCCGGTTGGTCACAGAACTTTGGAAAGGTGTGGAGGCCGCGGCGCACGGCTGGGTAAGCGATGCCCCGTCGAGGAGATCGACGCGGCATGACGAACACAACGACACGAGGAGGCGCATGGCGGTTGGGCTGGATCGCCGGCCTG
>CAIRNV010000337.1 GCA_903880005.1 uncultured Verrucomicrobiota bacterium | reverse complement strand
GTTGTAGGCCGGGTGCCCTCACCCGGCGGAAACGTGGCAGAGCCGTCCCGGCTCTGGCTGGATCACGTCCAGCGGCAGGACGCCGCTGCCACCCTGCCCCAGAGGCGCACGCAGGTGGGCATCCTTGCCGCCGCGTGAGGGCACGCGGCCTACGGCACGGGCCGAGCCTTCGGCTCCATTGGGGAGTGGCTGATCCCCGCCCCAACTGCCGTTTTTAGGGTTACTCGTCTCCTAACGGGCCGCGCCTCGCCCACTCCGCACCTTGCGGATTCGTCTGCTTCGCCATCGCTACCCGCCGAATGCGATTCGTCCTGGCCTGGAGCGACGCCATGTCTGGGATTCATGCAGCACCACCCCGGGCCTGCCAAATCCCCATCCGCCGTCGCCGCATGCGCAGTGCCCCGACCAGCAGCAACGCACCCGCCGCGACGCACCCATAACCCGCGGGCTCCGGCACGGGCGTCCACTCAAGACCCCACCCCATCAACTTCGTCAAACCGCCGGACATCACGTCCTCCACGTACAACGTCCAGACGCCATTCGGATTGAGGCCTTGGAACGAACCCAGCCCGGCCGTGCGTGGCGTGCCCGTCACCACGTCGAATGGGTCCACGTCACGTCCATCGGCCGCCCAGTTGCCCGTCACGCCAGATCCCAAGGCCGGCACCGTCTGCAACTGGTACGTGTGAATGTCATCACCCGTCGAACCCAAGGACACATCCATGCCGTTGTCGTAGTAGCCGTCCTCGTTTCCGCCCCCCGCATCACGTCCAGGCCGGTTCACCAACACCGAGTAGGCCGTGATCGGGGCCGTCGCCGACGCTTGATACGACACGGTCGCGTAGATGTCCCCGTTGACCATGCCCCCCGCTCCGGGCTGCAAGTTCAAGCGCACCCGCAATTCACTCACGGCGGTTGGCAACGTCGTGGTCGTCTGGACGTTGGCGTATCCAAGCCCCGTCCCGTCCGGCAACGAGATGCCGTCCGGTCCCAGGCCGAACATCACAACCTCGCCGTGCATCGCCCACGCACCCGCGCAGGCCAGCGAGGCCGCGCCCAACCATCTTGTGTTGTTCCTCATGACTCGTCCTTTCCTGCCTGTTTCCCTGCTTGTCGTCTCATCCCTCGCTTATAGACCCGGCCGTGTCTCACGGCCCCGTCACGCGCACGATCCTGTAGAAGGCCTTCGAGCCCAGCGGAGTCGTGTCCTCGAAGCGGAACCGCCCAAACGCATCCGCCGTCGCCGTTCCCAAGGCCGTCCAGGGCGGTTGCATGTCTGGGGATCGCTCGATCCGGTACTGACGGTCCCTCACACCCACGAACTCCAGCTCCACGGATTGCGGCGTCGCACGCATGCTGGCAAGTGACAAGGCGCTGCCCGACGTCTCCGGATCCGTCAAGGTCACCTGCACCGTCGCCGTCGTCAGTCCACGGAAGCCGTCTCCCGCCGTGTACACCAACGTGTCGGTCGTCGGCCCGTCCGCCGGCGGGGTGTACACCACGAACAAGCCGCGCACTTGCACGCGGCCACCCCCCGCGCTCAACGGCGACACCGAGTCCACGAACACCGTGTCCCCGTCGGGATCCGAGTCGTTCGCGAGCAACGTCGCCACCGGGATCCGCACGCTCGTCGCACGGGTGACCGAGACGACATCATCGCCGGCCAACGGCGCACGATTGGGGCGATACACCGTCACCTTGAACAGCCGCACCGCTGTTTCCGTGCCGTCGGTCACGCGCATCGTGACATCCGCCGTCCCGTACTGCCCCGGCACCGGCGTCAGGCTCAGGGTTCGGGTCGGGCCCGTCCCCACGCTGACGACGCCATCCGGAGGCAGCAGCGACGGGTTGGACGACACGAACGACACGCCCAACAGGTCCAACGGCGTGTCCGGATCCTCCACCGAGTACGGCAGGCCCGTGTACGTCGTCGAGGGCTCCATGCCCACGTCTTGGATCACGCCAAGCACTGGCCCGCGCGCCTCAAAGGCCACGGTCGTCGTCGCATCCGCCGCGCCCGGCGCCGCCTCGCGGTTGCCCGAACGGTCGAAGGCCACCGTGTAGAACCGGTACGTCCGCCCCAAGTCGCCCCGGTAGAGGGCGCCGCGCAACGTCGTCCCCTCCAGCCACAGCGCATACGGCCCGCCGTCCTGCGACACGTACACGTCGAACCCGGCCACCCCGCTGGCGTCATCCGTGCCGCTCCACGCCAACCCGATGTCGCGTGGGCTTTGGACCGGAAGCACCCCGACGGCGCTCGAAGGCGCAACATGATCCTCACCGGCGGGCTTGTCGTAATGGAGCGTGTACCGACCCGTGCTCTGGTCGTCGAGCAGGTGCAGGATGCTCTCCCGTGTCGGCCTCCGGCCCATGCCACCAAACGTCCGGTCCGTGACCCACCACGTACGGTCCACCGGCAGTTCCCGCCCGTCCGATCGCACGATGCGTGTCAGGCGCATCAAGCCGTCGGAGGGCTCCGGCACACGCAGGTACGCCCAGCCGGCCGGCATCGTCGCGGTCAATTCCACCACCGTATCCGATCCGGATGGCGCGGAATCCACGCTGGCGATCTCCACCACCTCAACATGGTTGGTGCCGCCTTGGCTCAGGTAGAGCGTGTCGGGCATGTCGCGCACGTCGGGCTGGTCATTCACCAGGAAGTCCGGCTTGCCGTCGGCCAGGTCGCCCTGGGCCTCCACCTGGTGGATCATCTCGTGGATGGAGACGGCGTCGATCAACGACAGGCGTGGGTTCCCGAGCGAGTCGATGTGCTCGAACTTGGCGCTGTAGTCGATGAAGAGGCCCTGCAACGAGGATGTGAAGAGCCATCGCCCGACCTTGATGTCGCCCGCGTTGATCGCCCCAAAGTTCGCCGTCAACGAGGGCGAGACCTCCTCGCCGGCCACCTGCGTTCCGATGAGCTGGAAGTCGATCAGCAAGCCGCGCTCGTTCTCGACGATCTGGGGCTGCGCGGAGGAGATGCGGAAGTTGCGTGCCTGGCCGTAGCCGTCGTTGCGGACCATCACGCCCAACGCGTAGGGAATGCTGGGCTCCACCTCGGGAGTAAAGGGATCATCCGAATACACGTCGCGCTGGTGGAAGTACTGCAAGGAGAGCAGCGGCTGCGGATGCACGGTGATGGGGACGTCCGCCAAGGGCACCGTCACGAGCACGCCGTTCTGGCGATAGCGCAGCGTGCCGCCCACGCGATACACCTTGGGCGCGGACCCGGCGGCGTCACGGGTTGGGATCAGCACCCACGTCGATTTGCCCGTTGTGTTCGCGGCCAGTGTTCCCGAGCCGTCCACGGCGCCCATGGCGGTGACCTCGGGCGGACGGACCCCGAAGAGCACGGCGGCGTCCGCGCCGTCCCCGTCGCGGAATCGCAGCGACACGTCGATGTCGGACAACGCGGACACGTCGGCGTTTTCGAGTTCCAGCATGGCGCGGAAGGCGTCGCGGGTGAGCACGGCCTCCTGCTCGAGCTTGAGCTTCACCCTCGCGCAGACCGCGTCGGGCGGCCGGTCGAGGTTGAGCGCCTTGGCGATCTCGGCCGTGGGCAACGGGAAGAGGTCGCCCGCCAACGGCTCGGTGAAGGGCCCGTCGAATCCGCCCGCCACCCGTGCGCGGCGTCCGCCCGCCGCCGGGGCCGCGCCCAATCGGCCGCCCCCCGCGTCGCATTCGCCGCCGGCGAGCACCCTGTCTGCGGACAGCGTGATGCTGCGGTCGATCTTGGTGCCGTCCGGCAGGGTGGCCTCAAGGCTGCCGCCAATGTTGGCACGGGCAACGAGGTTGCCGCACACGGTGATGGATCCACCCGAGCCCCGGCACCAATTGAACGTGGCGCCGATGTTGCCCTCCATCCCGATCTGTCCGCCCACGTGGCCGGAGAAGCCCACGTCGCCCAACTCGACACCCTCGAGGGTCAGGGGGAGCGTCGCGGAGGCATTGCCCTCGAACTCGGCACCCGCGAAGGCTTGGAGGTGGGCATTGCCTTGGATGCAGAGGGTGGGCTCCTTGTTGCATTTTTTCTCGTAGGTGCCCTCGATGTTCCCCGTCAGGGTCAGCCGCACGCCCGCAAGGGCGCGTCCATCCACGCTCACGCTCTTCCATGGGGGCGGAGCCTCGAAGGGCAGTTCGGCGGCGACGCCGGGCCCAAGCTCGACCTGCGCCTTGATGCTGCCGCTGCCGGTCGCCTTGCCTTCCCACGAGATCTGGTTGTCCACGCAGCAAGTACAGATCTCTCCGCTGAACGACAGCTTCATGTCGGCGGCCGTCAGGCGAGCGCTGGGCAACTTGGACAGCACGGCCGACACCAACCCCTCCAGCTTGCCGCCGAGGTCGAACTCAAAGCCGCCCTCGAGGCAGACGCGGGGGATGTACTTGCAGTCGCAGATCTCCGGCATGGAGATGTCGGGCGGGTTGAACACGAAAATGGGCCCGCCACCACCGCCACCGCCACCTCCCCCAAAGCCGCCGCCCCAGCCTCCACCACCTCCACCACCTCCACCTCCACCGCAGTCGGTGCCCGCGTTGTTGAACGTGACCGGGACCGTGTAGGCGTTGGTGCGGGGTCCGCAGACCAACTCCCAAATCAGGCCGCCTCCCACCACGCAGGGCCCCCCCGAACCCGCCGGCCGTGCCCCGCGCCGCATCCCCACCAACGCGCCGCCCCCGGCGCCCCCAAGCCGCCGGATCGTCATCGGGATCGTCAACGAGGTCTTCGCTGGGATGTCGCCCACCTCCGAGATCAACGGGGTGAACTCCCAGCCCGGGTGTGTCGGCATCACAAAGCGGCTCGCCTTGGCCGCGATCAACCCATGGTTCGTGATCGTCAGGTCCACCTGGGTCTCGTCCCCGGCCACCTCCGAAAGGTCCACCACCGAGGGCTCCATCGTCACCACCGGCACCGGCACGGCCGTCTCAAACACCGTCTCGATCGTGATCTTGGTCCGGTCCTCCACCTGGATCGGCTCCACCGTCCACCGGTATCGCACCGTTTGCCGCGGCAGGAACGCCGTCACCGCCGTCGTCCTCGCCGCATCCACCAAGTGTGTCCCGCGGTACGACCCATGCCCGTCCGCCGTCACCTCCACGCGGTAGTAGTCCTCACGCAACCCCGCGAACTCCGCGATCCCGTTCGCGCCCGTCGCCTGCCGCGCCACCTCCGAGCCCGTCACCGCGTCCAGCACCACCACCGTCGCCCCAGCCACCCGAGGCTCGCCCTCCGCGTAGTACGTGAACTCGTCCACCGCCTCCACGCGCAGCGTCCCCAGCGCCTCCGACGTCGCACGGAACGTGAACGGCACGTTCACCCCCACCTGCTCCGCCTGCGCGTAGAACGAACCCGTGTACGGCCCCAGCGGCAGGTCCGCCGGCGGCGTCAAGACCACCGTCACCGGGTTCGTCTCGCCCGGCCCCAGGTCATTCACCTCGCCACCCGCCGCCACGCGCATCCATGGCAGCGGCGGGATCAACAACCTCAACGGCCCCGTCGGACGTCCGCCGCGGTTCACTAGGTCGAATTGCACCGTCGTCTGAACCCCGCGCCGCATCCCGCGCTCCAGCGATCCCGGCACCGCCACCAGGTTCGGCCGCAACGGCTCCACGATCACCGGCACCTCGAACGTCCCCGTGATCCCTCCAGACCCCGTCACCCGGAACCGAACCATCCCGCCCGTCGTCGTCCCGTCCGCCACCGCCACCCCATACGCCACGTCCACCGACCCGTTCCCAGCCAGCGTGGTCGAGCCCAGCGACGGCGTGACGGTCAACCCCGGCGGCACCTCCGTCGTGTCCACCGTCAGCCCCGTCACCGGCACGCCGCTCAGGTTCTGGATTCGCGTGCCTGAAGCCGCCGACTGCCCCTCGACGACCCGCATGGCTCCCGGCGTCTCGACCCGGATGCCCACCAACGTAAACGCGTCCTGGACGGTCGGCTCGCTGATCCCGGGGTGCGCCGCCGCAATCTCGTAGTTGCCCGCCTCGCCCGGCAGCGGACTGAACGTCACGGCAAAGCTCCCCAGCCCGTCCGCAATCGCGCCCAGCGTCCGCCGCGTCCCCCGCACCACCACGTGCACCGTCACGGAAGCCCCCGCCGCCGGAGCCCCGCTGCCCCGCGTCACCGTCCCCCGGATAGGCACCGGCGTCCCCGCCATCGCCACCGACACGTCCGTGGACGCCACCGCCGTGTACGCCGCCCGCACGTCCATGACGGCCGCGCTCACCGCAGAGTTGTTGTCCTCAGCCAACTCCGTCAGCGCCCGCACCGGATCCACCTCCGCCACGAGGTAGAGCGGCCCCACCCGACGCGGGGCCGTGAAACTCTGGTTGATCTCGAAGTGTCCGCCGGCCGGCAAATTTCCCGGGAACGTGTACTGCGCCGCGTACGTGTCCCCACCCGCCACCGCGTCCGCCGACGTGTACAACCGCACGATGAACGGCCCCGTCGCCGCCACGTTGCCGCGGTTCTCCACCCGGTACCGCGCCGACGTGATGGACTCCGTCTCCACGACGCCCGGCGACTCCACCCAGGCCACCACGAGGTCCGGCACGTCCGCGTCCGTCACCGTCAGCGACGCCGTCGAGGCTTCATGCCCCGCCGCGCTTGACGTGATGCGCGCCACCTTGGCCCCGTCCGTCACCCCGTCCGCCACCGTCGCGACCGGGAAGGTGGCCTCGGCCGCCCCCGCCGGGATCTCGACCGTGGCCGGGACCGTCGCCTCGCCGACGTTGTCGGAGGCCAATGCCACCACCAGGGCTGTGGACGTCGAAGTGTTCCTCCGGACGGTTCCCAGCAGGGCCGGCGAGACCCCCTCGCGCGCCGCCGAGGCCCCCAACGTCAACGTCAGCATCGGCCCGTCGTCGTCCGTCACCGTCGCCGTCACCGGTGCGGCCACCACCGCCGGGCGCCCTGCCACCGACGATCTCGCATCGATCTCCGTCGCCTGGCTCCCGTCCACCCAGGCGTCGTTCACCGCCGACACGTTGAACGTCGCCGAAGCCTGACCGGGAAGGATCGTCACGCTCGGAGGCACCGTTGCCGCCGTCGGATCGCTGCTCGCCAGGACCACCATGATCGCCTGCGACGTCACCGGGTTGCGCGTCACCGTCCCCAGCGTCGCCGCCGAACCCGCCCCCTCCGAGAAGGTCGTCGCCGCCAGCGAAAGCCCCAGCGTGAACGTGTCGTCGTCCACCACCGTCAACGGCCGCGACGCCCCCACGTGCCCCGCCGCCGTCACCGTCAGCGTCGTCGCCACGTCCGCCTCCACCAACAGGTCGTCCACCGTCACCACCGCGAACGCCACGGACGGCTCACCCGCCGGGATCGTGACCGAGGCGGGCAACAGGAACTGTCCGGGAGCCGTCGAGACCACGTTCACCGTCAGGGACGACGCCGTCACCGGATCGCGCGTCACACGCGCCGGGACGCTGGCGCCCTCGCCCATCTCCGCCGCGTCCAACGCCAGCGTCAGGCGCGGCACGTCCACGTCCGTCACCGTCACCTGCCGCGACACGTTGAAAAAGCCTGCCGCGCCCACCGACACGGTCTCCGCGCGGTCGCCACTCACAACGCCGTCGGCCACGGGCGTGACCGAGAACGTCGTGCTGGCTTGCCCCGCCGGGATCGTGACGCCCGCCGGAACGGCCAGGGCCGTGGCTGCCGAACTCGTCAATGTCACGGCCAAGTCCGCCGAGCGGTCGCCGTTGCGCGTGACCGTGAACGTCAGCGGAGCCCCGTTCTCGGGCACCGACACGGCACCGCCGGTCACCGTGAGCGTCAACGGCACCGTCACCACGGCCGCCGACACGCCCACGTTGTCCGACTCATTGGACTCGGAGACCGCGTTGCCTGTGTCGGTGGCCACCAGCAGGTGGAGGTCGCCGGCCGGGCCATCGACCGGGACCACGACCGACGCGGTGCGATCGCGCGAGGCACCGGCCGCCAACGGGTCGGACGAGGCCACGCTTGCGAGGAACACATCTCCTCCCATTGCGGCGTCCGGGGAGAGGTACACCCCGTCCGCCCATGGGGCCGAGGCAGCCGCCGTGCCGGCATTCCGGACCGTCCAGCGCACCTCGAAGGGCACGCCTGGGGCAGCGCTTGCAGGGCCTGCAACCGCCACGGCCGAAAGGTTCGGTGCCCGCAAACCGAGGGCGACGGCCGACACGGCCGTGTTGTCCGACTCGTTGCTCTCGGCCACCTGGCCATCGGTGTCGAGGTTGACCACCACAAAGCGGTCGCCGGCAAAGCCGCCGGGAAGCGTCACGCGGGCGACCTGCTCCACGACGCCGCCCGATGCGAGGCTTTCGGTGCGATCCAGCGACCCCATCACGACGGGGCCGGAACCATCGGGCGACGCACTCAACGCAATGGAGGCGCGCCAACCGGAGAAGGTGGCTCCGTTGCCTGCGTTGGTAACGGTCCAACGGACATCGATGGTCTCGCCGGCATCCGCGACGGCGGGTGTCAGGACGGCGGAGGGAACGAGGTTGGGCTTCCGAACGAGAACCGTGCCGGCGCTCGCGGCGCGATTGTTCAGATCGTTGGGCTCCGTCAACGCAGCCCCGGCGTCGGAAACCACGATCACCCGAAGGGCACCGGAGAGGTCGGCGGGGACGTTGAATGCGGATGAATTCAGGATCGAGCCACCTGCCGCCAGTGCGCCACCGGACGGGCTGGATGCATCGTTGAGGAACGACCCCAACAGTCGGGCTCCTTCGAGACCGGTGCCCGGCGAGAGGTACACGTCGTCGCGCCATGACGTGCCGACCGCCGCGTTGCCCGTGTTGGAAACCGTCCACGAGAGCGTCACGGGTTGGCCGGCGTCCGCCACCGCAGGCACGTCGCCCACGGCCACCACCAGGTCCGGGTAGGGCGCGGGCTCGGACTCCCGGAGCACAAACGCCGTGTTGTTGGACTCGGCGTCCAGGGCCAGGGCGAATTCCGGGATGGCATTCGCCGCGTCCACCATGACGGTGGCCTCGATCTGCCCAACGCCGGCGCCCAGGACGGGCAAGGTCAGCGTGGCCTCGCGACCCGTCGTGTTTGTGTCGAGGAGCACCGCGCCCGTGGTCCGGTTGACCACGCGGACGCGGTCCACCCATGGCCCCCCGGCCGGGATGTCGCCGGTCGCCGCGATGTCCCAACGGATGCTGATGGGGTCGCCGGCGTGGAGGGTGCCGGGCGGCTCGATCCGCAGGTTGGCGACGGCGATGTCGCGCTCCACGTCGATGGCGGCCGAGGCCACGTTGTTGCCCTCGGCGCTGGCGTGGCTGGCCTCGTTGAACTCAAACACGTCATCGCCGACATCCACCACCACCTCGAGCTGGTATCGGCCGGGTGCGGGCCAAGGAGGAGCGGTGGAACGGTTGGATGTGCTCCCGGGGGCCATGCTGGATTCGATGACCCTTTCCTCGCGCCACACGACGGTGCCGGAGGTCACGTTGCGAAGGGCCACCGACTCCCGCCACCCGGTCGGGGCGGAACCGGGCCCTCGGTTGGCGAGGGTCCACGTCGGGAGGATGGACGCGCCCTTGGAGACGGAGAGCGACTCGACGACCAAGTCCGGGTAGTCGGCGAGGTTCACCCGCAAGGCGGCAGCACTGGCCGTCACGTTGTCGTTTTCGAGCACGAACTCCGTCACGGCGTTGCCGGAGTCGGCCTGCACCAGCACGAAGAACTCGCCGGACACGCCGTCGGGGATGCGGAGGCTGCGCGAGACGGAGTAGGACTCGCCGGCACCCAGGGCGCCCGCGCGGCTGACCACGCCCAACGGGATGTCGTCGATGTCGCCCAAGGTGGCATTGGAGGACAGGACCACGCGGTCCGTCCATGCCGAGGCTCCGGTGGGCTGCCTCCCAACGTTGGCGACCTGGAAATCGACCGTAACAGGGTCGCCGCTGCGCAACGGACCAGACGGTGTCGCCACGGACGTCACCTGGAGGTTGGGCAAGCCCACCGTGGAGGTGGGCACGATCAAGGCCTCGAGGACATAGGCCTGCATCAGGCCGCCCTGCGATCCGCTGCCGCGAACCACCGCGTAGTATCGGCCCGTGCTGACCACGTCCACCTCCGCCACGCCGTCAAAGCCACGGCCTCCGCTGGCCTCAAGCCGATACCCATTCAACGCGTCATACACCCCAACGACCGGCTGGAAGGTCGCCCCCGACTGCAATCGAACGTTGAGGAACACCGTCCGCCCCGCCTCCACCGTGCCGAGGTCGAAATAGTCCAGGTCCCCGGCCGAGTGGACGTGCCCGACGCCCACGCCCGCATGCCCCTCGCCCGACGGCGACAGGGACAGCGACGTCGCGCTCGAAATCCCGTTGTTCGACTCCGTCTCGGGTGACGCGCCCGACGGCGTCAGCACGAGGCGGAACTGGTACTCGGAGTAGTACCCGTAGTTTGGGCTCACCAGCACGAAGTAGGTTCCGTCGGCAGGAACCGTGAAGACCGGCGACTGGCCCGTGCCGTAGTAGTCGGGGTAGAACCCGAGAACGGTGTCGCCGTTCGACGCCACGATTCGGAAGTAGAGCTGCGAGGCGCCTGGCCGACCGGGGTTCTCCGTGGCCAGCACCAGCTTCTCGCCCGCGCGTGCCCCGAAGCTCCACCAGTCCGCGTCGCCCGATCCGGTCAACCGTCCGTAGGCGGCGGCGGAGCGGATGCCGTTGCCGGCCACGTCCAGTGACAATGTTTGGACGCCATTGCCCAGCAAGACGGACACGTTGTTGCCGCCGTAGTTGGCGCTGGCGAGGTCCGGGATGCCGTCGCCGTTCCAATCCGCCGAGGCGACGCGCGTGGGGCCGCCGAGGCTGCCGGCGAGTGTCGTCATGGGGGAAAAGGTGCCATCGCCCCGGTTCCGCCAAAGGCCCACGGTGCCAGAACCGTAGTGGCCCGCGACCAGCTCGGGACGTCCGTCGCGGTCGATGTCCACGGCGTGGACGTAGGGGTTGTTGCCCGAGGGGAGATCCGTCCTTGGGCCAAAGGTGCCGTCGCCGCTGCCCTTGAAGACGCTCAGTGACGCCGCGCCCTCATTGGCCACGGCGATGTCCATAACACCGTCGCCGTCGAGGTCCACGACCTCGAGGGTGTGGGGACGATAAGGCGTGGCGAGCAGGCTGGGTGCAGCGAATCCGCCGGTGCCATCGCCCAGGTACACTCCCACGCTCGCGCCGTTGTAATGCGCCACCACCATGTCGAGATGGGCATCCGAGTTGACCCGGGCAAGGCGCACGATGGCCGGGCCCGCCCCCGTCGGAACGCTGGTCCCGGGGGCGACACCGGTCGAACCGGTGCGCAAAATCACGGACACCGCATTGGCGGTGTTCCGCGTCACCACAACATCCGCGTCGCCATCGCCGTCCACGTCCCCGGCCGCGATGCCCAACGGGTTGCCGGACACGGGCCATGTCAAGGGACCCGAGAACGTCCCGTCGCCCGCACCTGTCCAGAGCGTGATGGAACCTCCGTGGTAGTTGGCCGTCGCGACGTCCGGCTTCCCGTCGCCCGTCAGGTCCTCCAACAACATCGTGTAGGGATTGGCGCCCGTGGGATAGGTCGTCGGTGATTGGAACGTCCCGTCGCCGTTGCCACGGAAGACCTGCACGGAATGACCGCCGTAATGAGCAACCACCAGGTCCTTGAGGCCGTCGCCGTCAAGGTCGGTGCCGGCGAGGTCGTAGGGATTGGCGCCCGTCCCGAGCACCGCCGCCCGGGCAAAGCTGCCGTCGGGGGTTGTGGATGGGGCGGACCCAAGGCGTGTGGCCCCCACAGGCCCGCCGTTGTTGCCGCCCTCGCGCACGAAGCCGGTGCGTGCACGGACTTGGAACTGCTGGATGAACGCCGAGGCCAGGCGGTTGCCGCTGCCGTCCTTGAGCCCGGTGCCCAGCGTCACGCGCACGTTGCCCGCCGCGAGAGGTCCGCCCGGCACTCCGTACGTCACCACCGTCCCTGCCGCATAGCCCGGGCTCGCCACCGCGTACACGACGTCGTCGCCGTCCCCGAAGACGCTGTTGACCGAGACCCGGACCTCGACGTTGCCCACGTCATTGACCGTCGCGGGGTCCATGTCCTCCGAGAACCGCACCTCGAAAGCATCCAGCAATGCCTCCGTCGAGGTGCCCTCCACTGGTAGGCCGGTGGATGC
>CAIRNV010000336.1 GCA_903880005.1 uncultured Verrucomicrobiota bacterium | reverse complement strand
TCCAACCTCACCCGCCGGGTGAGGTCTCGGATGGATCCCACAGGGCCTCTTTGCCTTGCTGGGACGGCTCTTTCCTTGCCTTGAAGCCCCTTTCAACTGCCGTTTTTAGGTTCAGTTGGATCGGTCGTGCTTGCTCGATCTGCTTGCGCAAATTCTTCGTCGTTCACTCGTTACGGGCCTCGTACCGGCCCGCGCCTCGCTCACTCCTCGGCTTGCGGAAGCATCTGCTTCGCAATCACTTCCCTCCCAACTGCATCGTTACGGCTTAGGCAACGGCACCTGGCCGGGGCGACCCAGGTAGTAGAGGAGGTCGCGCACTTGCTCCTCCTGCAACTGCGCCACAAGGCCCTCCGGCATCATGGAGTTGTCGGCCTGCTCGCGCCGGGCCACGTCGGCGACGGGCACTCGGACGACCTCGTTGGCGGACTGGATCACCAGCGTCCCGCCCTCCTGTCCCTTCACGATGCCGCTGACCACGCGGCCGTCCTTGGTCTCCACCAACGACTGGCGGTACTCGTTTGGGATGACCGCGTTCGGGTAGAGGATGTTTTGCAGCAGGTAGTCGAGGTCCGACCGGTTCGCCCCGGTGATGTCGGGTCCGACGTTGCCGCCGAAGTCGAACAGGTGATGGCATTGGGCGCAGACTTGGTTGAACACGACGCGCCCCTTGCTGGCGTCGCCCGGCGTCGAGCCGCCCTTCCAGTACAACGCCTTGTACCGCGCGATCTCCTTGGCCATGTCGGGGCTGGTGTCGCGGATCACGCCCCAGACCTCGGCCACGCGGCGGTCGAGGTCGGCGTTGCGGAGGTTCTTGAGCTGGCGGATCAGCTCGGCGGTGAGGTCGGAGCGCGGGACCTTGCCCGCCGCCACGGCATCCAAGAGCGGGCCCGCAAACGCTGCGCGCCCGGCCAGCGTGTTGAGTGCGTCCCGCCTCTCCGCGCCCGGCAGCGCGCCGTACAACCCCAGCACAAGCCCGGGGATGTCCGCGTCGTCGAAGGCGCCCAGGCGTCGCAAGGCGAGCCCCCGCAAGCCCGCGTCACCCAGCAGCTTCTTCAACAACCCCGGCAATTGCGGGTCCCGTGCCCCGGCCAGCGCCTCGACCGCCGTCCGGCGCGTCCCCGCGTCGGCCGCGGCATCCAGCGCGGTGGCCCGGAGGGAGTCCATGGCGCGTTGGCTGCCGAACGTGAGCGACAACGTCTGGACGAGGGTCCGGACCTCGGCGGGGCCGCTTTGCGCCAGGCGGGCCTCGACCGCGTCCCAGCCCGCGGGCATGGGCGCCCGTTGCTGGCCCCGATAGCCCGCGCTCAGGCCGCGCAGCAGGTCGAGCTGCAACTGCGCGTCATCCGTCTCCGCCAGCATGCGAGCGAGGCGGCCCACGGCGTCGGCAGGCGCCGCAAGGACGGGCGCGAACGCGAGCGGGAGGGCAAGGGCGATCCATGCGGCGGCCACGGGAACGGCCCGCAGGCGTGGGAACAAGGACGTCTTCATGGGAGGCAGGCGGCGTGTCATGCGACGGGATCAGGGATGGGATGCGACGGTGAGCGCGGCGAGGCGACGTGCGATGAACTCCCGCAGCTTGGGAATCTTGCAGGCGCGAAGGAGGTCGATGGCCTGGTCGGGCTGCTCCACCACGGCCCCCTCGGCCGCGTACCAGTACATGAGCGGAAGGATGGGGTCGGCGGCGTCCTCGCGACGGGCGGCGAGGGCGGCGAGGGTCTCCCATCGCGCGGTGGCGGGGATGCGTTGGAGCAGGCTGGCGATGTGGCGACGCACCACCGGGGAGTCGTCCTCGGCGGCAAGCCGGGCCAGGCCGGAGAGGGCGTTGCGCGCCGGCTCGGCGTCCCAGTCGGAGGCGGGGCGAGCGGGCAACGCCTCGCCCAGGGCCTGCAACGTCCAGGACCGCACCCAGGCGTCATCGGACGCCAGGAAGGGCCGGGCCTCCGCGAGCGTCAGCGGCCGGGTGACGTGCAGCGTCCACAGCGCGCGGAGTCGGGCGGCGGTCGTGGGGGCGCCCGTCACCTGCCGGGCAAGGTCCTCGCGCCGGGCGTCGTCGATGCCGCGTTCCTGGAGCAGCCGTCGCGCGTGGCGGCTCATCCATTCGTTGCGCGAGGCCACGAGGCCGAGCAACTCGTCGGTCGAGGCCCGCGCAAGGTCCACGTGGGTCTTCTTCTGCTGGTTGTACACGACCTTGTAGATGCGGCCGTTGGACCGGTCGTGCCCGTCCATGTTGTTGTGATGGCACTGGTTCTTGTCATACCAGTCGATGAAGTACACCGAGCCATCGGGGTCGGCGCGGAAGTTGAGCACCTGCGACCAACGGTCGTTGAAGTTGAGGAAGTCGGGCCCGTGCCGTCCGACGAAGGTGGAGCCCTTGGCGTCGGGCACGTCCATGTTGATGCGTTGGCCATGGATGTTGCCCATGAAGAGGCCGCCGCGGTAGCGCTCGGGCCAGGAGGTGCCGAGATAGACCATCATGCCGGCGTGGGCGTGGCCGCCGCCCGCCGCGTCGCTGCGGCCGTTGCCGGCATGCGGGCCCTGGTTGCCGGCGTAGTGGACATGGTCGGCCATCGTCTTGATGTCCTCGTAGTAATGCGGGAACAGCGTCTTCGGACGCCCGGCGATCCTCTGTTGCTGGCGTTGGTTGCGCCGGACCTCGTCGGGCCCCACGGCGAAGTGCTCGCCGCCCTGGCGCTCGTAGCGCCCGCCCTGGACGAGATGCCACAGGTGCGGGATCACGCACATCTCGGCCCAGAGCTGCCCGTGCTCGTCGAAGTCGATCCCCCATGGGTTGCTGCCCCCCTCCGAGAACACCTCGAACTCGTGCCGCTGCGGGTGGTATCGCCACGCCGCGCAATCCACCCACTGGCGATCCTTGTCGCCCGCGCCGGGCTTGCCGACGAAGGACGGGCAGAACACGCCATGGCAGCCGTACAACCACCCGTCCGGTCCCCACGTGAACGTGTTGAGCGTCTCGTGCGTGTCCGCCGCGTAATCCCATCCGTCCAGCAACACCCTCGGCCCGGCCGCAGGCTTGGGGTTGTCCCAGTCCGACACCGGCACGAACAACAGGTGGGGCGCCGCGCCAATCCACACCCCGCCAAAGCCCACCTCCAGCCCGCTCACGAGGTTCAGCCCCTCCATGAACACCGTCCGCTTGTCGAACCGGTGGTCGCCATCCGTGTCCTCGAACACCAGGATGCGGTCGATGCCCTGCCCCTCCGGACGCCGGCGCGGGTAGCAATGCCCCTCCGCCACCCAAAGCCGGCCCCGGTCGTCGTCGCAAAAGGCGATCGGCTGCCGCACGTCGGGCTCGGAGGCAAACGCGTGCATCGCAAAGCCCGGCGGCAACGTCGCCTTCTGGACGGCCTCGGACGCCGTCAGCCCGGCGAACAAGACATCGTCGGCCGGCGGCGGCGTGTTCTTCCTCCCGAGGTCGGACAGCAGCACCTGGCCATCGAGCTTCGGGTCCGAGGCATGGAGCAGGAAGTCGTCGAAGTTGATGTGGCCCCAATGCCCCACCTGCTGGTCCACGACGCGCAGGAACACGTCCTTGCCCACGTGCGCGCCCAGGTTGACCACCACGAGCTGCAACGACTCGGACTCGTCGCCGTGCGCCTGGAACAGGGGCTTTTGCGTCCCGACGTCGATGAGTTCGACGCGTGTGGTGGGCCAACGTCCGCCCGCGACCCGGAACGACGCCCACGGCTGGGCCAGCTTGAACGTCTCGCTGGTGAGGACGCCGCGGCGGTCGTCGCCGTGCTTCTCGTATCCCCCGATCCAATAGTCCCCCTGGTGCCGCGACGGCATGTCGGCACGACGCGCCTTCACGACGTCGCCGCGTATGGGCTGGTCCGCGAAGGCGTCGCCCTCCGTCTTCCAGTCGCGCAGGTCGCCTGTCTCGAAGTCCAGATTCAGGACGTGCCCGTCCTTGGCGACGGGGCGAACGGGGGCGGCGACGGCAGGAGACACGGCGGCAGCGAGGGCCAGCGCGGCGACAATCGAGGCTCGTTTCATGGCGACGCCGTCAGGATGCCGTGGACGGTCCCCCTTGGGGAAGAACGCATTCGACCCCGGCGCCTTCACCGGAGGCAGACCCCGCCCCCCTTGATGCGGCGGCGGAGGCCGCCCGGCCGCGCGCGCGGGGCCCGGCGACGAGGCCGGGGCGTCCGGCGGCCCGCGCAGCCCTCCAAACCGTAACGATTCAATTGGATCGGTCGTGCTTGCTCGACCTGCTTCGCAAGCACTTCCCTCCCAACTGCATCGTTCCGGCTAAAAGGGCCGGTCCTCGATCCCCGCGCGGATGATCGCGAGGACGCGCTTCCGCTCCGCCCCCGACAAGGGAAGGCGTGGCGCGCGGGTCCATTCCTTGCCCAGCCCGACCTCCTGCACGGCCAGCTTGATGTACTGGACGAACTTCGGGTGGGTATCGAGGTGCAGCAGCGGCGTGAACCAACGGTACAGGTCGCGTGCACCGTTCCACTGGCCCTTCCGGGTCATCTCCCAGAACCGTTGGTTTTCCTCGGGGAACGCGATGCCCGAGCCCGCCACCCACCCGTCGATGCCGAGGATCGCGGACTCGAGCGCGAGGTCGTCCACGCCGGTGAAGATGGCGTATCGGCCGCCCACGACCCGGTGCAGGTCGGTGATGCGACGCGTGTTGCCCGAGCTTTCCTTCAGGGCCACGAAGTTCTTCTGCGGGGCCAGCTCCGCGAACAGCTCGGGCGTGATGTCGTGCCCGTAGCTGATCGGGTTGTTGTAAATCATGATGGGCAGGCCCGTGGCGCGCGCGACCGACCGGAAGTGATGCAGCGACTCGCGGGGGTCCGGCGACTTGTAGATCATCGGAGGCATCAGCATGAGGCCGTCCGCCCCCAGGGCCTCCGCGTCGCGGGCGTAACGGCTCGCCTCCGCGACGGAGGACTCCGCGACGCCCGAGAGGACCGTCACGCGCCCGCGCACCGCCCGGACCATCTCGCCGAGCAACAGGCGCTTCTCGTCGGGCGCCATGGACTGGTTCTCGCCCAGCGAGCCCAGGAACACGAGGCCCGTGACGCCGGACCGGATCAATACCTCGGCATGGGCGGCCGTGCCCTCGATGTCGAGGGAGCCGTCCTGGTGCATCTGGGTGGTGATGGCGGGAAACACGCCTTGCCAATAGGGCTTCATCTCGCGGCCCAGATTGCCTCCAAGGCCGGCGGCGTGTCTTGCCTGAAAATGCCCCGCGAACCCCCGTCCGCGCCCGCCACCCCTCCGCGCGTCAACGCCGGAAGGATGCCGCGAAGTCGTCCGTCCCGCCCGCGACCACCTTCTTCTCGTGTCGCGACGACGCGATCAACTGCCCGAGGCGCCTCTCCCACGCGTCGCCGTCAAGGGGCAGCTCCACATCCCGCCCCTCCAGGGCGGAGAAGACGATGGCGTTGGCCAGCTCGACCGAGAGCATTCCCTCCGAGCCCGGCGCGATCAGCGGCGCGCCATCGAGAATGGCCGCGACGAAGTTCTCCATGAGCTGCGCGTGCGGCGCGACGGCGTTGTCGAAGGGAATCTCCACGTTCCAGACGTCGGGCTTGGTGAACCCGCCCTTGGCCGTGCGCAGGAACTCCAGCATGTCGCCCTCGTTGCGCGTCAGCCGCAGCCGACCGTCCTCCAGCACCAGACGCCCACGCGAGCCCACGATCTCGAGGCGGTTCGTGCCCGGGGCCTCCGACGTGCTCGCCACAAACACCCCGGTCGCGCCACCCGGGTACTCCATGTAGGCCGTGACCTCGTCCTCGACCTCGATCGCATGGTGGCGCCCGAACCCACAAAAGCCGCGCACGCGGGACGGCCTGCCAAGGAGCCAGCCGAGGACGTCGAGGTTGTGCAGGCACTGGTTGAGGAGGACGCCGCCGCCCTCGCCCTTCCACGTCGCGCGCCATCCGCCGCTGGCGTAGTAGGCCTCGGTCCGGAACCAGTCGGTGTTGATCCAGTTCACGCGCACGACGCGCCCCAGCTCGCCGTCCGAGAGCAGGCGCCGGATGCGTTGGTAGCGCGGCTCCACGCGCAGTTGGAACATCCCCGCAAGCACCTGCGACGGCCGCGCGGCCGCGCACGCCAGCAGCCGCTCGGCGTCCGCCTTGTGCGCGGAGACGGGCTTCTCAACCATGACGTGAAGCCCCGCCTCCAGCGCCGCCATGCCCAGGGAAGTGTGCGAGTAATGCGGCGTCGCGATCAGCACCGCGTCCACCGTGCCGCTGCGGATCAACGCGTCCGCGTCGGTCCATGGGCGAACGCCCTTCGCCGCCAAGGGCTCCAGCTTCGCCGCCGACGTCGCGCACGCCGCCACCAGCTCGCACCGGCCCACCTTGCGCTCCATCAAGTAGCCCGCGTGGTGACGCCCGATGTTGCCCATCCCAATCAAGCCCAGCCGAATCGTCTTCATCTCGGAGTGCCGCGAGGCTGGCGCGGACATCGCCGCACGCCAACCGGCAAGATGACGCCGAGCCCGGGTCCCCCGCGCACCCTGGACGCCCGTTTCGTCCCACCAAACCCACGTCTCGTCTCGTGAAAACCCATCCTGGTCACATACCCGTCGGAAGATGCGTGCGAGGCCGTACGTTGTCCCCAGTCGGAACGATTCAGTCGGGAGGGAAGCTCTTGCGAAGGAAGATCGAGCAAGCACGACCGAGCCAACTGAATCGTTCCGGCCAAGATCGACCGCACGCCATCGGGCGCACGGCCGACAAGACAAGAAAGATCACACAAGGACAGACATGAACACGCACAACCACCTCCGGCCGCTGGCCCTCGTCGCGGCGATCCTCGCCCTCACCTCCACCTCCACGGCCCTCGCCGAGCGCGGCGGCCGACCCGGCCCCGATGGTCCACGCGGCGGCCGCCCGGGCCGCGGCCTGCCGGCCGAGCTGGTGCAGAAGTACGACGCCAATGGCGACGGCCAACTGGACGAGACCGAGCGCGCCACGCTCGATGCCGACGTCCAGGCCGGAAAGGTGACGCCACCGGGCCGCCCCGGGCACGACGGCCCCGGCGCCCCCGGGGCCGAGGGCGGACGCGGACGCGGCGGACGGCGCGGGCCCGGCGGGCCGCCGCAGGAATGGATCGCCAAGTTCGACGCCAACGGCGACGGCCAACTGGACCAGGCCGAGCGCGAGGCGCTGCGCAACGCGGTCCAGTCCGGCGAGGTCAAGGCACCCCGCCCCGGCCACGGCGGCGGCGCGGGAGCCGATGCATCCGGGCGGCGCGGCAAGGCCTTGGAGAAGTTCGACGCCAACCACGACGGCCAGCTCGACGAGGCCGAACGTAAGGCGATGCACGAGGCACGCCGGGCAACGCCCCCTCCCGCACCGCCCACGCCCGACGCCGGGGAAGGCTCCGGCTCCGGCCCGGCCGTCATCCGAAAGGGGCCCCGCCGCTAACCGGGGCTCGTCCGAGGCCGCCATCCAGACCGTGACGAGGAGCATCCGCCGGACGTTCGCGCCCGGCGGGTGTTTTCTGGCCACCACGGCCCTCGCAAGGTCAACCTTTCCCCATGGATCGTGCATCCATCCTGCGCAGCCTGCCCCGTTGGTCGTTGATCAGCATCGGGGTCTGGACGGCGCTTGGATTGGTGATGGCCGCGCAGCTGGTCATGGCCGGCACGTGGGAATGGGCCCCCGCGTTTCGTTGGGTGGCGCGTGACTGGGCCCCATGGGTCGCCCTCACGCCCCTCATCCTCGCATTGGGCGTATGGTTCCCGTTCGAGAAGGATCGCTGGCGGATCAGCCTGCCGCTGCACGTCGCGGCCGCCATCGGCGTGGTCATGCTGTGCGACGAGGCCCAGCGATGGCTGCCGACGCCCCACGCCCCGCCCTTGCCGAACGCCGCGGCCCCGCCTGGCGGGCCAGGCACGCCCCCCTCCCCCCGCGGGCCCCTGGCGCCGCGGCAACACGGACCCGAGCCCGTGCCTCGCCACCCCGACGGGCCGCCGCGAGGCCCCGGGCCGGGGCGCGGCGGGCGCGTCATGGGGTTTGTCGGGGGCGCCTTCTCCATGCGGGCGCGCCTCAACTTTCCCCTGTACTGGGTCTTGGTCAGCGTGTCCCAGGCGCTGTTGTTCTACCGGCGCTCCCAGGACCGCGAGCGCCGGGCCCTCGAGCTCGCAGCCAGCCTCGCGCAGGCGCGACTCCATGCGCTCCGCATGCAGCTCCAGCCGCACTTCCTGTTCAACACGCTCAATGCCATCGCCACCCTGGTGCACGAAAACCCCCACGCCGCCGACGACATGATCGCGAGCCTGAGCGACTTCCTGCGCATGACGCTGGAGCGAGGCGACCGCCCCGAGCAGCCGCTTCGCGACGAGATCGAGTTCATCGAGCGCTACCTCTCCATCGAGCGCATTCGCTTCGGCGACCGCCTTGCCGTCCGACATGAGATCGACGCGACGACGCTCGACGTGCGCGTGCCGACGCTCGTGCTCCAGCCCCTGGTGGAGAACGCCATCCGCCATGGGCTCGAGCCCAGGCGCGAACCCGGGGTCCTCACCCTCGTCGCGCGCCGCGAAGGCCCCGACCTCATCCTGGCCGTGTCCGACAACGGCGTCGGGATCGCCGCGAGGGAACGGGTTCGCGAGGGGGTCGGGCTGGCCAACACCCGGGCCCGCCTCGGGGAATTGTACGGGGCAAGGGCCGCCTTGGATCTCCACGAAACCCCGGGCGGCGGCACGACGGTCACGGTGCGCCTGCCCGCGCACACGTCGGCCCCGGCCGACGCCCTGCCGCCCGCGCCATGAAGATCCGGGTCGTCATCGCCGACGACGAGCCCCTGGGGCGCTCGCGACTGCGGGCGTTGCTCGCCAAGGAGCCGGACGTCGAGCTGGTCGCCGAGTGCGCCGACGGGGACGAGGCGGTCGCGGCGGTGCGCGGGCATCGGCCCGACGCCCTGTTCCTCGACGTGCAGATGCCGGGTCGGGACGGCTTTGGCGTGCTGGAGGCGCTGGCGGGGGAGCCCATGCCACAGGTGGTCTTCGTCACGGCCTACGACCGGCATGCGCTGCGGGCCTTCGAGGCGCGCGCGCTCGACTACCTGCTCAAGCCCTTCAAGCAATCCCGCTTCCAGGAGGCGCTGTCTCGCATCCGCGAACGGCTCGCTGCCCGGCCAGAGGCGCCCAGGGACCTTTCCATCCGCCTGCGCGAGCTGCTGGCCGACGCGCGCCCCCCGGCGCCCACGCTGCATCGCCTGGCCGTCAGGGTGAACGAGCGAACCCTCTTCGTACGCGTCCCGGACATCGACTACCTCGAGGCGGCCGGGAACTACGTCGTGCTCCATTGCGGCAAGGAGAACCACGTCATCCGGGAAACCATGGCCACCCTCGAAGGACAGCTTCCAGCAGGCTTCCTGCGCATCAGCCGCTCCACCATCGTGAACCTGGACCGCGTCAAGGAACTGCAATCGATGACGGCCGGCGAGCACGTCGTCCTGCTCCGGGACGGCCGCCAACTCCCCATGACCCGCGGCCTGCGCGAGGTGGAGGAGAGGCTGCGATTCGGTTGAGTGCCACGAGGACCATTCAGCCTCAGCCGGGACGATTCAGTTGGGTCGGTCGTGCTTGCTTGACCTTCTTTCGCAAGAGCTTCGTCCTTCGCTCGTTACGGGCCTAGTACCGGCCCGCGCCTCGCTCACTCCTCGTCTTGCGAAGGAATCTGCGGCGCAATCACTTCGCTCCCAACGGAATCGTCCCGGCTAAAGCACACAACTCCAGCAACTTCCACACAGTGTCGCGTCACGAGACGGCAGGGGGGTGCAACGCTTGGCACGACGTTGAAAGCCAGCGGCACACCGCAGGGCGGCATGATGCCTTGCTGTGGCGGGAAACAAGAAGTGGCAAACGGCGACGACGCGATCCTCCGAGGGCGGCGGTGGAGGGGGCGGCTCCCCCGCGCACCCGGGGCACGATGAGCTGGCCGACGGGAGCGGGTCATGGTGGAGCCGGCTTTCCCGGTGGTTGGCGTCTCCGGTGTCGGGTGCGTCGTTGGGTCTGTTTCGAATCGCCTTTGGAGTGGTGATGCTCTTGGAGGCGTTCGCCTTCTTCAGGCCCTCCTTCAGTTCAGGGGGGATGTCGCACCTCGACGTTTACTACGCGGGGTCCGGCGTCCGTTTTCACATGCCCTACTTGATGGATGGCTGCCTGGCGCCGTTGCCGCGGTGGGTGTTCGTGGCGGCGGGTTGGATCCTGGGTGTGGGCGCGACCGGCGTGGCGCTGGGGTTTTGGTATCGGTGGTCGGCGTGGGCGGTGTTGCTGTCGTGGGGGTTTCTCTACGGCATCGAGTCCACGCGGACGTACTGGATGAGCTACTACTGGCTGGAAACGCTGGTGGCGTCGGTCCTCGTGTGGATGCCGGCCGCGAATCGGTGGTCGTTGGACGCGATGCGGAACCCGGCGGGTTCTCGGGTGGCGACCGTGCCACGGTGGACGTTGGTGATGCTTCGGGGGCAGTTGATGGCCACGTATTTCTATGCGGGGATTGCGAAGTTGAACGTGGATTGGTTGGTGGACCTGATGCCGGTGCGTTGGTTCCTTGAGCAATCCCATGTCCGGATGCGGTTGGAGGGCTTTCTAGGGGAGTCATGGGCGTCGCGGGTGGCGCCATGGCTGTTGGGGACCCCTGGGGCCTCGTTCTTCAGTTGGGCAGGCGCGGCCTTCGACGTGTCGGTGGGATTCCTGTTGCTCCATCGACGGACGCGCCTGCTGGCGTTGGGCCTCACCTGGCTGTTCCATGGCATCAACCATTTCCTGCTGTTCCAGGACATCGAGTGGTTTCCCTTGCTGGGGGCGACGACGGCGACGGTGTTCCTGGAGCCGGACTGGCCGGATCGGGTGGCTCGTTGGTTGCGCGCGCCGGGATGGAAGGGGCCGGATTGGCGGTGGGCCTTGGCGGGCATGGTGCTGGTGCCGGGCGTGGGCATCCTGCTGGGATGGCGGGGACGAGCCGCTGGCGCGGTACCGGGCGCGGGTCCGGCGCCGACGTTGCCAAGATGGGGGAGCGCGTGGGTGCTTGGATGGCTCGCGATGCAATTCCTCGTTCCCTTGAGGCACCTGTTGGTCCCGGGCGATCCCCGCATCACGTTCGAGGGCCTGTCGTTCAGTTGGCGGTTGAAGGCTGAGCTTTACCAAACCCATCCGGCGGAAATCGTGGTCGCCGACCCGCGATTTCAGCAGCCGGGAACCCACGGCACGGTGAGGCTCCATTGGGACGCTTGGCCCGGGAAGAGGGTGATCCACCGAGCCGTTGAGCGCGGCCGGGTGGATTGGTCATGGTTGCCGCGTCTTTGCGTGGTCGCCGATCCCGAATTGGGTGACCGCATCTTGTTCAATCCCAATGCCCCGGGGACACCGGTGCGGGACGAGGATGAGGCCCGGGCGGAGGTGGAGCGGTTGTGGCGATCCCTGTACGGGCGGGCTCCTGCGGAGGTCCACCGGACGTTGTCGCTGGGGGCCATCCTGGACTCCTACATGCGGGCGGCCGGGCAGAAGGGCACCCGATTGCATTCGCGGTCCGAGGCCATGGCCATGATCCGGCGCGAGCACGGAAGGCAAGGGAACGGGACGATGATCCCGTTCCTGCGTCGGATGCAGGCGTTCGCGAGGCATGAGGACGAGGTTTCGACGAGGCCGTTCCTTTGGATCGAGGATCCATCCGTGCTGGTGGGGCGGCATCCGGAGCTGCCGAGGCTGCTGTTGGACCGATGGGTTTCCGGGCCCGCCACGCGGGGCAGGATGGATGAGGGTCGGGTGGACGAAGGGGGCGAGCCCGTGGTGCTGTTGGTGGAGAGGCCGGAGCATGTTCCGGTCGCGATGGGGGCCCCGTTCACGGTGTGGGACGCCGTGTCGGATCCGGGGCGTGGGCCGGAGGTTTGGTGGGACGGGTTGTCGGATGCCGGCAATTCCAAATACATGCATGTGAGCTTGAACCCGTTCCTGCTCCGGCGTTATGCGCGACGGGTGGCGGACGCATGGCAGGCATGGACGGGGCGGCCGGCCTCGGTGCATGCACGCACGTCCGTGGGCCTGAATCGCAGGCCGCCGCAGCCCGTGGTCGATCCGGCTGCCGACCTTGCGCGGGCCCGGGTGGTGCGACTCGGGCATTCGCCGTGGGTCCAGGACTTGATGACGGCGCGGATTCCAAGGCCTTGAGGCTGGAAACGCCCGTTGGCGATGAGATCGGCCGGCACGGGTTGCCGAGGGCCATGTGCCGGCATTGGACAGGGCACGGATTGACAGCACTGTGCGCCCATGCCGGCCCTGCGCGCCTTGTTGGTGGATGACGAACCGCTTGCTCGTGAGCGCTTGAGGTCGTTCCTGCTGCGCGAGCCGGGCGTGGAGGTGGCCGGCGAATGCCAGAACGGCGAGGAAGCCTTGGTGGCCTTGTCGCGACAACGTCCCGACGTGCTCTTCCTCGACGTCCAGATGCCGGGCATGAGCGGGTTTGAAGTCCTCAAGCGCCTCGGCGTGAATGCCCCGGCCGCCGTCATCTTCACGACGGCCCATGACCAGTTCGCGGTGAAGGCTTTTGAAGTGCACGCCGTGGATTACCTGCTGAAGCCATTTGACCGCGAGAGGCTACGTTCCGCCCTGGGCAGGGCGCGGGCGCGGGTGGAGGCCCAGAAGCCCGACGACGTGCAGGCCAAGCTATCGGCCATGCTGGAGGACATCCGGGCGGGAGCCCGCGAGCCCGAGCGCATCCCCGTGAAGACGGCGGGCAAGGTCAGCTTCGTGCGAATCCCCGACATCGACTGGATTGGCAGCGCGGACAACTACGTGGAGCTGCACGTGGGCCAGCATTCGCACCTGATCCGGGAGACGATGGCCTCGATCGCGGCGCGGATGCCGGGCGACCAGTTCGTGCGCATCAGCCGGACCGCGATCGTGAACCTCTCGCGGGTGAAGGAGCTTCACCCGCTTTTCCATGGGGAGTATTCGGTCCTGTTGACGACGGGCGCGCGGCTGACGCTGTCGCGGAGCTATCGCGACCAACTTCCCCGCTTGGGCGTGGCATGACTTGGAATGGAGGCAGCCCCTGGAACGAGACGTGGAAGGTTTGGGCATGAAACGAGGTGGTGACGGGACGTGTCGTTCATGGCGAGATGAGTGCCGTGCCTAACCATCCTCGTCGCCACGACCTCGATGCCCTGCGGGCGGCGGCCATGTTGCTGGGAATTGTCTATCACGCCGCGCTCTCGTTTGCGCTGGGCCCCGCATGGATGGCGATGGACGTGAGCCAAAGCCCCGCCGCATATGTGTTCCAGGCCTTCGTGCATGGCTTTCGGATGCCCCTGTTCATGCTCGTGAGCGGGTACTTCACCGCGATGTTGTGGCGGCAAAAGGGCATGAAGGCGCTGTTGTGGCATCGGTGTCGGCGCGTCTTGTTCCCGTGCTTGGCGGGCTTGGTCACCGTGGTGCCCGCCATGTCATGGGCGAATCAGTTCGCGACGCGCCGCAAGGCGGAGTTCGGGCGTGCGGCCGCCGAGGCCCAATGGCGGGCGACGGGTGCGACGAACGTGTGGAGCGCCATTCAATGGGGGGACGCGGAGGCGTTGGCCCGGCTCGCCACGAACCGCGCCGCGATGACGGGCCTGCATCCCCAGTTCCGCATCACGCCCCTCACCTGGGCGGCGTTGCTGGGCAAGACGGACGCGGCGCGCTGGCTTCTCGACCACGGCGTGGAGGTGGGGATCCGGAACGAGGATGGTGGCACGGCGTTGCATGCGGCGTCGTTCATGGGTGCGGACGCGGTGGCCAACCTTCTGTTGGACCGGGGTGCGGACCCCGTTGCGTCCAACCGCACCGGGGAGCGCCCGTTGCAGAGTGCGGCGCATTCGTTCGACGTGGTCCAGTACATCGCGGGCATGGTTTCCATTCCCGCCAACCGTCAGGAGGTCGAGGCGGGACGAGGTCGGTTGATCCCGCGATTGCAGCAAGCGGCAGGGAAGATGGCCACGGCGGGTGATGGCAGGGGAGGCGAGCGCGCGGGTGCCAGCGCGGGACCTGAGCGGGTAGTCGGTTCGGGTTCGACGTCCTTGGCCGAACGCGCGTCGTCGGCGTGGCGCTTCCTGACGGAGACCCCGGTGTTTGTCCTGGTGTGGTTCCTTTGGTTCCTGGTGTGGTTGGTGGGGATGTTCGCGTTGCTGGCGTGGGCCGGCGAAAGGCTGGGCATCGGGATGTGGCCCGCGTGGGTGACAGTGTCGCCATGGAAGCTGGCGTGGCTGGTGCCGCTGACCTCGCTCCCGGGCTGGTTCATGGGCGTGGGGCAGGGGGAGTTTGGTCCGGACACGGTGATGGGAATCATCCCGAAGCCCCACGTGCTGGGCTACTACGCGGCGTTCTTCTTCTTTGGGGTTTTGTACTATGACCGGGACGACGGCGCGGCGTCGTTGGGGCGGGGGTGGCGCTGGGCGTTGCCGGTCACCTTGCTCGTGTTGTTTCCCGTGGCATTGGAGGTTTCCACCGGTGCCTTCGGCCTGCGTGGCCCATGGGGAACGGCGGGGTGGCATCGGCCCGCCGCCGTGCTTCTGCAATCGGCCTATGCCTGGGCCATGAGCTTTTGCTGGATGGGGGTGTTTCGATCGCTGCTGACGCGCGAGAGCGCCGCCATCCGGTACCTTTCGGACTCCGCCTACTGGATGTATCTCGCGCACCTGCCGCCCGTGATCGTGGTCCAATCCTGGATCAGCCAATGGCCCTATCCTGCGTGGCTGAAGCTGTCGGTGATGTCGGTCGTCATGGTGGGTTTCCTCCTGGTTTCCTACCAATTGCTGGTACGACACACGCCGGTGGGTTGGTTCCTCAATGGACGGAGAACCCAGCCGGGGTCGCCGAAGGTGAAGGCGACGCCGGCGGCGTGACGGGTTCTTGCTGGAGGCGATGCGATGGGGGCGGCAGCGTTGCTGGATGAAGCAGGCCTTGAGAGCTGCGCGTTGGTGTGAGTGGATCCTGTGTGGGTGGGCGGTGTGGGTCACCGTTCCCGGGATTCCAGCTTCCCAGCCCCCGGAGTCATCGCGGCCCGGAATCACGGTGGCCAAGGCAGGCCCAGGCACCACGAACCGTTGGGATGCCGAGGTCGCTGCGTTCGCCCGGACGGACGCGATGCACCCGCCCCCGCAGCGCCCCGTGGTGTTTGTGGGAAGCTCGACGGTGCGATCTTGGCGGACGCTGGCGACGGATTTTCCGGGGCAGCCTGTGTTGAATCGCGGGTTTGGCGGGTGCCAGTTGTCGGACGTGAACCACCATTTCGAGCGTGTGGTGGCCGTGTATCGGCCCCGTGCCGTCGTGTTGTACGCGGGCGACAACGACTTGGTGGAAGGCAAGACGGCGGCGGATGTGTCGGCGGACTTCACGGAGTTTCGCCGGTTGGTGCGGGCCCGCGTGCCGGATGCGCGCTGCGCCTTCCTGGCCATCAAGCCGAGCCCGAAGCGGATCTCGTCCCTCGAGGTGCAGCGGGAGGCGAATGCGTTGGTTTCGGCCCAGGTGCACGGCGATCGCCAGTGGAGCGTCCTGGACACGTTCACGCCGTTGCTGGGCGCGGATGGCCGACCGGACGCCTCGTTGTTCCGGCAGGACAACCTGCACTTGAACGAGGAGGGCTATCGCCGCTGGGTCGCGGTGATTGGACCATGGTTGCAGGCGACGGGTGCGGGACCCTGAACGTCCGCCGCCGATGCTTCGTTTGTTATTGGGACGAAAAAACCGTTGCAGCGCGGGGCGGGGGTCGGCCATCGTCTCGGCCGCATTTGGAGACGGGGCGTAGCGTAGCCTGGTAGCGCGCTTGTTTCGGGTACAAGAGGTCGTGAGTTCGAATCTCACCGCCCCGACCATCTGCTACCGGCTGCCCGAAAGTCGGTGAAGCTCCCCGGAGCATGCGCACGTGGCGGAATTGGCAGACGCGCTACTTTGAGGTGGTAGTGCCGTAAGGCGTGCAGGTTCAAGTCCTGCCGTGCGCACCAACCGGGGAGAGGGCCCGAGGTCCAAGCCGGGGCGATGCAGTTGGATCGGTCCTGCTTGCTCGATCTTCCTTCCCAACCTCCTCGTTTTTCGCTCGTTACGGGCCTGTTACTGGGCCGTGCTGCACTTGCTCCTCGGCTTGCGGAAGCGTCTGCTCCGCAATCCCTTCCCTCCAACTGTACCGTTACGGTTTAGGCTCACTCCTCGTCCTGCGGAAGAGTCTGCGGCGCCACACGTCTTTGCCAACGGCATCGCCCCGGCTCAGGAACCCTTGATCCACTTGAGCATCTCGATCAGGCGGGGGGGTTGGCCTGTCCGGAGGATGGCCAACCGGAAGATGCGGCCGCAGGCCCAAAGCACGAAGACGTCGAACGCCACCAGCAACGCGCCGGTTCCGACGACGTCGAACCACGGCGGCGACGCGGCGATGCGGTTCATCATCACGAATGGCGTGTAGATCGGAATCCACGACGTCACCGTCGCGATCGGGCCGTTTGGGTCGCGGGGGATGAACGGCATGAGGAACATGGGGACCATCAGCACGATCATGACCGGTCCCATCAGGTTCTGCGCGTCCTTCAGCGTGCTGCACAAGGAGCCCACCGTGAGGAACACGGTGGCGTAGGCGATGTAGCCCAGGACGAAGTACGCGCCGAACGCCGGAAGCAGCCAGCTTGAGCCCAGGAGCGCGGTGACGTCGGCCGCGATGTTGCCCGGGCCCCCGGGAGCCGTGGGCGGCATCAGGATGGCGGCGACCAACGCCATCCCGAAGATCGAGCCCATCCACGCGAGCATCATGACCCCGCCGGTCATCATCACGCCCAGCAGCTTGCCGAGCATCAGCTCGTGCGGCGTCACGCTCGAAAGCAGGACCTCGATAATGCGGTTCGATTTTTCTTCGATCACCGAGTTCAGAAGCATCTGCGACACGGCAAAGATCGACACCCAAAGGAGGTACACGAAGAAGCTGGGCGCCCATTGCCGAATCCGGTCCTTCATGCCCACCCGTTCGCTTCCCTCGGCCTTGCGCGGATCCAGCTCGGTGACCGGGGCGCGTCGGGCCTCGACCTTCGCGACGATGGCCGGATCCACGCCCAGAGCGCGGTATTCGCGGCTTTGGATCTCGTCGGTGACGACGCGCTGCAAGGCGTCCCGCAGGCTCGTGTCGGCTTGGTTGTCGCCCCAGTAGCGAATGGCCGGGCCGACGCCGTTTGTCTGGCCCAGGCCGCGCGGGATGATGATGGCGGCGAACAGCTTGGGCGCGGGCGATGCGGTCGTGGGCGGCAAGGTTCGGTCCCCGCGAAGCCACGGCCGAAGCTGGGATTCCAGCGTTGGCACGTCGGCCTTTTCGTCCACGCCGGCGGGCAACGGCACCTCCAGCCATGCGGGCCGCCGTGCGGTGGACGGATGACCTGCCCCCGGTGCCTTCGACGGGCCGTTGGTTTCCGTCGAGGGCATCCTTGGGGCCAGTCCGCCCGGGCCTGGCAGTGGTTCCATCCTGCGCGTGGCCTCCTCCAGATCGTTCGCCTGCCTCGTCGCCAGCGCCTTCCGTATCGCGGGTGCGAAGGCCCCGTCTTGGTCCACCAGCACGAAGTGCCGGGTGGAAACACCCTTGGCCATGAGCAAGGCGGGCACCGTGGAGGCCACCAGCAAGATGATCGGGAACAACAGGATCCCGAGCCAGAACCCCTTCGTGCGCGCGTTTTCCGCGAACTCGCGCCATCCCACTCGCCAGATGTATCTCATCGAAAGGTCGCCTCCCGGGCCGAGGGGCCCACCAAGGCCATGAACACGTCGTGAAGGCTTGGTTCCGCCGCGTCGAAGGCACGTAGCCGGATGGATCGCTCGAAGCACGCCCTGAGCACGTCCTGCGGATCCGCCCGCTCCGCCAAGGTCACCTGCCAGCGGGAGGGGCCCGTCGATTGCAACCCGGCCACCGCCGCGAGTTGCCGCAGGGGCCCCGGGTCGTCCTCGGTCTCGATCTTCACCACCCGTGGCACGACGCGCCGTGCCTCCGGCACCGTGCCGTCGAACAACGCCCGGCCTCGGGCGATGATGACGAGGCGGTCGCACAATCGCTCGGCATGCTGCATCACGTGCGTGCTAAACAGCACCGTCCGCCCACGCGCCCGCAGGTCCTGCACGATTTCCTCCAGCACGCCTTGGTTCACGGGGTCCAGCCCGGAGAACGGCTCGTCCAGGATCACGAGATCCGGGTCGTGCGCGATGCTCGCCAGCACCTGTACCTTCTGCCCCATCCCCTTCGACAAGGCCTCCGTCCGGGCCTCGGCAAAGTCCTTCAGCCCGTACCGCTCCAGCAACTCGTGCGCCCGCCGCTTCGCCTCCAGCCTTGGCATGCCCTTCAACCCCGCGAAGTACGCGATCACCGACCACGCCTTCATCTTCTTGTAGAGGCCCTTCTCCTCCGGCAGGTAGCCGATGCGTCCCCGTACCTCGAGGGCCGACTCCGCGCCCAGCACCCGGATCGTCCCCGACGTCGGCCGCAGGATGTCGAGGATCATGCGCAGCGTCGTGGTCTTGCCCGCGCCATTGGGGCCGAGGAACCCGTAGATGCAGCCGCGCGGCACCTTCAGCGAGAGGCCATCCACGGCGGTGAAGTCGCCGTATCGCTTCGTAACCCTGTCCAATTCCAGCGCGGGCCCATCCATGTCTGCCCCAACCACACACGCGGGAGGCCAAAGTTTCAACGGTGCTCGCGGGGCTCCCGGCACCCAAGCGTGGCAACCGGGCGGCTCCGTCGGATGGGGATGGATGGTCCCCTCATGCTCGCGCCGCTGCGGCGTTGGCGGAGTCGAAGGTCGAAGCCTGGCGCGCAGAGGAGTGCCAGCCCCAGCGGGATCAAGGCCGCCAACGCGCCCATTCCGCCGGGGCTGCGCTCCATGTATCCGACCCACAGCACCAGCGCGCTTGCTGCGACCCCGCCGCCCAGGGTCGCCAGTGCGGCCCTCCCGAAGGTCCGGAAGTGAAACGATGCCTCCAGGCCCATCGCTGGGAGCGACAGCGCCATGGAAATCCCCCACGCCGCCAACGCCAGGACCTCGGCGTCTGGGGCATGGCGCGGCATGCTAAGGAACAGGCCCGTGACCCAGGCCGCCCATGAAGGGCCGAACTGCCACCACAAGCCCATCGTGCGCCCTATCAAGAAGTCGAGCGGCCGCAACGGCGTGACCGCCAGCATTTCCCACGACCCTTCTTCGCGCTCCAACCGGAAGCTCCCGGCCGCCGCCAACGCCATGAATGTGGAAATCGACACCGCCAACCCGGACTCCAGGAGCAGCCACGCGCCCGGGGCAGGCGGCCGAAGCAACATCCACAATTGGGCCGTCGAGATCACCACGGCCGCGCCCCATCGATGCCGTCGAACATCCTCGCGGTAACGCATCAGCCAACGGATGGGGTTTCCCCTCAGCCACCGGCGCCGCAGTCGCGCGGGGATGCGGCGCTGTGCCAAGGGCCATGGCGTTCGCGCCTCGGACTTCGGTCGAGGGGTCGCGCCGCGTCGCAACGACCGGACGAGGAGGCAACGCGCGAGGGCCCCGGCGGACACGGTGCCCGCCAGAACCGCCAACAGCGCCGACGCGAACATCCACGTCCATGCCTCCCGCACCGGCAGGGGCAGGTGCGACAAGGTCGGGCCCCAGACGCCATCGACGTCCGCCACGAGCCGCAGGGCACCCGCAAGCCATTCGCCCTCCGTGGCCGGCGTGGGCCACAGCTCGGGGGCATAGGTTCCGATGAGGGGTTGGAAGAAGGCAAAGATGCCGCAGGCCACGGCCGTGGATCCGGCGAGGAGCAGGGCCACGGCGAGGGCCATGGCGCCGGCCCACGTGGTTCTCCAGCTTGCTGCCAGCCATCCGGCCGCCAGCGACACCGCAAGCCCCATCGCGTGCACCAGCACCAGGACCAGCCATTCCTCCCGGGACACGCCTCCCAGCAACAGCGTGAAGGTCACGACGGGAAGGGTGGCGACGACCAGGACCGCCGTTCGCGCGGCCAGCACCACGTTCTTGCCATGCAGCACGGAGCTGGCTGGAAGGGGCGTCAACAAGAGCAACTCCAGCGTTCGCTCGCGTCGTTCCCGCGCCAGGTCGTCCACCACGAGCACCGGCCCCACCAACAGGGAAACCACAAGCAGGAGTTGATGCAGCAAGGGAAAGAGGTCGCGGCAGGTGGCATCGACCGTGCCACGGTCTTGCAAGGCGATCTCCAGCAGCGCGAAGAAGAGCGCCGCCGAGCCCATCCGGAGCCACAACGTGAGCGGCCGCTGCGCCTCGGCACGCAACTCCCGGAGGACGACCGCATGCATCAGCGCATTCTTGTCCCAGGATGGATGGGCCGTGAAGGCGGATTCCCGGCGCCGCACACGCGGGCCGCTTCACGTGACCGGGAACCCGCATCCTCGTTGGCGCCGGCGCCGCCACGTTTCCGAAGGACGAGGGCACCCGGACTACCACCCTGTCCGGCGCATCCGCCGCTGTGGGACGGCTAACTGCCTTGGAGGGGACTGAGCCTCGCGCCTCGCACGGACGAAGTCCGAGAAACGGGGGCAAACGAAGGCCATGCGCCCCGTGCGACGGGCCCTGACCCAAACGGCGGGATCGGGCCTGTCGGGGCGAAGGACGTAGTGGTTTCCAAGAGGGTCCACGGCGAAGCGAAACGTCCTCAGGCCCGAGTGCTCCTCGTTCCATTCCTTCTGGGCCTGTCCGTCCGCCGGCAGGTAGTGGCGGATCGGCCACTGCTCCGTCCGGCCACGCCAACGGGGTGCATGCACCACCAGGTCCTCTCGTAGCACCTCGTCGGCATTCAGGTAGAAGGCGCGTATGCACCATGGCAGCAGAAATCCCAAGTGGACTTCCACGCCGTCGAAGTCCGGCTTCACGAGTCGATCCTGCCGCAGCGCCGCCAGGAGATCCTCGCTGAAGGGGTCATCCTCGTCCTCGATGTCGAGTGCCGGCGCGTGGGTCATCCAGTGTCCGGACAGTGGGGCCGGCCAAGGCTGCCACGGGACGACCGAAGGCGCCGCCGTCGGGACCCGTTCCATCGCGGCGTCCTGCCGTGCCGTGAGGTTCCCATTTCCCGCCCCACGTCCGCAATACATCAGGAGCGCGCGCAGGACGCACGCGACCGTCAGTTTCAACAGGAAGAAGACGAGGATGTCCATGGGCCAACGCCGAAGGCTTTCCCCCACGACCCACGGAAGAAAGCCACCCGGCCCTGATGGTGTAGCAACGGGAAGGGCGAATGCTCAACCCCATTCGTTGCCCCCTTCGCAGACCGTTCGTGGGGCGGTTGTACTCCCCCAAGGGGGCTTAGCCGGAACGATTCAGTTGGATCAGTCGTGCTTGCTCGATCTGCTTGCGCAAATCCTTCGTCGTTCGCTCGTTACGGGCCTCGTACCGGCCCGCGCCTCGCTCACTCCTCGGCTTGCGCAAGCATCTGCTTCGCAATCACTTCCCTCCCAACTGAATCGTTCCGGCT
>CAIRNV010000335.1 GCA_903880005.1 uncultured Verrucomicrobiota bacterium | reverse complement strand
TTCAGTTGGGAGGGAAGTGATTGCGAAGCAGATGCTTGTGCAAGCCGAGGAGTGAGCGAGGCGCGGGCCGGTACGTGGCCCGTAACGAGCGAAGGACGAAGCTCTTGCGAAAGAAGATCGAGCAAGCACGACCGACCCAACTGAATCGTTACGGCTTAGGGTGATTTGATCGGATGTCGCGCAACGCGTTTTTTTGGGGTCGGACAGCGGATGTCCTGAGGCCCCTGTCATCGTTCGCCCATGACCATGCGAATGGATTGGGGTGCCAAGGGAAACGAGGAAGTCCAAGTGGTGGCCGTCTTCGGCGACACGCGTGTCGTGCGTCTTCGGCGCGGGATCACGGAGATACGCGGCGGATCCCGGCGCGAACAGGCCGAGGCCCGTGAATGGGCATCGATGTTTTGCCACGAGGCGGTCCTCGAACGGCGTCGTTGGCGCTAGAGGATGCCGAGGCCCGCCACGAGCGAAGGACGAAGATTTCGCCGAACACGTCCCCGCCGCACACCGGGCAGTCGTTTGAAACGCCGGGGCACCGGATTTTTCAGGTGCCGCCCGCGTCAATCGACGGCAATGTGCCTCCATGGCCTCCATCTCAATTCGTCCCCCGTGGATGTTGCCGGACCGCGCGGTGACCCCGGAAAACATCCACCGTCGTCGTCGCGAATTTCTCAGGCAGCTCGGCTTCGTGGGCTCGGGCTTGGCCTGGGGCCCGTCCCTGTTGGCGCAGACGCCCGCCACCAATGCGCCCGCCGCCGGCCCCCAGGAGGCCCGGCGAAATCCCGAGTTCTCGCCCAAGCTCCCCCTGACCCCGGAGCGCATCGTCACCAACTACAACAACTTCTACGAGTTCAGCACCCAAAAGGACCGGGTCGCCCAACTCGTGGGACGTTTCCGCACCCAACCTTGGTCCATCTGGGTGGGCGGCTTGTGCGCCAAGCCCATGACGTTGTCGTGGGACGACCTCATGAAGGTCGCGCCGTTGGAGGAACGCGTGTACCGGTTCCGCTGCGTCGAGGCATGGTCGATGGTCGTTCCCTGGACCGGCTTCCCCCTGTCCAAGCTCCTGGCCCAGGTCGAGCCCACGTCGGACGCCCGTTACGTCAAGTTCACCACCGTCCTGCGTCCCGATGAGATGCCCGGCGTCCAACGGCTCTCGGACTATCCGTGGCCGTACACCGAGGGCCTGAGGATGGATGAGGCCATGCACCCGCTCGCCTTGATCGCCACCGGCTTGTTCGGCAAGCCGTTGCCCAAGCAGAACGGCGGCCCGGTACGCTTGGTCGTCCCGTGGAAGTACGGGTACAAATCCATCAAGAGCATCGTGAAGATCGAGCTGGTCCGCGAGCAACCGGACACGTTGTGGAACGCGCTCGCGCCCAACGAGTACCCCTTCGAGTCCAACGTCGAGCCCAACGTCCCGCACCCGCGCTGGTCCCAGGCCACCGAGCGAGACCTCGCCACCGGCAATCGCATCCCCACGCTCCCCTACAACGGCTACGCCGACCAAGTCGCGTCCCTCTACCCGCGCAAATGAGCCGTCCGAGCGGCCTTGGCCCGCGCCGCGTCGGCCTCGTCATCAACCCCGCCTCGGGCGCGGCCCGCGACCAGTCGGCGCGCCTCCGGCAACTGGTCGAATCCCTCCGCCAGTCCGGCCATGCCGTCGAGGCCATCGACACGCAACGGCCCGGTGATGGCATCTCCATCGCCCGCGACCTCTCCCCTCGCTGCGACCTCATCCTGGCCGTGGGCGGCGACGGGACGTTCTGCGAGGTCGCCGGCGGCGTCCTCCTGGCCGAGCCCTCGCCCGATGCCGCATCCCGTCCCGTCCTCGCGCCCGTATCGTTCGGCACCGGCAACGACGTCGCCCGCCTGTCCGGGCTTCGCCGGGACGACGCCCTTCTCAAGGCCATCGCGGGTTGGTCCGACGGCAGCCTGCAACCCATGGAGCGCGACATCCTCGAGGTCCGTTGCCATCTCGATGGTGCCGAGGTGGTGCGACACGCGTTCCTCTTCGCCGGCGTGGGCATCGCGTCGGACATCCTTCGTTACACCACGCCCACGGTGAAGCGGTGGTTCGGCCCGCAGCTGAGCTATGCCGTGGGGTTCTTCCGGGCCTTGGCCGCGTGGAGGCCCGCCACGCTGCACGTACAGACCGGGCGCGGCCTCCTCGCCGAGCCCCTCGTCGTCGCGCTCGCCGCCAACGCGCCTCATGCCGGCGGCGGCGGCATGAAGATCGCCCCGGGAGCGCTCCTCGACGACGGCCTCGCCGACGTCAGCCTCATCCGCGCCCTCGGTCGCTTGGCCATCGCGCGGCAATTCCTGTCGCTGGCGTCCGGCACGCACGTGCGCCATCCCAACGTCGATTACTTCCGATCCGCCTACCTTACGGTGGACGCTGACGTGCCCATGCCGGTGGCGGCCGATGGCGACGTCGTGGGCCACACGCCCGCGCGCATCCGGACCGTCCACCGCGCCATTCGCATGCTAAGGGCAAAGGGGTCGCATCTAAACTATTGACATTTGTTTGGACGCCTCCGGTTGAAACGGTCCCATGGAGGCTCCCTGGTCCTTCGCGCATGACGCGTCCCGAGTCCGGACCCGCCGTCGGGCCACCGGCTGCCCCTCGATGCATGCCTTCGATTCGTTCAAGCGGAGGATGCCCCGCCGCGACGTCAGATCCCAGCGTCTGTGGCTCGGCGAAAGACGCGGTTCCATGCTCCGGGCCGGATGCCCCTCGTGTCGTGTCTCACAAATGGCTGGTGTTTCGCCGCGAGGGATTTTCGTGTCCAACGAGGCTCGAGTGACGAGCAGACCCGCAGAGGTCTGTGAGGAGCGAGCCACGACGTGGGACGCGAAAAGAGCCGCG
>CAIRNV010000334.1 GCA_903880005.1 uncultured Verrucomicrobiota bacterium | reverse complement strand
GTGGACGCCATCGTCGGCCTCGCCTGTGCACCTGTCCAAGGCGTCCAGATCGACTTCACCGACGCGACGTACAACCAAGCCAGCGCCGTCGTCAAGGCGGCTGTCTATGGCCACTGCTCGTTTGCAGAGGCATCGGCGGTCTTGGCGGAGAAGCTCGATGCGGCCACCAGCATCGAGGCCATCGAGAAGATCCGCGGCGCCATGGATTCGCTCAAGTCGGCCGGCGAGACGGCCGTGCACTCCGCCACGGGTACGTTCCTATTTGTATGGGCCAAGGTCTCCAACGTCATCTCCAAGCGCTCGGAGTTCTCGTACAAGCTCGAGGCGGTGGCCAAGTCAAAGTCGGCGGTGCACGCGGTGACCTTGGTGCGCCCGGAGAAAGAATCCGAGTTCTACGAGATGACACACCTGTTCATCATGACCGTGATCGCCTTGGGCTTGGCCTCGGCCACGATTGTCATCAAGTTCATTGACGATACGGTGTTCGGTACCATCCGCATGGGGGAGCCCTTTACGGTGGCCCACGAGCTCGTCCTCTGTTACTTCCGCGAGATGGACTTCGACCCCGCGCGCCTCTTGCACATGGGCAATGTTTTTCGTCGAGGCGGTCAGGATACTCTGCTCTCGGAGGCTCGACGGAATGCCGCAGCCTTTTTTCGTGTTGGCGGGGGGAACCTGCAGCCGAAAGGCAACAACGACGACAAGCTCGGTAACATCAAGACTGTCAAGACCATCAAGCCCAACGGCAAGTCCGACGAGTCCAGCAAGAAGCCTTGCCCCGACTTCAACGGCGGCCGGCCGTGCAAACACCTCAAGCCCGACGGCACGTGCACCCTCGCGCATAAGTGCAACCAGTTCGTCTCTGACAAGGGGCCTGGTGGCTATTGCATGGGCCCTCATGCTCGTTGCACCGGGTGCGACTACGATGCCGGCAAGAAGCTCCGAGCTCCCGCCGCTTAATGCGCAGGCCGTGGCGTTCGGCCCCGACGCGGTGCCGTTCTATGGGAGTGCGAGCTCTTATCGGAACGGCCTGCCGCGGGGCTGGAGTGAGTCCAGCGATGCCATCGGCGCCTTCGCCGACATGTACAAGTGGGCGCGGGTCGTCTACATGGAGAACGCCTGTGCGCTACCGGGCGTGAACATCAAGTTCGACACCTTCATCCCGTACATGTGGAAGGCGGTTCGACTGGGGTATGTGCAGGCGCAGCACGCGGAGTTCGTGCATCTGGGCCTTCGATGGGGGTTTGAGGTCGGGCTGCATCCCGACCGGGTGCATGGGCACCGCTTCTTCAAGAACTATGAGAGCAGCACGAGCCCGGCTGCTCGGGCGCGCGTCACCGATGCCACGGAGGCGCGCGTGTCGGCGGGCAAGACGCTACACCTCGGCGCTGTGGGGCCCGATACCTTGTCGCTCATGAGGCAGGTGTTCGATGCGGCTTACATCTTCCCGATGGGCGCCACGGCGAAGCCGCTCGAGCCGACCAAGTTGCGGCCGACGGACGACCACACTCGCACCGGCCTCAACGCTGCCTGCGACATGTCCGGGCCCCCGTCGCTTTCGTACTCGATCGAGGCGTACGCGGAGATGGGGCGCCGCTTTCTCCCTGGGTTCGCGGCCCATGTGACGGACGTCGAGGCAGCCTTCCC
>CAIRNV010000333.1 GCA_903880005.1 uncultured Verrucomicrobiota bacterium | reverse complement strand
GTGTTTCGCCCCGGGGGGATTTTCGTGTCCAACGAGGCGCGAGCGACGAGCAGACCCGCAGAGGTCTGTGAGGAGCGAGCAACGACGTGGGATGCGAAAAGAGCCGCGGCCCTTCGGGTTGCTCCAAGAATGCCCCGGGGCTTCGTTGTTCGTCCGTCACAGACCGCTGCGGGTAGGCTCCGTCCTCACGCCTTGCCCCGGGGAATTCTTGGAGCAACCAATCACCAGCGATTTGTGAGACACGACACGAGCCGGGAGGATGCAGTCGGGAGGGAAGTGATGGCGAAGCAGATCCAGCAAGCACGAACGATCCAACTGCATCGTTCCGGCTCAGGAAGGAGGAGGGAATCCCGGCTTGGGCGTTCAGGAGCCTCCATGCTTCGCGTCTGGGCGGCTTTGCGTGCCCCCTTTTTGCATCACGCCAGGACGCGAAGACCTCCTGCTGGCTCCCCCTCCGACGGCGCCGTGTGAGGCAAGAACCGGGCACTCAACCAGGGCCTGCGCAGGGATCAGTGGGCCGGACTTCGGCCTTGACGATGGCGAAGCGTGGTCGCCGAAAGTCGGACATGGGAAAGGTGGGATGGCTGCGACTGCCTGTGGCGGGGGTGCTGTGCATCGGGTGGATCATCGCGGGCGTAGCCCATGCAAGGCAGGACGCGAGTTACCGTCCGGCGACCGTGACGATGTCATGGGATTCCAAGCAGGGACTTCGGCAACCGGTGGGCGGGTTTGAGGTGTCCTTCGAGGCCTTCAACCCCGCGCTCGGCACCTTGCAGCAGGTGACGTTCGACTACTCCGGGATCCTGACGACCAGCCTTTCGGCCCGGAACAACTCAACGCAGCCCTACTCGGGTGAGTTGTTGGTGTCGTCGCGCCTGGTGGTGGACGGGCCTGGGGTATCGGTGGATGACCCGTCCCGGGCCACCTTCCACGTGAGCAGCCTCTGGTTTGGGCTGATGGCTCGGCAAGAGATCCGTGATGTGCCGTTGAGCCCGGCGATCACGTTCAGCATGGGACCTGTTCGGGTGAACCCGTTGTTTCACGGGAGCTACGAGGGGGATGGGGTGGTTGGGATGAGATACAACCTCGTGCTTGGGGAGACGCTGTCGCCGTCGCGGCCGTGGCTCAGCACGGGCGTCGATTACAGGATGAGCCTGACTGCCGGGGTGACCTACCATTACCTCCCCGTGCCCGAGCCAGGGGTGAGCGCTGTCATGGCGGCTGGATTGGGCATCTTGGTCTTTGCTGCCTCCCGGCGATCCCCTCTCCTCACGATCAAGCCAAGCCGTGACCCAAACGGCGGTGGGACAACGGAGCCGAACTTTGACAAACGGGCGTGAGCGGCTGAGCCGGAGCGATTCCGTTGGGAGGGAAGTGATTGCGCAAGCAGATCGAGCCAGCAGGACCGACCCAACGGAATCGTTCCGGCCAAGGGACCTTCGGTCGCCCGGCGTGTTCCGCTCCCCTCGAAGCCTCGTCCTGTTGGGTCGCGTAGGCTGAATTCCCAACGGCATCCTTGAGCGATCGGCGTCGGGCGGCGCATGATCCGGCCGAACGTTCCATCATGAAACTGTCCCACGTTGCGTTCCTCTCCCGCATTGTCCTTGGGTGCGCCATCGCCTTCAACGCTTTGGCCGGTCCTCCGCCGGCACCCGCCTCCAAGCCCAAGCCCCTCTTCGACGGCAAGACGCTCGAGGGATGGGAGGGCGACGCGAAGCTTTGGCGCGTGCGCGATGGCTGCATCGTGGGCGGATCCCTGACGGAGACGATCCGCCAGAACGAGTTCCTCGCCACGACCACGCGCCACACGAACTTCGTGCTTCGCCTCGAGTTCCGCCTGCTGGGCGGGGCCGGGTTCATCAATTCCGGCGTCCAGATTCGCTCGGATCGCGTGCCCAACTCCTCGGAGATGGCCGGGTACCAATGCGACATCGGGGACCCCACGTGGTGGGGTTCCATCTACGACGAGTCGCGCCGCAACCGCGTCCTGGCGTGGTCGGACATGGCGGCCATCGAGAAGGTGCTGCGCCGCACCAACTGGAACGAGTACGTGATCCGAGCCGACGGCGGCCGTATCACCACGTGGATCAATGGCGTGCAGGGCGTGGACTACCACGAGCCCGACGCGGCCATCGCGGCGCAAGGCGGACGGCTCGGGTTCCAGGTCCACGGCGGAGGCGCGGCCGAGGCGTCGTTTCGCAACATCACCCTCGAGGAGCTTCCCGCCCGCAAGCGCCCGGATGGCGCGTCGCAGCCCCCCAACCCGCCCCACGCGTCGCCCCTGTCGCCGGAGGAACAGCAGGCCACGTTCTCCGTCCCCGATGGCTTCGTGGTCGAGTTGGTCGCCGCCGAGCCCGACGGCGGCAAGTTCGTGCCGATGACCTTCGACCATGCCGGGCGCCTCTGGACGGCGACGGCGTTGGATTACCCGATCGACGCCAACGAATCCCCCGCCGAGGCGAAGGCCCTGTTCGCGCGCGGGGGCAAGGATCGCATCCTGGTGTTCGACACCCCGGCCGCCGAGGGCCGGCAACGGGCCCGGGTGTTTGCCGAGGGCCTCGCCATGCCGCTGGGCGTCCTGCCGCTCAAGGACGGCGTGCTCGCCCAGTACGGCACCGAGATCCGCCTCTACAAGGACACCAATGGCGACGGCCGCGCCGACGCCCACGTCCCCCTTCTTACCGGCTTCGGCATCGAGGATTCCCACCTCTTCCCCCACCAGTTCACCCGCATCCCAGGACCTCGCAGCATCCTCCTCGCGCAAGGGGCCTTCAACAGCTCGAAGGTCCGCACCACCGACGGCAAGGTCACCGACTACAACCGCACCAAGCTCGCCCGCTTCCGTCCTGACGGCACCGGCTTCGAGATTGTCGGGTGGGGCCCCTGCAACATCTGGGGCCTGGTCGTGGACCGGCTCGGCGAAATCCACATCCAGGAGGCCAACGACCAAGGCTGGCCCATGATGCCCTTCCTCGAAGGCGCCTCCTATCCGCTCTGCGGCGACGACGTCCCCCGCCCCTATTCGCCGCCGTTTCCCAAGACCGGCGAGCGGGAGATGGGCGGCACCGGGTTGTCCGGCCTGGCCTTCAGCGAGGGCGCCGACTCCTTCCCCGGGCCGTGGCGCGACGTCTTCTTTGTTGCCAACCCCATCACCCGGAAGATCCAGGCCATCCGCCTCCATCGCGGCGACGCGTCATCCTCGCCGGGGCGCTACGGCAACGGCTGGCAACTGGAGCACCTGCCCGACTTCCTGCTGAGCGGCGACCCGTGGTTCCGGCCCATCGGGCTGGCCCTCGGCCCCGATGGCTGCCTCTACATCAACGACTGGTACAACCAGGTCATCTCGCACAACGAGGTGCCTCGCAACCACCCCGAGCGCGACAAGCTTCGCGGCCGCATCTGGCGCGTCCGCCACACGTCCCAGCCGCATCGGCCCAACGCCCCAGACCTGGCCAAGGTCCCGGAACGCGACCTTCCCCGCCATCTCGCGGCCGGCAACACCTGGGAGGCCAACGCCGCATGGCAGGCCATCATCGACCGCAACGCCACCTCCCTCGCCCCCGCCATCGCCAAGATCGCCGGGAACGCCAAGGCGGCCGACGACCTCCGTCTCCGCGCCCTCTGGGCCCTGGAGGGCCTCGGCCGCGTGCCCATCAAGGAGACCCGCCAGCTCGCGTCTCAATCCCCCTCGCGTTCCCTCCGCAAGGAAGCCGTCCGCGTCCTGGCCGATTCCCCTTCCACCCCCGCGCCCGAGGTTCTCGCCTCCAGCAAGGCCGCCGTCGCCGACCCCGACCGCCTCGTGCGGCAAGAAGGCATTCGTTCCCTCGGCAAGTACCTCGACCGCGCCGCCGCCATTCCCGCCGGCAAGGCAAACATCGCCAACACCCTGGACGCCCTCCGCGCCCTCCTCGCCGCCGCCACCGAGGCGCGCCCCTCCGATTGGTCCAAGAACCCCGCGTACTTCCGCGACTTCGAGACCTACCTAGTCCGAGTCATCCTGGAACGGCATCGGCCGATGCTGGCCGCGGTCAAGCCGGCCATGACCAGCCCGGAAGGCGTGGCCCTCGCCGCCTTGGTCCTGGGCGGGCCCGAGGGCGCGCGCACCCTCGCCAGCGTGCTGCCCTCCCTGAAACGCCCCCTCGCCACCGACGAGCTGCTCCTCGTCGCCTCCGTCTCGAACGACCCGGCGGCAAAGAAGGCCCTGGAGGTCGCCTTGGCCCTGCCCGCCACGCTGCAACTCCTGCATGACCAACGCGCGCGCCTCGGCGACACGACCGCCCTCCTCCCCTTGCTCGCGGATGCCGCCCGCAAGCTCTGGAGGAACCAACCCACCGACGCCAACGCCGACCTCCTCCTGAAGGTCGCATCGGGCTTCCGGCTCGCGGACCTTGCCCCCGAGGCGGCCGCGATCGCAACGGCCGAGAAGGCCCCCGCCGCCCGGCAGGCCGCCGCGCTTCGGGCCCTCCGTGAATCCGGGGCCGGCAACCTCGACGTCTTCCAACGCCTGGCCACCAGCGCCGACGACTCCGTGCGGCGCGAGGCCATCGCGGCCCTTGCCGCGTCCAAGTCCGACGCGGCGTTGCCTGCCTTGCTGAGGCTCTGGCCGGGACTCCCCGCCTCCCAACGCCGCGCCGTCGTGGATCGCCTTGGATCCACGCCCGCCTCCGCCCGCCCGTTGCTGGCCGCCGTGCGCTCCGGTGACATCGCCCGCGACGAGATCGACGGCTACACGCTGGACAAGCTGGCGGCGGTGCTGCCCGACGACCCATTCGTGCGCGAGCTGCAACAGCAGGTCGGGTCGGCCCTCCGCCAGGTCCTGCGCCTGGACGGCTCCGACAACGCGCGGGTGGATGCCCCGATCCACCTGTCTGGACCGTTCACCGTCGAGGGCTGGTTCCGGCCCGACCCCGGGCTTTCCAACGCCGACTCGCTGCTCGGCGGGCCCTCGTTCGACATCAACTTCTATGACGGCCGGTTCCGGGTGTGGACCGGCGCCCCGCACGGCGACGTCGCGGTCGCATCCCAACCCGCCGTGGCGGACGCGTGGACGCACTACGCCGTCACGCGCGACGCCGAGGGCATCGTTCGCATCTTCCTGAACGGCCGCCTGGACGCGACCGGCAAGGCGGCGGATTCCCGCGACTTCGACGAGCTGCGGGTCGGTGCGTCCAACGCCCAGGGCGGAACGGCCGGCGACCTCGCCCAGCTCCGCGTCTGGAGCCGGGCCATGGACGCCAACGAGCTGGGCAGCGTGGCGGGCGTCGAGGTGCCGGCCAACGCCCCCGGGCTCGTGTATCACGGCCATGGCGGCGACTGGGGCAAGCTCGGGAAGGGCGCGCGTGTCGAGCGGACGGCCGACTTCCCCGCGATCCAGTCGCTGGCCCAGGCGGCCGGCCTCAACGCGAAGTTTGGCAAGTACCGCGACGTCGCCTCCAAGGCCGGCGTCGTCGCCCAAGGCAAGGCCGTGTTCGGGCAAAACTGCGCCGTGTGCCATGCGGTGGCCGGCCAAGGCGGCAAGATTGGCCCGGCCTTGGACGGTGCGGGCGCCCACGGCAACGAATACCTCCTGCGCAACATCCTCATGCCCGATGCCGCCATGGAGGCCGGCTACCGCCGGTTCCGCGTCGAGACCCAGGACGGCGAGGTCCACGAGGGCATGCTGGCCGGGTCCGACGGCGCGTCGTTGATCCTCCGCCAACCCGGGTCCGAGGACCGTCGCTTTGCACGCGACACCGTGCGGCGTTCGGGCTTCCTCCGGTCATCCATGATGCCCGAGGGATTGCTGGAGGGCTTGCCCGAGCAGCAGGTCGCGGACCTGTTCGCCTACCTGCGAACCTTGGGCGGCCGCTAGGCCGGGCGCGCCGCCCGCCAGATGGGATCACACCGGACACGGAGGAGCGCGTAGGCCGGGTGCCCTCACCCGACGGGCCGCGTGAGGGCACGCGGCCTACGGCTATCCAAATGGGCTGGAGAAGAATCTCCCGCTGAGACGCTGAGACGCGGAGATCTCAGGGAACCCATCCGGTCCCTAGACGTTTTCTATGGGTTCCGGCGAGAGGCTGGGCCGCAGGAATCCAACCGTGGACCCGGATATGCGAGCCTCGCATGACCCGGGAGCGCCAACGGCGCGGCATACGCCAGCCCGGGGCAACGCCCCGGGTTGGCCCGACCACAACCCACCCAAGCCCTGAAGGGGCGC
>CAIRNV010000332.1 GCA_903880005.1 uncultured Verrucomicrobiota bacterium | reverse complement strand
CCCACCCACCAACATCACATGCTCAATCCCAACGAGCTGGTCCGTCTCCGCGCCGATTTGCAACGTCGCCGAGGCCGTCGTTCCGACCACGGTCATGTCGGCGTCCCGATCCTCCCGCACGAAGTCGTTCGGGCCGCCGCGGCCATCGATTTGATCCATTCCCAAGCCCCCCGACAGAAGGTTGGCCGCCGCATTGCCCAGCAGGATGTCATCGCCCGCCCCGCCTGCGGCGCATTCAACCGACAGGCCGTCGGTGAGGCGAAGCGTCAGCCGACCGGTGCTCACCACCTGGATCGCGGTGAGCGCAAGGTCCAGCCTCACGCCCACCCCGCTGGTCTCCGCAAAGCTGATGGCGTCAATGCCACCTCCCGTGCCTCCCACCTCATCGATCACGTCCGACCCGGCGATGTTGTCCAAGTCGTACACATAGGTATCACCGCCGTTCCCGCCGCGCAGGACGTCGTCGCCAGCCCCGCCCGTCAACATGTCATTGCCGGTTCCGCCCAGAAGCGTGTCGTTGCCACCCTCGCCCGAAAGGACGGCCACGCCGGTGTAGGCCGTGGCATCCAAAACATTCGCGCCGGCCCCGCCCGTCAGCATCACCCGCTCGATGCTCGAAAGGATGTCCGAGCCGCCACCCGAACGAACCAATTGGATGTCCGTGAGCGTGAAGTTGGCGTCACCGGATTCGACCAGGACATCCGTGCCTCCAGACCCAATGATCGTGTCCGAGCCAAGCCCACCCGTGAACCCATTGTCCGAGGCGTTGCCAATCAACACGTCGTTCCCAGTGCCCCCGACCACGGACTCGACGTCGATCGCCGTCAGCGCAACCCCTTGCTCGCCCGCCGCGACCACCTGCGCCGCGCCGACCAAGGAAAGGTCCAGGGTGATGCCAACGCTAAAGGCGGCGAAGTCCATCTGGTCCACCCCGCCGCCACCGGAGACGATGTCCACGTCGAACGACCCGCCGTTCATGCGGAAGACAAACTGGTCGTTGCCCACGCCGCCGAACAACCAATTGACGCCCGGACCCGCATGCAGGACGTCGTCGCCTGCACCACCATCCAGGCTCGCCCAACCCGAGAACTGGGATGCGTCAATGACATCGTTCCAGTCCGTGCCCACGACCGTGACGGCTTCGATGCCTACGATGTCAAACGCCCCCGTGCCGCCCGTGAACGCAATGCCGGCATTCGTCAACGTGGCGGTCGCCCCGGGAGAGCCAGGGATCCCCGAGGGCGCAAGCTGGACCCGAATCATGTCGGTGCCGCCAGGACCGCCCTCGACACGCACCGGTCCCACCCGCCATTCGCTCACGTCGAACAGGTCGTTCCCGGTGCCTCCGACCAGGCGGACATTCTCCAAACCGGACAACGCATCCACGCCGTCTCCCGTGGCGTCCGTCGCAACGGTGAGGCGTGTGTTCGATATGATGAACACGATGTCGTCCACCTCCGCCGACCAGTCCTCGTCCAACGTGTCGGTCCCCGTGCCGCCTTGGATGTCATCGTTCCCCAAACCGCCTGAAAGCACGTCGTTCCCGGGCCCGCCATCGATCACGTCGCCGCCGCTGCCGCCTCGAACCACGTCATGGCCCATGCCGCCGGACAACGTGGTGTCCCCGCTGAATCCCCGGGCATCGATCGAGTTCGCACCCTCGCCACCCCGGATCTCGGCCTCCTCGATGGAGAACAACAGCACGGGACCCGAGCCTAGGGACATCGCGACGGATGCATCCGTGAGCACAAAATTGGCGTCCGCCGCCCACACGAGGACGTCCTCGCCCAAATCGCCCACAACGCGCCCGGAGCCCGTCCATCCCGTTAGGTCAAACCGGTTTCCGGAGATCCCGCCGTAAAGCCACGCCACCTCAATGGCGTCCAAGGCGTCCGTCTCACCCGTCCCCCGAACGAGGCTTGCATTCGACAGCGTGAAGTTTGTGTCGCCCGCCTCGCTGATGCGGTCAACGCCATCGCCACCGATGATGTCGTCGTTGCCCGTTCCACCATCCAGCCAGTCATTCCCACCCTTGCCATCAACGAGGTCGTCGCCGGGGCCGCCATGAATCTCATTGTCCAATCCATCGCCCCGCAGGACGTCCGCCTGGTCGCCACCCACCAGGATCTCGATGCCGCCACCCTGCAAGATGAGGGTGAGGTTGGCATTGATGACCTGCGCCACATTCAGGACCGAGAGGTTGGCCTGGATCGACAACGTGGTCGTGGCGGAGAAGTCGAGCGTGTCCCGGCCCGGGTTGAGGGTGTTCTCAATGATGGTTTCGGTCCCCCACGCGCTGTCGGAATCAAACGCGTACACCTCGTTGCCGGCCCGGCCGTCCAGCGTGTCGTCGCCTGGGCCGCCGGACAGCACGTTGTCGAGGTCGTTGCCGATCAACGTGTCGTTGCCGTTGCCGCCCACCGCGTTCTCCACCGCATCCAAAAGGATCAAGGAAAGGTTTGCGTTCACCACCTGGCTGGCGGGGCCCACCAGGGAGAGGTTTAGGGTCGAATCGAGCAACGTCCCTTGCAGCGTGATCGTGTCCCGTCCGCCGTTGCCACGCACCGTG
>CAIRNV010000331.1 GCA_903880005.1 uncultured Verrucomicrobiota bacterium | reverse complement strand
CGCGTAGCCGTTGTGAAGAACTCGGTTGCGAAGTCCTTGGTCCCCATGGCGACCGCCAAGAGGATCATCTCGCGCCACCAGGTGCGTCCCAGCTCCGTCGCAAGCTGTCCTGCAAGGCCCGCGCGCGTGGCATGCGAGGCCGCGAGGTATTCCTGGAAGGTCAGGTGCAGGAACCCGCATCGGCCCGCGCCGTGCATGGCCATGATCCCGCTGAGGTCCCGCATTCGCTCGATGAACTGCTTTCCATCCCGGCCGAGGCCGGTCGTAGGCGACATGCTTTCCAGCATGGGCAACGCCTTGGCCCCGAGGGTTTCCATGGTGTCGGAGGTTCGCTTATCCTCCGAGTGCAGCCACCACGCCACCGACGCAAGGACCTCCTCGGCCGCCCCGGCGTCCATGGGGGTTGCCCGCGACCGTCGCAGCATCTCCTTGCGCCATTCCTCCACCAGCACTCGGGTGCAGCGGGCGTACAGGTCCACGCGACGACCGGGCAGGTTCTTCTGCTCGTGATGCACGAGGCACAGGATCGTCAGGAGCAACGGGTTAGCTGGAAGCTCACGCAGCCGCCCGATCCTATATTCCTCCTGGCCCAAGATGCCCATGAGCGCCTCGATGGATTCGTTCGCCCTCTCGGTCGCCTTGGGGCCCTCGCCATAGATCCTCCGCGCGACCACCCGATGCCATCGCTCGACGAACTCCCGCACCTGCGTCGCGTCGAGGGGCTGGACGTAGAACGTGCAGAACCGGGGGCCGAGGGCCACGTGGCCTCGGTAGCCGGAATACCGGCAGGTCACCATGAACCGATCCTCCCGACGCTCATCCAGCACGCGGGCCATCCACTGGGTCACCTGGACCCGCATGGGCTCGTCCACCACCTCGTCCAAGCCATCGAAGATCCAGAGCACGCCCTGGCGCGCGCGAAGGTCCGGGCCGGGACCGGTCTCCTTCCTTTTCTTGGCCCCTGCCACCGCCACCGGCTCGGGACGCACGCTGGCATCCACGAACGCCCAGGGGTCCTTCATCTGTTCCGGGCGCAGGTCGCGAAGGCGGATCAACACGGGCACCACCCCGACGGGCAGACCGAAGGTCGTCGCGGGGTCCGCGTCCTTGAGGATCGCCCGGCTCAACTGCCTTGCCGCCGTGGTCTTGCCCGAGCCCGGGTCGCCCAGGACGACGACACCCCGGTAACCCATCGAGTGCGCCAACTGGAACATTCCAGACACGGGCACGTCCTTGTTGGCAATGCCCCGGCGCTCCATCTCGTCGAGGTCGAACTTGCCGGGCGTCGAAGCCGCAAGGCTCGCAGAGGTCAGCAACCGAAGCGGCACGTAGGCGTCCTCGATGGGCAACTCGAGGTCCAACGCATGGCCGAACCCCACCAGGCGGAGGTGTTGCACCTCGTCGGAAAGGTGGCGGAGGTAGGATTGGATGGCCTGGGTTAGGGGCTGGATAGGTACGGTGCCCGACGGGGCATTCGATCCTTCTGGATGGCCCGATGCTGCTCCCTTGCCCGACGTCACGACGATCGGTTCCGGGGCCAGTTTTTGGAGAAACCCAGGCAAGTCCTCGTGCTTGCCGTACGGGACCAGGTCGATGCGTTCCCGCGGATCGTCTTCCGCCGCGAGCCGTGCATGGTCCTCGGTGCTGCACAATCGAAAGTGCGGCATGGGATTGGCCGAATTGACCTCCGCAAGCCATTCACGGAACCGGCTGAAGTTGGGGTCGGACAGACCTTCGCCACACCCAATGAATAAGAGGGTTTTGGACATGGCCAGCATCCGGAGCACGGCCTTGGGATGCTCCTCGTCCCGCACGACGACGAAGGACTCGTTGTCGAGGACCACGGAGTCCGGCTCGTTCCAATGCCCATGCAGATGGAGGACGCCGCGTCCATGGCCCCTGAGGACTTGGGGGATCTTGGCGAAGTCGCGCCATGTGACAGGCGGCAGGTCAGGGCGTTCGAGCAGCCCGTCGTAGTTTGTGGTGACCAGTTGAAGGTCGAGGGCATGGATCGCCTTGATGATCTCCGGATGCTTCGGCTCCAGCTTGCCCACGGTGTCCCCGAGCCATTGGCCGAGCCGTCCGGGAGCCTTGCCTTCGCCTCCGATCATTCGGGCTACCTCGTTGGCAAGGCCGAGAAAGGTGTCCTGAAACTTCGAGTCAACGCGCTCCCGAGCGTTCCTTTCCCAGTCCCCCTTCCGCTCGGGGTCAATTTCAACGCAGCGCTGTATCCCCAGCCTGATCAACCCCTTCCACGAAGCCGCCGGGGCGTTGCCGGTGGCCTGGATGGAGACGCCCGCGCCGACGACGACCACGGCCTGCTTCTTGCGGATCGCATCGCGGAGGGCTTGGGGGATGGGATGAAGTTTGTCGGACATGGGAGACGCGCTGCGGGCGAATCAAAGCGCAAGGGCATCGGGCAGGGCAATGGGGAAGAAAGGCAGCAAGGTGCCGGCTGCTTCGT
>CAIRNV010000330.1 GCA_903880005.1 uncultured Verrucomicrobiota bacterium | reverse complement strand
CTTCGGGTTGCTCCAAGAATGCCCCGGGGCTTCGTTGTTCGTCCGTCACAGACCGCTGCGGGTAGGCTCCGTCCTCACGCCTTGCCCCGGGGCATTCTTGGAGCAACCAAACACCAGCGATTTGTGAGACACGACACTAGCGGGCCGGCATCGTCACCTCGAGGTGCACGCGCTCCACGTCGTCCTGCGTCCGCCCGGAAAACCGGGCACGAATGGCGTCGCCCAAGTCGGTGACGTCCACGAGGCCAAAGCAGCCCTCCCCCTTCTTGGGTGCATAGACGCCCGCCGAATACGGCCCCCCCTTGATGCTCCACGCCTGGTCCAACGGCGCGGCCGCGAACACCGGGATCGTCGCGCCGCCTCCCCTCGCAAAGTCCGAGTGCCGTCCATCGTCGGCCGCCAGCGCGTGCATGTCGCCGTGCAGGATGACCAACCCGCGGATGCCCTGGTCCCGGACGAACGTGGCCAGTTCCTCCCTCTCGGTGGCGTACCACGCCCAGGAGTCGCCCGTCGGCTTGGAGGGCCTTGCGCCACCCTGGTTCGTATAGGCGAGCGCCTCGTGGTGGATATAGCCCAGGTGATTGGTCGTCACGGGCCAGTAATGATTCGTGAGGGTGGTTCCATTCCACGGCACCGGGCTCACCCAGAAGATCAGGGGAAAGGCGCCGTTCGCGGCCAGCAACTCGCGCTTGAGCCACTCCTTCTGCGCCGCGCCCAACATCGTCTTCGCCGGGCCATCCGCCGCTGTCACACGCTCCCGTTGGGACCGCAGGTCCGTCACGATGAACCGCACGCGCCCGACGGAGAACGCCTGGCAAATCGGCTTCTCCAAGCCCGCGAACGGCAGCGGGTAATGGGGCGCGTACAACTCGTAGGCGGCCCGCGCGGCGGGCCTCGACAAGGCCCGGTCGTCGCTCGTGTTGCCCCCGAAGTCGTGGTCGTCCCAGACGTACACCCACGGCACCTCCCGATACATGCGGCCCTGGACCTTGGAGCCCAGCACCTTGTCGTACGCCGACCAGAACTTCTCCACCCGGTTCGTCGAGATGTCCTCGTAGTGAAGGTCGCCCGGGCACAGGAAGAACAAGGGACGGTGCTCGCGAATGCGGTCGTAGGTCTCCAGCTTCGACGCGGTGCGTCCACACGAGGCAAACGCGAATTGGAACGAGGCACGCCCCGCCGGGAAGGTCCGGAACCGCGCCGTCTCATTGACCTCGTTCGTCCCCTTTACCTCGAGGGTCGCCCGGTAGGCCGTGTCCGGCCTCAATCCACCCAAGGGGAACGTCACGACCCGATGGAGGTTCGTGAGCGACGGCACGGGCCCCACGCGCCGCGAATCCAGGCCATCCTCCGAGGAGAGGTTCAGGTACACGTCGTAGCCGGGCTTTCGCATCTTCGCCTTGAGCACCGCCGACGTGGTCGTGATGCCACCGGTCCATGGGCCGACCTCGACACGCGACTCGCCGTGCAAGGGCGCGCCTGCGGCGAGGAGCCACAACAGGAACCACGCGCCTAACCCGGGACGATTCAGTTGGGAGGGAAGTGATTGCGAAGCAGATGCTTGGGCAAGCCGAGGAGTGAGCGAGGCGCGGGCCGGCACGAGGCCCGTAACGAGCGAACGACGAAGGATTTGCGCGAGCAGATCGAGCAAGCACGACCGATCCAACTGAATCGTCCCGGCTAAGCACCAAGGCCGGCCCCCAGGCCGGGACGATTTCGTCGGTGGGGCCGTTGGGCCGGAGCGCATGCTTCCGCAAGCCGAGGCGTGAGCGAGGCGCACCGCCAGCGCGGGATGACGAGCGAACGACGACGCTCTTGCGGGGGCGGATCCAACCAGCGCGACCGATCCGACGGAATCGTCCCGGCCCAGGCACCGCAAGGCGCGTCCGCGCGACGTCATGAGGTTACACGTTGAACTTGAACAGCAACACGTCGCCGTCCTCGACCACGTATTCCTTGCCCTCCATCCGGTACAATCCCTTCTCCCGGGCCGCCGCGACCGAGCCGCATTCGACGAGGTCCTTGTAGGCCACCGTCTCCGCCTTGATGAAGCCTCGCTCGAAGTCCGAGTGGATGACGCCCGCCGCCTTGGGCGCGGTGTCGCCGGTGCGGATCGTCCAGGCCCGCACCTCCTTCTCGCCCGCCGTGAAGTAGGTGCGCAGCCCCAGGAGATGGTACGTCGCCCGGATCAGCCCGCCCACGCCGGATTCTTGCACCCCCAGTTCCTTGAGGAAGTCCCGGGCCTCGTCCTCGGAAAGGTCCACGAGGTCCGACTCGATCTGCGCGCTGATCACGGCGGTGCCGCACGCCAAGTGGTTCCGCGCATACTCGCGCACCTTGGCCACGAACGGGTTCGCGTCGGCGCGCGCCAGCTCCGACTCCTTGACGTTGCAGGCGAAGATGGTGGGCTTGGAGGTGAGCAGGAACAGGGGATGCGCCAGCGCCCGCTCCTCCGGCGTCAGTTCCACCGTGATGGCCGGACGGCCTTGGTCGAGCGCCGGCTCCAGCTTCGCCAGCGCGGCGTCCTCGGCGGCGGCCGCCTTGTCGCCGCGCTTCACGTCCCGTTGCAGCTTCTCGCGGCGCTTCCGCACCGCCTCCAGGTCCGCCATCACCAGCTCGGTGTTGATGATCTCGATGTCCCGCACCGGGTCCACCGAGCCCGAGACGTGGTGGATGTCAGCGTCCTCGAAGCATCGAACCACCTGCACGATCGCATCCACCTCGCGGATATGGCTGAGGAACTTGTTGCCCAGCCCTTCGCCGGCCGAGGCGCCCTTCACGAGGCCGGCGATGTCCACGAACTCCACCGCCGCCGGGATGATGACCTGCGTCTTGGCAATGCGTGCCAGGACCGCCAGGCGGTCGTCCGGCACCGTCACCACGCCCACGTTGGGGTCGATCGTGCAGAACGGGTAGTTGGCCGCCTGCGCCTTGCGCGTGCGGGTGACGGCGTTGAACAAGGTGGACTTCCCGACGTTGGGAAGGCCGACGATTCCGGCTTTCAGCATATGGCGGGGCGGATCATGTCGGGACGCGCAACCCGGTGCGAGCGCCCAGTTTGGAATGCCGCCGGGGCGTCCGCCGGCGCGGCGTGGCCGGCCGTCCCTGCTACTTCCCGAGCGAAACCGGGAACGTCGCGTTCTCCGCGTTTTCCCGGGCCAACAGCTCCACCAGGCGCCGGACATCCCCCGGACGTCGCCCCGCAAGGTCGCGCTCCTCGCCAGGATCCGACTCCAAGTCGTAAAGCTCCCAGGGACCCGGGCCGCCCTTCGCCATCAGGTTGGTTCGCACCAGCTTGAGCGCCCCGTCCCGCAACGCGACCTGGCCGCCGTACTCCGCGAAGACCCACGTCATGGGAACCCGCCGTGGCCGCGGCGCAAGGCCCCGCCAGTCCGGCCATTGGCTCGTCCCGTCCAATCCCTCCGGCACGGCAAGGCCCGCCGCCTCGCACAAGGTCGGGAAATGATCCGCGAAATACGTCCAGTTCGCGCTCGTGGTGCCGGCGGGCACCCGTCCCGGCCATCGCACGATCAAGGGAACCCTCAGGCCGCCCTCGTACACCGAACCCTTGCGTCCACGCAGCCCCGCCGTGGACCCAAAGAACCGCGCGTCCACTCCCCCAACGCCCAGCACCGGATCGGCCGCCGCGTCGTGCGTCGTGCCGTTGTCGCTCGTGAACACCACCAGCGTGTCCTGCCGCAACCCCAGCGCGTCCAGCCCCGCCATGATCCGCCCGACATGCCGATCCAACGCCGTCACCAATGCGGCGTAGGCCGCGCGCGGCCTCGGGTGCGGCGTGTATCCGCATTGGCCCAGGTAGGGGCGGTCGTCCCAGTCGGCGGGATAGGTCTCCACCAGGTCGGGCGGCGGTTGCAAGGCCACGTGCGGCTCGATGAAGGGCAGATAAAGGAAGAAGGGGCCGCCGCGCTGCCGTCGCATGAACGCCAGGGCCTCGTCCACCATGTACTCCGGCGCACGGCGCTCGCCCGCCCAATCCGATTTCGCCACCACGCCTTGGGTCCGACGCACATGGCCCGGCACCGGATGCGCGTTGAACGGGAACATCTCGTCGTTTCGCCAGAGGTGCGGCGGGTAGTACGAATGCGCCTGCGCCTGGCAATTGTAGCCGAGGAACAGGTCGAACCCGTGTCGTGCCGGGGCCCCCGGGCTATCGGGTCGGCCCAGCCCCCACTTGCCAAACGCCGCCGTTGCATAGCCGTGGGCCTTCAGCACCTCGGCCAGCGTGCGGGTCGTGGCCGCCATGGGATGTTGCCCCTCGATGGCCTTGCCCGCGGCATCGGTCGCCTGGCGATTCGCACGGATGTCCGCATGCCCCAGGTGCCGCCCCGTCAGCAGGACGCACCGCGACGGCGCGCACGTCGGCGCACCCGAGTCATGGCGGGTGAACCTCCGCCCCTCGGCGGCGAGCCGGTCGATGTTGGGCGTCCGGATCTTTTGCTGGCCGTAGCAGCCCAACTCCGCAAACCCCAGGTCATCGGCCACCATCAACACGATGTTCGGGGGCCGTCCCGCCTCCAGCGACGAGGACAGGAACAGGCACGCCACGAACAGGGCGACCCACGCGGAGTGGATGGAATGGGAGGTCATGTTGGCCTGGGCCCGTGAATGGCTAAATCGGAACGATTTCATTCCGTTGGGAGGGAGGTGATGGCGAAAGCAGGTCGATCAAGCACGACCGATCCCATTGAATCGTTCCGGCTAGATGCGGAGGAACACCTTGCGCCTCCAAAGCCCGTAGCAACACAGCCACAGCATGAAGAGCACCAACGCCCCTTGCGCCAACGGTGCGTAGGGGCCCGCCAGCAAGGTCCAGAAGGTTCGACCTCCCTCCAGCGCCGACGGCCCATGCACCGCCATCACCAACGTGTTGAGGTGATTCGTCGTGTTCGCCTTGAAGAACCCGTCCCACAGGTGGGCGATCACGTACATGAAGATCGAGTTCATCCCCACGACCACGAACGGGAAGAACAACCTCCGCCACCCATGCACGTCCACCAAGGCATGGAACATCGCGAGGAAGATCGCGCACCACCCACCGCTGAACAGGACCCACGAGGGCGTCCAGATTCGCTTCACGCTCGGGCAGGCGCCCGTGAGGTCGAGCACCGTCCCGGCCAGGAGGCCCGCCAACCCCATCCCGACCAACGTCCAGAACCGCCGCGCGGGGGTCACGTCCCCGCGACGCAGCCATTGGCCCGCCAGCAACCCCAGCAACATGGTCCCCAGCGTGGGGATGAAGCTCAGCGTCACATAGCCCCCGCCGTTGTACGTCCAGGGCTTCGTCCTCGGGAAGACGTTCAGCCACCACACGTCGAAGTCGTGCGCGGGGTTCGCGTTCTTGTTCCAGTGCGCCGCGAAGCCTCCCATCCATTCCTTCCAGTCCTTCTCCACGCCGACCGTGGTGGGATCAAACCCCGCCGGGGGCAACGGGTGCAGCGCGAACAAGGCCCAATAGCCCGCCAGGATCGCGACCAACGCCCCCACCTGGAACCGGACCCCGCGCCATGCCAGGAACCAAAGAAACCCATAGCCCAGGCCAATCTGCGACAGCGTGTCCTCGAACGTGAACCGCGTCAGGCTCGATCCCGTCGATCTCAGGAACACCCCCAGCGCCACCAACGCGAACACCCGCCACGCGGTGTGCAACCACATCCCCGACATGCCTTGCCCACGCGCGCGCCGGTTGGCAATCGACCAAGGCAACGCGCAACCCACCAGGAACGAAAACGAGGGCTGGATGAGGTCGTGCAACGTGCAACCACGCCATTCCACGTGGTCTTGCTGGTGCGCGAGGAACGCCCAAAAGCCCGAGCCCGGCAGGTTTCGCGCCACCGCGTGCAAGCCGAGTACCTCCCCGGCCATCAGCAGCATCACCCAGCCACGATACGCATCAATCGAGCCCGCCCTCTGGGGCACGGCCACGGGCGGGACTTGAGGGGATTCCATGGGGCAAGGCTGCCCGGACCGGTGCCCCGTTGGCAATGCTCGCGCCCCAGAGGGAACGGTGGAGCGGTGCATCCCGAAGTGGTTGGTAATCTCGAAGGCGTCGTGCGCGCTCAACCCTCGGAGCGCGGCCGTCCCCGGCCGCCACTCCATGCTCCGGCCCTGCGGGACCGGTCTGATCTCCGCTGCCCGTCCCAGTTGCCATCAACCATCTCGGGATGCACGGACGGTCAAGGACCGGAAGAAGCCAGTCGGGAGAAATGATCTGTTGGGGTGGTGCCCGCGACAGGACTTGAACCTGTACGATGTTACTCACTAGAACCTGAATCTAGCGCGTCTGCCAATTCCGCCACGCGGGCAACGTGTTGGCCAGACTGCTCAGGACATCCCGGCGGCTCAAGCGATTTTTACCGCACCCCGTCGTGGCGTCGTGGCTCGTGCACCCCAAGTGTCGTGTCTCACAAATCGCTGGTGTTTGGTTGCTCCAAGAATGCCCCGGGGCAAGGCGTGAGGACGGAGCATACCCGCAGCGGTCTGTGACGGACG
>CAIRNV010000329.1 GCA_903880005.1 uncultured Verrucomicrobiota bacterium | reverse complement strand
GGCCAGCACGCTGGAGATGCCGGGGTCGCCGGTGTTGCTGCCGGCGAACATGGGCTCGCCGTTGCGGACGACGCCGAGGGCGCGGGAGTCGATGATGCGCTTCTTGAAGTCCTTGCCCTGCTTCGTCCCAAGCAGGCCGGTCTCGTAGTCGTAGGCGTTGGCAGCAAGGAGGGAGTAGCGCGCGGCCATGTCGAACAGGGACTTGTACCGCTCCAGCTTCTCGCTGCGGAACAGGCGGAACGCGGCGTCTCGGGTACGGAACCCTTGGATGACCTGCGCGGAGCGCTGGCGTGTGATCAGGCGCTCGTCTTGGATGCGGCTGCCCTCGGCCAGCAGCCGGCGATAGACCACCAGCGCGTCGTCGTACTCACGGAGGCGGGCATTGATGAAGTTGAAGTGATCCGCAAGGCCGTCGATGGCGAGGCTGATTTCCAGCAAGGCGTCGCGCGTGCCCAAGGCCCGCTCCTGGTTGGCCATGGCAAACTCCGACCAGCGCCGGGCGGTGGTGTTCGCGCCCTCGAAGGCCGTCAGGAGGATGAACCGGATGTAGGCACCCACCTTGAGCGAGCTCTTCACCGAGAAGCCGGCCGCCTCCAGGGCCGCCTGGCCCACGGAGGTGATGTCACCGCCCGCCGCAAGGCCCGCGATGAAGCTGTCAGGCAGGGCGGCCTTCGTCACGTCGCCCGTGGCCTCCACCGTGGTCTCCATCATCTCGTCGAAGCCCTCGAAGATGCTGTTGGCGATCTGCACCCACATGAGGACTTCGTCGGCCACGTTGAGCCCGAGGTTGATGTTTTGGAAATGGTCGAGCAGCCCCTCCGTGGACTTGAAGGCACGCACCGCGACATCGAGCTCCATCCGCGCCCCATCCGCGTCATTCATCGCCATGACGAGCCGTCCGTGCGCCTTCACCACGTCCGACACCGCCTGCTGGATCTTGCCGGGCGAGCGACGCTTGCCCACCCAATGGCCGGGCTTCTTGAAGAAGCCATGGCCGCCCAGCTCGAACTTGAAGGATTGGTTCGGGTCGAAGACGGCCGCGCTCCCTGCGTTGGCCCCGGAGACGCTGGCCAGCTCTTGCAGAAATCCGTCGGGCAGTTGGTTCACCCCCACGCTGACCTCCACGCCCGCGTCAAGATCCTCGACGACCCCGCCGAAGTTCGACTCCGAAATGTCGATGTAGGAGTAGTGGAGGTAGTCCGGGCCCTCGTAGCCCGGCGGGTAGGCCTTGCCGGGCCCGATGTCCTCGGGGTACGGGGAGCCATAGATGTCGGTGAGGGCATGGTTGTACGCGGCCTCCTGCTGGCTGACGGCCGTCCGGATCTCCGCCAACGAATCCTCCTCCGAACGCATCAGCCGCGTCACGTCCTTCGCGTCGTCGAAGGACGCCACCGCGTTGTTCAAGGCCACCTTGGCCCGCTGGAACACCTGCTCGAAGTGCGTCGAGGATCCCGAGCCCGTCACCGCGTTGGGATCCAAGTCGAAGGCGATGCCGCCCTCCGGCACGCCCAGCGGGCTGAGGCCCGCCTCGGCGTTGTCGATCGACGTCTGCACGCCCTTGGCCAGCGTCGCGATCTCGCGCAACTCCGTCACCGTGGACCGGTCCACCTTCTGGATGCCCTCATGGGTCGGGTCCACGTCCTCGGGAAGGATCATCGCGTTGCCCACGATCCAATGGATGTAGGCGCCCTGGCCCGTGCGGGAAGCCCAGTGGTCCACGCCCCAGTATCGGGCTACCACGTTGGTCCCCCCAGGGACGTCGTAGATGCGCTGCGCGTTGGTCCGCACGTTGGACAGGTGCTTCCATCCGCCCCCGGACGGCTCGTAGGCCTCGCGCCATGTGAGGTCCAAGATCTGCTGGCCCGACCGGGCGATGGACGCGCCGGCGGACGCGAACTTCCTCTCGTCCTGGTAATCCACCGCGACGGGCACCCCGAGCACGTTGACCGCCTCGATGCGGGGCACCCAGTCGAAGTACTGGTTCATGATCAGGGAATAGTACCCCTTGATCGACGTCAGGTAGTGCCCGTACGCGTCACCATGCCCCTGCGGGTACATCTTGGCGGCGTCGGAGGCGTTGATCACGCCGTTGGGCTGGCCGTTGTTATCCTCCTGGATGTTGTAGTTGAGCGCGTAGATGACCTCGCCCGAGTTGATGCCCCGCGTATAGTTCCACACCAGCCGGTTATAAACGGGGGCGACACGCACCCCCGGCACGAGGAAGTCGTCACGCCCGCGCAGCAGGGCCAACTCCTCCTGCGCCAGCGTCGCCACCTGCCCCTTGAAGGCGAACAACGACGTCGCGATGTCCCCGTACGTCTTGTCCTTCGTCCCGATCCCGATCGTCGGGTTGGCGGCGTCCGCCCATGCCTCGCCGCCGAGCATTGTGTACAGGTCGTGAAGGTACCCCGCCGCCAGCAGCAACGCGTCGTTGGCCGGGCCATAGTTGAAGCCCGACTCGATGCTCAGCATCCGGCCGCGCCGGAGGACGGTCTCGTAGATCTCAATCAGGCCGTAGTTGTTGATGGTCTCGAGGTTCAGCGCCACGTCGCCTTCCCAGCGCCGCCCTGCCTGCGTCACCATGCTGACGTCGGTGTTGACCGCATTGTTGAACAGGTCCGTCAACCGCTGCCCGAAGGGGTTGATCCCCGCCAGCACCCGCTTGATCCAGCCCTCCGCCAGCCGCGGCTCCGTCCAGTCGGACCACTGGTTCAGCAAGGGATGGTCCGGGTTCTTGGGCCGGTACCTCATCACCACGTAGTTGTCGCTCAACGACTGGATGCCGGCCCCGCCGATCGTGCGCCGCGGCATGTCCGCCCCACTGGCAAGGGAAAGGTAACGTGACATCGTCGCGTCGGACTCCGGCGGCAGCCCGTTCACCGGCGCGGCGATCTTCCACTCGTACTCGAACTCCGCCGAGCGTCCGGCCACGTCGGCCGTGTGCTGGAAGCTCACCATCTCGCTGAGCGGGTTCTCCGGAACGATCACCTTCACCTCGCCCGTGTAGAGCGTCCGGCCCGCCTTGAAGACGTGCATCGACACCGGGTCCCCGGGCTGCGTGAACGCCCAGCCGTCCGCCTCGATCACCGTCACGTAGCCGCTTCCCGGGCCGGTCGTCGTCAGGGCATAGGAATCCACCGCGGTGTCGTCGCTGACGATCTCCGCGAGTTCGCCCACGCCCACCGACACCGTCTGGTCCTCGTCCGGGACGTAGGTGCCGGGGACGTCCTCGCTCTCCACGAAGGTCTCAAGATCCGTCGCCAACGCGTCCACGAGGGCATCCCACTTCGTCTTGTTCTCGGAGTCGGAGGCCGGGCATAGGCCCTTCACGGCCGCGAGGTCCGAGTCGCGCAGCACATTGAGCAACGAGTAGTTCTCCCCAAGGTCGGCCTTCACGAACTCGCCCCGAAGCACCAGCGTCCCCTTCTCCCCGCGGTTGGGATCGAAAAACACCCGCTTCACGAGGTGTGGTGGAAGGGCCGGGAAGAAGGTGTAGCCCCGGTACATCTCGGACTTGATGCTGGGCGGCAGGATTTCCAGCTCTTGGTCCGCAAGGCCCGAGTACTTCTCCCGGGTGGCGTCGTGCAGGACGACGCTGATGAGCGGCTCCTGGATGTCGGCCGCGATGGACTGCTGGTAAAGGACGCGCACGGTGCGCATGTCCCGGATGCCGGGCAGGTTGAACGCGGGCATCGCGAGCGTGGCCCCGAACGGCAGCGTGGGCAGGGGTTTCGAGGAGTCCTTCGGGTCACGCACCGGCCACACCGGGCGGTACACGATGTCCAGCGACGCCGTTTCCTTGTCGGCCGCGTCGCCCACGAACTCCCCCGTGTCCGGGTCCAGGGGGCGCAGGTACGGGACGATGGTGCCAGCGGGCGGCGGGTTCTCCATGCCCGGCCACGCGAAGCTCGGCTCGGTCTTGTAGTAGTACCGCATCGTGAAGCTGTTCGCGGGCGTGGGCGACTCGGCGAGGAAGGGCGGGCGCGTGGTGAACTCCACCTCCGTGCCCGTGTACGGGTTGGTGCTGGCGATCGCATTGGGGCCCTGGGCCACGATGGAGCCCGATGCGTTCACGCGCAGGGACAGCGACAACGCAACCTCGGACCCGTCGTAGAGGTCCACCACCTTGAGCCCAACCTGCTGCGGGTTGGCCACGTCCGATGCCTCTGGCTTCCCGCGCAACACCAGTCCGCTGAGCTTCAGCCACCCCGGCAATGGGGTCGTGGCCACCATGGAAAGGTTTTCGTCCTGACGCGACGCATGGACGACGTACTCGAACTCGGCCCCGGCCACGGCCGTGGCGGCGGGGAGGGAGCCGAAGGAGCCCGTGTCCGGGTTATGCGAGCCCGCCACAAGGTTGGGCTGCCCCGCGTGCGGCCCCCGGTACACCCAGATGTTGTGCTTGCGATCAGTCCATGTGAACGAGTCGTAGTGTCCGAAGGCCCCGTTGTCGCCGCCCTCGTCCCATCCGCCGGGAACGTCCGCGCCGTCGCGCTTCACCTCGACGTTGTAATCCGTGGCGTACATGCCCTCGCCCTCGACGGGCTTGGCAAGGAAGTTGAGTGGGGGCGGCGGCTGGATGATCTGGCCGGCCGGGACGATGTAGTCGAAGACGAGGCCCTCCTCGGGCTTCTCCCTCAGGACCTTGAATGCCGCGATGGCCGGGCGTTCGTCGATGTCGCGGTACCGCACGAGGACGAACGGCTCGGACGAATAGCCGGCACCGGAGGTGATATTGAGGTCGTCGCGCGTGGCGAAGGCCATGCCGCCGGACATGACGGCGTGTTCCTCGTTGGGGTTGTAGCCGGGGAGCGACTTGTCGTTCTGGGCATAGATGACGCCGGAGGCCTGGCGCGGGGTGAGCGTCCCGCTGCCCACCTTGCTGGCCAGCACGATCTCCGGAGGGTTCGCGGGCCACACGATCTCGTACCGCCCGATGTACGAGGGCCAATGGGCGGGCTTGAGGCCGATCCGGGTGTTGGCCGAGTTATACCCGGCCGAGGGGGAGTTGGTCCGGAACCACCACACCTCGAGGCGGTGGTTGTCCGGCAGGCGGTTGACCGGGATGATCGCCGACTTGTTGGCCTCCACGAAGCCCGCCGCCATCGGGTCGATGTAGGCCGTGGCGTCGAAGAGGTCGCCCTGGGAGACTTGGATGCGGCCGGCAAGGTAGGCACCGGAGCCACCCTGCTCGCCCACGGGCGGCCGGATGCGCTCGCCCACGACGGCCGTGCCCTCGAACAGGCGAGGGGCCACAAGCTCGTTGGCCCAGAGACCCGCCGGGATCTCCGCGGGCAACACGGGTTCCGCGGGCTTGCCCACGAAGCTGGGCGCGGTCGGCGCCTCGCCCACGGGGTTGGCAAGGTAGGCGGTGTAGGCGACGACAAAAGCGTTGGACGCTACAAGGTAGGCTTGGTGGGCAATCACCTTGTCTTGGTACTCCGCAAGGATGTTCGCGACGACCTTCTCGCGCTCGGCCACGAGCTGCTCGCGGTTCACAAAGGTGGTCACGGAGGTCAGGTTGGTGGCGACGGAGCCCGCGAACGACCCGGTCATGGACTGCTCGCGCAGCGAATCCTCGAGCCATGAGAACACGCGCTCGAAGGCCACCTGGTCGTTGACCGTGTACCGGATCAGCGTGCGATGGGCGGGCTGGCTGCCGTCGAGCAGCGTGTAAAACTTCGAGTCCGGGGTCATCTTCGCACGCGGATGGTCCAGCGGGTCTTGATACGCGATCACCGGCGCGTTTTGCGGCGAGAGGGCCACCGCCGTGAGCTGGGCCTCCTCGTCGCTGGAGACCACGGGCCGGACGTAGTGG
>CAIRNV010000328.1 GCA_903880005.1 uncultured Verrucomicrobiota bacterium | reverse complement strand
GCCCAGGGCACACGACGTGCTTGAATCCGTGTGATCCGTGGTTCCTGGCCCTTTGCCGCTCTCGGCCGGCGTCCAGGCCCACGAGCGGCCGCCTGCGCCCCGCCCCAACCTCACCTGCAGGGTGATGTCTAGAATTCATCCAAAAGGGCCTCTTTGCCCGAATGGGACGGCCATTTCCTCGCCCTGAAGCCCTCTTCAACTGCCGTTTCTAGGTTCAGTTGGATCGGTGGTGCTTGCTCGATCTGCTTGTGCAAGTCCTTCGTCGTTCGCTCGTTACGGGCCTCGTACCGGCCCGCGCCTCGCTCACTCCTCGGCTTGCGCAAGCATCTGCTTCGCAACTACGGCGCCTTGAGCGTGACGATGCGGCCCTTGGCCATGCGCTTGATGGAAAGGCGGAGCTCGCCCTGCTGGCCGGCGAGGCGTTGGAAGGCGGCGACGTCGGCGACGGGCTGGTCGTTGATGTGGGTGATGATCTCGTAGGGCTTGATGCCGGCGACCGACGCCTTGCCCCCGGGCTCCAGCCTGGAGACGACCACGCCGGGCTCGGGCTCGGGCCGCTGGGTGTAACGACGAACCTCGTAGGTCAGGTTGCGCACGGTGATGCCCAGTGCCTCGGACTTGTGCCGCGCGGCGGACTCGTAGTGGGCAGGCCCGGCGGTGACGGTGAAGTCGTGGGAGGCCACCTTGCCGTCGGCGACGTATTCCAACGTAAAGGCCCGGCCAATACCGATGTCGGTGAGGGATCGGGTGAACGCATTTTGGGCGGGGGCCCACGGCGTGGGGAGGCGGTCGAAGACCTGTTCACGGATGTCGTCGAGGCGCTCCCATGGGAAGGGCTGGGAACGCATGAGATCCTCCTCCAGCTCCACCTCGACGGGGACGGGCTCGCCGGGGACGCGCAAGCGAAGCAGGACGGCGCCGGGGACGAGGCCGGCCTCGGCGGCTGGGGAGCCGGGATGGACGAAGGTGACGACGGCCCCGGAGTCCCCGTCCTTGGTTTGCTCGGAAACCTGGCTCGCGCGCGCCAGCTCCCGGGTCATGGGCTGCAACTCCACCCCCAGCCAGGCCAGGCGGCTCTCGTCGGCCTCGGACACGGGTATGTTGGCGGGATCCGCCGACGCGGGGAGGGCGCGGAGGGCGTCGGCGACGAGGCGCGCGGGGGTGAGCTTGGAGTCGGCGCGCAAGCCGAAGCGTCGCCGGGGGCCTTCCTGGGACTTGGAACGCTCGGGCACGGGCAGCGCGATCAGCGCGGAGTCCTCGGCGAAGAGGAAGGCGTGGTCCGTGTCGGAGGCGTCCGGCAGCTCGGGGAAGCCCTCCAACCGGCGGCCCACGTGGACGGCGTTGATGCGGGCATGGTGCAGGTGCTGGACGCGGTGCTCGCCGTGGAGCTCAAGGTCCACGCGATAGGTGAGGCGTTCCATGTGCCGGGACATGGGGAGCGGGGAGGCGGCGAGGACGTCCGACAGCGGCGCCTCGGGCTCCGCGACGAGGATTCCATGATCCTTGAGCGAGGCGACGAAGCGCGCGGCAATCACGGGTCCGGTCGCGGGGTGCAGCGTGATCTTTTGAAGCCGGGCGGTGGTGGCCGGCTTGAGGGCGGCCAGGAGTGCGACGCGCTGGGGGGCGAGGACGACGCCCACGACATCACGCTCGGTGGAGTCCTCCTCGTCGGCGTCCTGCATGGCGTTGGGGAATCGGAACCGCGCTTGGCCGGGGGTGGCCTTGGGGCTGCGGAAGCTGAGGCGGGCACGGACGAGCGTTTGGCCGGCGGCCTTGCCCAGGCGATCGAGGCGGGCGTCGTACTCGGCCTTCGCCAGCCAAGGCCATCGGGCGGGGGAACCCTGCCAGGAGTCGTCGGTTGGAAGGCGGCGGTTGAAGAGGACGCCGAGCGGCGTGCCGTCGCGGGCGACGACGACCCCCTGGTTCTCGACGACGCGCCAGGTGGCGCCATCCGGGGCTTGCTGGAGGCGGGAGGGGAAGGGGAGGAGCTCGCGGACCATCTGGGCTTCGAGCCGGTAGAGGGTGCCGACGGCCGCGGGCTTGCCGGACCCGAACTTGAAGGAGCTGGCGCCGGCGAGGGGCGCGTCGAGGCGGAGGAAGACGGCCCAGTGGTCCACGCCATAGCCCTCGACCTTGGCGTTGGCCTGGCCGGCGGAGGAGCGGACGCGGATGCCCTTGATGAAGCGCGGGTGGACGGTCCAGTCCATGGCCACGACGCGATCCGGGGCGATGAGGAAGCCGGTGGTTTCCAGGGGGCGTTCCTCGGCGACGACCTCGGCGAGGGAATGCGTGCCGTGGTTGCGGGAGCCCGGATCGACGTCGAGCACGCCGGCCGGGGGCTCGCCTTTGTCGAACTGGAGTTCGATCTCGACGTTGACCATGCCCTGCGCGACGGAGGCGAGCAGCCGGGGCGGTGCTTCCGCCGCGCGGGCCTGAAGCGCGGCGGGCAGGAGGAGAAGGGCGAGCCAACGAACGATGCGAACCATGGGCGAACCTTGTCGTCGAAGCCCTCCGTGCGCATCCGAAAAGGACGGGGGCCGTCGAGGTCCTTGCCGAGGGGGCCGCGCCGCGCCGCGATGACGGCGCCGCCGCTTCTTGAAACACCCCTACCCGCCGAACAACCGGCCGGCGCCGCGGTCGGCATCCTCGCCGAGCCGGATGCGTGGGAACGCCTTGAACTGGAAGGTCAGCACGACGGACCAGTCGTCGGCGCCCAGCCGGTTGTCGCGGATGCGGACGCCGAGGGCTGCGGTCCAGCTTCGGAGGTCGCGGTAGAGCATGTAGGAATGCTCCTCGAGGACGCCGTCGCGCGCCTCGAATTGCTGGGTGGCCCGGGCGGCCCAGTTCTCGTTGAAGCGATAGAAGAACGAGCTGAAGACGAGGTTGTTGCCGAGCCCGTAGGTGGCGAGGTCGGTGGGGAGGTAACGATGGCCGAGGGTCCATGCCCAACGCTCGCCCGGCCGCAGGGTCATGAGGTGGTTGGCCTCGCGCCAGGACGACTGGTTGATGCCGTAGCGCACCTGCGAGTGGAACGTGACCCAGCGGGCGGGCGCGAGGTCCATGTCAGAGTAGAGCTCCGCGAACGTGGATTGCCCGTCGCGGGGGTGGAGTCGCCAGTCGGTGTAGAGCGCCCAGTTGACGACGTCGGCGACGCCGTCGGCGCGCTTGGTCTGGAGCCGGTTGCGGAGGGACCAGCGGATGACGTTCTGCGAGTCGATGGAGTCGATGGCGTTGTAGTCGGGGAAGTCGATGGGGAGGAGGCGCGGGGTGATCCACTCGTAGTCGAACTGCGGGATCTGGCCGGGATGAAGGGAGGGGTTGGGGACGAAGACGTAGTTGAGGCCGGGCTCGACGATGTGGCGGAGGCCGTCGATGTCGAGGGGCTTGAAGCGGGACTGGGTCCAGGTGCGGGAGGCCTTGGTGGTGATCTCGGCGCCGGTGTTGAAGACGGCGCGCGTTTGGTCGCGGGCGATGCGCGGGAGGTCCTCGGGCTCCATGTAGTAGCTGAGGCGGGTGCCGACGCGCGGGGTGACGTTGAGCCAGCCGAGGTAGGTCTTGGGGAGGAGGAGCTGGTGGTAGGTGTCGCCGCGGGCGCCGGCGTAGGAGGCGCCGCCGAGCATGCCCGGCTGGAAGCGGAGGTAGGCGAAGGACGACTCGCTGTCGTAGTAGAGGCCCGTGACGCCCACCTCCTGGCGGAGGCCGGTCAGCTTCACGTCGGGGAGGCGCTCGATGGCCTGGAAGAACTCGTTGAGGCGCGGTTGCACGAGGACGTCGAGCGTCCAGTTGGGCCAGGCCTGGTTGATTTCGGCGAGCGTCTTGGGCTGGGGGTCGCCCCGGAAGTCCGACTCGAAGAAGTCGCGATAGACGAGGGCGTCGCTTTGCTCCTCCACGCGGCCCTTGATCGTGAGGCCCGCGCCGTTGGTGAGCGAGTGCTGGAACCGGAGAAGGCGGCGGTCCTCGTCCACCGGGGTGGTGCCGGCGGTGCGGAAGGGGTCGAGGTCGTGGGCGAAGTAGCCGGAGGCGGAGCCGGTGCCCCACGGTCCCAGGTTGTAGGCGACGCCGGGGCCGCCGGCCGCGCCGCGCTTGAGGCGCCAGTCGGCATCCAAGGTGAGCTCGGTGTTGGTGCTGACCTGCCAGTGGTAGCGATTGAGGGTGAAGGGGCCGAAGATGGACCGATAGCCGGGCGTGACGGTCCAGAACCGCGTGTGGGGCCGGAGGTTCTTGCGGTAGTGGGGCAGGGTGAGGACCCGGGTGTTGCCGATGAAGAGCGTCGCGTTGCGGGCTTCGAGGAACTCGCCGGGCCGGATCTCGATCTGGCGCGCGCGGATGCGGTAGGCGGGCTCCGCGACGTCGTCGGTGGTGACGAAGGCGTCCAGGGCCATGAACCGGTTCGTGGCGGCGTTGCCCTCGACCCGTTGCCCTGCGGCGAAGAACGGGCGTTGGCCAAGCCGGAAGTTCTCGGCCACCAGCACCCGCCGGTTGAAGTCGTAGCTGGCCTTCTCTCCCCGCCATGCCTCGCTCCCGCCGCCCGTGCCGGACTCGATGCGGACGTCGCCTTGCGCCTCGACGACGCCGGCCTCGCGATCCCATCGGAGGGAACGGGCGCTCACGGTGCTGCCCCGGTATCGGATGACGACGCCCTGCGTGGCGAAGGCCTCGCCGCTCTCGGGGTCCAGCTCGATCTCGCCCTGGCCGTCGAGGGACTCGATGCGCGCGAGGTCCTGCGGCGGCGCGGCGTCGGCCCCCGCGAGGGAGGGGAGACAGGCCAGGAACGCCACCCATGCGAGCTTCATCCCGGCAAGGGTACCGCACCCGCGCCCGGGGAGGCCACCGCGCAATGCGGGCGTTGGGGCGTCGGCGTGCATCAGGACCCCGCAGGCGCCGCCTCCCCGGCCCACTCCGGCCCGTGGGGAAACGCGAATCGTTGGAGGGTGGCGGGAAGCATCTCGGTGGAGTAGCCGGGCCGGGCCGGGGCCTGGTACCGGGCGTTCACGATGCGGCAGGGCTCGACGAAGTGCTCGTGGAGGTGGTCCACGAACTCGCAGACACGGCCCTCGACGGTTCCGCTGACGCACGTGTAGTCGATCATGGACACGTGCTGGACGAACTCGCAGAGGCCGACGCCCCCGGCGTGCGGGCAGACGGGGACGCCGAACTTGGCGGCGAGGAGGAGCACGGCGAGGTTCTCGTTGACCCCTCCGAGGCGGCACGAGTCCACCTGGCAGAAGGAAATGGCGCGCGCCTGGAGCAACTGCTTGAACAAGACGCGGTTCATCCCGTGCTCGCCCGTCGCCACCCCAATCCCCAGAGGCTCCAGGGCCCGCGCAATCGCCGCGTGCCCCAGCACGTCGTCGGGCGACGTGGGCTCCTCGATCCACCACGGCTTGAACGGGGCGAGGGCGCGCATCCACTCGATCGCCTGCGGCACGTCCCAGACCTGGTTGGCGTCCACCATCAACCTTCGATCCCAGCCGATCTCCTCGCGGATGATGCCGAGGCGGCGGATGTCGTCGGCGAGGTCGCGCCCGACCTTGATCTTGATGTGATTCCAGCCCGCGGCGACGGCCTCGCGGCATCGCCGGCGGATCTTGTCATCGGGGTAGCCCAGCCATCCCGCGCTCGTGGTGTAGGCGGGGTAGCCGTCGGCGAGAAGGCGCTGAACTCGGGCTTCCTTGCCGGGGGCGGCCGCCTCCAACAGGGCCAGGGCCTCGTCCGGCGTCAGGGCGTCGGTGAGGTAGCGGAAGTCGATGCAGTCCACGAACTGGCGCGGGGTCAACCCCGAGACCAGGCGCCAGACCGGGAGGCGCTCGGCCTTCCCCCAGAGGTCCCACAGTGCGTTGACAACAGCCGCCAGCGCGAGGTGCACGGCGCCCTTGTCGGGCCCGATCCAGCGGAGTTGGGAGTCGCCGGTGAGGTGACGCCAGAAGGCCCCCGGCGCGGAGGTGAAGTCAGCCAGGTCCCGGCCCACGACGAGGTGCTCGTGGGCGCGGATGGCGGCGCAGACGATGTCGTTGCCGCGGCCGATGGTGAAGGCGGACCCGTGGCCCTCGATGCCGGCGTCCGTGTGCAGCACGACGTAGGCGGACGAGTAGTCGGGGTCCGGGTTCATGGCGTCCGACCCGTCGAGGTGACGGGACGTGGGGAAGCGGACGTCGTGAACGGAGAGGCGGGTGATGCGGGGCATGGGAAGGGGGGATGGGATGAAAAGGAAAGCCCCCGGCGGAACCGGGGGCTTAGCCGGAATGATTCAGTTGGGTCGGTCGTGCTTGCTGGATCTTCTTTCGCAAGAGCTTCGTCCTTCGCTCGTTACGGGCCTGGCACTGGCCCGCGCCTCGCTCACTCCTCGTCTTGCGAAAGAATCTGTGGCGCAACCACTTCCCTCCCGAATGCATCGTTCCTGCCTGGCGGGACGGCCGACGTTGCCGGGCCATGCGCCCGGGCGGTCGTCAGGCCCGTTCCATGTACTTTCCGGTGCGGGTATCGACCTTGATCTTCTCGCCGGTCTTGATGAACAGCGGGGCCTGCACCTGCACGCCCGTCTCGAGGGTGACGAGCTTCTGCACGTTGTTCGCGGAGTCACCCTTGATGCCCTCGGGGGCGTCCGAGACGGTGAGCACCACGGAGGCGGGCAGCTCGATCTGGACCACCTTCTCCTCCACGAAGGTCATCGTGACGGACCCGTTCTCGACCAAGAAGTTGCGGGAGTCGCCCAGCAGGTCCGGCGAGACGGTGACCTCCTCGAAGGACTCGGGATCGACGAAGACGTAGTCGTCACCGGTCTTGTAGGAGAACTCCATGCGGCGGCTGTTCAGCGGCACGGTTTCCACCTTCTCGGTCGAGGCGAACCGCACGTCCATGGACTTGCCGGTCTTGATGGAGCGAAGGATGCCCTGGACGAAGGCCCTGAGGTTGCCCGGCGTGCGATGGGTCACTTCCAGGACCACGCACACGTCGGAGTTGTGAAGGATGGCCATCCCCTTCCGGAGGTCGTTAGCATTGACTGCCATAAGATGTGTCGATGAAGCCGAGGCACCGGCGGTGCGCTTGTGCGCCTGCTCGGTGAAACGGAGCGGCGACGCTATCGAAGGCGCATGGGATGGCAAGCTCGCATCTCGCGCGGTGATGGCGTGATGGCGTGGCGCGCAACCCGAGGTTGTTCGGTGATCTCGAAGGCGGCGTGTGTGCTCAACCCTGGGAGCGCGGCCGTCCCCGGCCGCCACTCCATGCTCCTGCCCTGCGGGACCGGCCCGCCTCAAGACGGCAGTGGGTGTGGGGATCCGTCAAACCCTCAGGGGGAGCCAAAGGCTTGGCTCATGCCGTAGGCCGCGTGCCCTCACGCGGCGGCCAGGCTGCCGCACTCCGAGCATCCCTGTTATAGAGTGGCAGCGGCATCTTGCCGCTGGTCCATGCTGGGCAAGCGGCTGGAAGCGGCTTCCACTTTCACTTGGCCTTCATGGAAGGTGGCAGCGGCATCTTGCCGCTGGACGTGATCCAACCAGAGCCGAGACGGCTCTGCCACGTTTCCGGCGGGTGAGGTCTCGAATTCACCCCGAAGGGCCTCTTTGCCTCGATGTGACGGCCCTTTCCTGGTCGTTGCGGCTTAGTAATCCTTCCCGGCGTTCATGGCGCGGGAGTTCCACTCGCCCTTGGATCCCGGGGTGTTGATCCGGGGGCGTTGGTCCATGGGGATGCCGGTGTTCATGGGCATGAAGCCTTGCTGGCCGCCGGGCATGGGCATGGGTTGCCCTTCCTGCCCGGGCTTCTGTCCTTGCTTGGCGGCGGCTTGGCGCAGGCCGTCGAGTTGCTCGCCCACCTGCTCGGACTTTTGCTGGGCGTCGGGGCTGGGTTGGAGGCCCATGAGCTCGTTGAGGGCTTGGTCGGCGCCTTCGAGCCGGGCGATCTGCTGCTCGAGGGATTCCTGGAAGCCGGGCTGCTTCATGAGCTTGTCCGCGAGCTTCTCCAGCGCCTGGACCAACTGGTCCTGGGTCTTCTGCATCTTGGGCTGCAACTGGGGTTGGTTGGGCTGCAGCTCGTTGGCCTGCTGGTAATGGTCGAGCGCCTGGCTCAGGGCCATGGCTTGCTGCTCCTGGTTGAACATCGGCGCCTGCTGGGCGAGCGCGTCGGCCTCCTCCTCGTGCACCTGCGCGAGACGACGGTTGATCTCGTCGCGGGCCTCCTCGGCGGGCTTGTGGCCGGGAACCTGGTCGAGGGCCTTCTCGGTGAGCTCGCGACCCATGCGGAGGATGGCGAGCTTCTCGCGGGTCCATGGGGTGCGCTCCTCGATCTCCATGTAGCGACGCGCCTTCTGGACGTCGGCGTCGGCGAGCTTTTGGCGGGCGTCCTGGAGGTCCTTCTGGATCTGGGGATCCTTGGGCTGGAGACGGTCGGCGTCCTCGAGCATGCCGACGCCCTCCTCGAGAGGCTTGACCTCGAAGTCGGGCAGGGCGGGCTCGCGGGGGTTGAACCGTTGCATGAGGGGTTGGTCGGCGAGGCGCTTGCCTTCCTTGGCGAGTTCGCGGGCGAGTTGCTCCCGGGTTTGTTGCTCGCCCTGTGCGGCCTCCTTGCTCTCGGGATCGATCTGTCGCGCGTCCGTGAACTTGTCGAAGGCGTTGCGGAGGTTCTCGATGCGTTGGGCGGGGGACTGGGCGGGTTGCCGGGCCTTCTCCTGGTGTCGCTGGGCGTCCGCGAGGAGCAGGCCCAGGAGGCGTTGCCGGACGAAGCGGTAGTTCTCCTGCGCGCGCGGCTCGCCCGGGTTGTCCTTGAGGGCGTCCTTGAAGTTGTCCAGCGACTGCTTCCAGCGGGCGATGGTCTCGTCGAGGTTGGAGGCCCGGGCGGCGTCGCCGATGCGAAACTCGGCGTTGCCCTTCTGGAAGCGCGCGAGGGCCGCGACCCGGCGATTGCCGGCGGCCTCGGCGCGGTCGAAGGACACGAGGGAATCCTCGAGCTTCCCGGCGGCGTAGGCCGCGACGCCGTGGTTGTACAGGAGCCGCGCGTTGTCCGGGTCCTTGGCCAGCGCGACCTCCAGTCGTGCCAATGCCTCGGCGGCCTTGCCTCCGGAGACCATGGATTGAAGCGAGGCGATGTCGGCGGGTCCCACGGGCGGGTGGGATCCATCCGTCGGCGCGGCGTCGTCGGCGACGACGAGCCTCGTCGCAAGGCCAAGCGCGAGGGCGACCGCCAGGGTCCGCGCCATGGGCCGGTGGAGTCTCGGGGATGCTGCGATCGTGTTCATGGGCGTCCGGTTCATGGCGATTCAGGCGCTGGGACGTGGAAGATGGGCCCCGATGGGCGGCAAGGGCTGGGTCCGCCGCACTCGGTCGGCCCCCAGGAGGATGCGGGCGACGAGCGCAAGGAGGGCGAGGGTGAGGGGGATCTGGAAGGCCTCCGTGTAATTCTGCATGTCCTCGCGGGCGGCGGCCTCGGCGAGGGGCTTGAGGAACTCCGTGCGCAGGCGGCGCAACCCCTCGCCGTTCTCGCCCAGCCGGTAGTACTTGCCCCCGGTGGCGGCGGCGAGGCGCTGGAGGTTGGACTCGTTGAGGCGCGAGACGACCTCCTGGCCGAAGGTGTTGCGGGCGGCCCCGGCCTGCGGCGCGTAGCGTTGGAGGGGAACCTTGGCCCCGGTCGTCGTGCCCACGCCGACGGCGCACACCTTCAGGCCGTCGCGGGCCCAGCGTCGGGCGGCGGTGACGACGTTGCCCTCGAGATCCTCCCCGTCCGAGACCAGGATGAGGACGCGCTGGGGGATGTTGTTGGACGCAAAGTAACGCCCGGCCCGATCAACGGCCGACGCGAGGGAACTCCCGGCGTCGTTCATCAACTCGGGATCCAGGTACCGCAACGTCGTGCGGATGGCGTTCATGTCGAAGCTGAGCGGGGCGTTGAGGTAGGCCACGCCCGCGAACGAGATCAGCCCGGCCCGGTCGTTGCCCGCCTGCGCCAGGAACCGGTCCAGGGCGTTCGTCGCGGCGAACCATCGCGACGGCCGGACGTCCGCCGCGAGCATCGAGCGCGACGCGTCGATGGCCACGATGTACGGCAGCCCCTGGAGCTCCGACTTCTCGTCGCGCCGGAACACGAGCGGCCGCGCGAGCGACAGCAGCAGCAACCCGGCGGCCGCGGCGAGAAGCAGGGCGTCCCACCGACGCAGGCCCGCGACGTGCCCGGGGTCCGCCCATGCGCGAATGCCGCCGGCGAATTCCCGGAGGCCACGGCGGCCCCGTCCCTGCGCGGCGTGGAGCATCCACCACAAGGCGATGGCGACGACGGGCGCCGCGACGAGGAAGATGGGCTGGCCGAACCTCATGGGATGCGCCTCCGAAGGACCTCGCTGGCCAGGACGCCCGCCACCACGAGGAGCGCGGCGGCCCCGGCGGGCCACGGGTAAAGCTCGCGCCACGCCACGTACCGCTTCTGGATCAGCTCCCGCTTCTCCAGTTGGTCGATGAGCCCGTAGATGCCTTGCAGCGCGCGCGAGTCGGTCGCCTGGAAGAATTGCCCCCCCGTCACGCGGGCGGTGCGGTTCAGGTCGTGCCCGGCGGCGGCGGAGGGCGTCACAACCTCGGGCCCGATGAGCACCGCATAGACCTTGATGCCGCCTTGCACCGCGAGCTGGACGACGTCGGACGCACGCGGGCCCGTGGAGTTCTCGCCGTCGGTCACCAGGATGATCACCTTGCTGCGGTCGGAGTCCTTCCGGAGGAAGTTGGCGGACGCCATCAGCGCCCAGCCGATCCCGGTGCCGGTGGCGAGGTCGGTCTCGCGCAGCGCGTTGAGCGCCCACTTGTGGTCGAGCGTCAACGGGCTGACGAGGAACGGCGAACGCGCAAAGCACACAATCCCGATGCGGTCGTTGGGACGGCCCTCGACGAACTGCGACGTGACCGTCTCCAAGGCCTTGCGGCGGCTCACGCGCTTGCCTTGCAACCGGAAGTCCTCCTCCGCCATCGAACGGCTGAAGTCGAGGCAGAGCATGATGTCGATGCCCTTGGACGGGTCGGGCGTGTCGCCCCGGGGCGCCCGGGGACGCGCGAGGGCCACCACCATGAGCCCGACGGCGGCGAGGATGGGGACGGCGCGCCAACGGCCGGCGTGGCGACGGGGACGTTGCCCCAGCGCGGCCAACGGGGCGATGGAGGGCACGCGCACCGACGGCACCGGCGCGTGCTTGCCGAGGCGCCATGCCAACCACGGCAGGGCCAGCAACCCCAGCAACACCCACGGGTTCAGAAATTCAACCTGTCCGGGCAAGGTCATCGCGCGGTCGCCTCCTTCCCCGGCATCGTCTCGCGCACCACGCGCTCGGCGGTCTCCAGCAACCGCTCCAGCTCGGGCTCCGTCGCGGGTTCCTGCCCGAACTTCACGCCGTCGCAGAACCCCAGGAACGCCCCCAGCGCCTCCCGTTGCCCGGCGTCCAGCTCGGGCCGCGTCGCCGCCTCGCGCAGGAACTCGCGGCTCGTCTGGTACCGGATGCGAAGCCGATGCCGGGCCTCGAGGTAGGAGCGCAGGATGTCGGACACGTCGATGGCGAGCTGGTAGGCCGAGAGGTGGGGACGGCGCTGGCGGAGCGCGGCGAGGCGGCGCGTGAACTCCCCAAGGTCCACGGGTGGCTCCGGCACGGGCACGGGCGCGGCCGGCGCGGGTTGGAGTCGCCGCATCAGCCAGCGGGCCAGCCACGCCAACACGACCAGCCCCGCGACGGCCAACGCCAGGAACCACGGGTTGGCCCACCACGGCGGCAGGGGCAGCAAGGTCAGGTCCTCGACGAGGTTCGTGCGGTTCATGCGACGCGCCTCCGGGCGGCGTGGTCGAGGAAGCGTTGCAACGCATGCACCCACGGCCGGTCCGTGCGCACGTCCAACGACGGGATGCGCCCCTGGCGGAACGTGGCGACCAACGCCGCCCGGCGTTGATCCTCGGCCCGCGACCATTGCTCGCGCACGACGGGGTCCGACGTGTCCACCTCCACCACCTCGCCCGTCTCCGAGTCCTGCAACATCGCCCAGCCCACGTCCGGCAACTCCAGCTCGCGCCCGTCCACGAGGCGGAGCGCGACGACCTCATGGCGTTGGTTGGTGGCCTTGAGGCTGCGCGTCCAGGCGGCCTCGTCGGGGTCCCGGAAGTCGGACAGGACGAAGACGAGGGCGGGGCGGTGGAGGAGGTTGTTGAGGTAGTTCAACGCGGTGACCAAGGCGGTGCCGTGCCCCTTGGGCTCGGTGAACAGCAGCTCGTGGAGAAGGCGCGTGACGTGCGGGCGCGTCTTCCGCGGCGGCACGTAGCGCTCGATCCGGTCCGTGAACAGGAGAAGCCCGCAACGATCGCCGTCGCGCACCGCCGAGAAGGCCAGCGCGCCCGCAAGGATGGCCGCGAGTTCCCGCTGGGTCTCGGCCGCGTCCCCCCGGGCCACCGCCGCCTCGGGCGCCGTCCCGAAATGCCCGCTGGCCGAGCCATCCACCAGCAGCATCACCACCAGCTCACGCTCCTCCACGTGCCGCTTGATGAAGGGCCGACGCAACCGCGCCGTCACGTTCCAGTCGATGCGGCGGACGTCGTCGCCGGGCACGTACTCGCGCACGTCGGCGAAGTCCATGCCGCGGCCCTTGAACACCGACGCGAGCCGTCCGCCGAGGAGCTGCTCGCTCACGAGGCGGGCGCGGACCTCGACATGCCGGAGACGACGGAGCCAGTCGGCGGGAATCACGTTGAAAAAGCCGGTTGGGGCCGGGTGCGACGGCGGCGCTACGGCACGCGGACCTTGGACAGCAAGGTCTGGACGACGTGCTCGGTGGTGATCTCCTCCGCCTCCGCCTCGTACGTGAGGAGGACGCGATGCCGGAGGACGTCGGGGGCGATGTGCTTGATGTCGTCGGGGGTGACGTGGGTTCGGCCCTGGAGGAGGGCGACGGCGCGGGAGGCGAGGGCGAGGTTGATGGTGGCGCGCGGGCTGGCCCCGATGCGGACGAGTCGCTTGAGTTCCGGGGCCACGCCCTTGCCGGCGGCGGCCTCGCGGGACGCGACCACGAGGTCCACGATGTAGCGCCGCACCAGGGGATCCACGTGCACGTCGTTCACGAGCGCCTGGTAGGCCACCAGCTCGGCCGGCGACACCACCGCGTCGAGCGCGAAGCTGGGCCGGGTCGTCGCCATGCGGTCGAGGATCACCAGCTCCTCGTCCCCGGACGGGTAGCCCACGACCACCTTCAGCATGAAGCGGTCCATCTGCGCCTCGGGCAAGGGGTACGTGCCCTCCTGCTCGATGGGGTTCTGCGTGGCCAGCACGAGGAAGGGCTCGGGCAGCGGCCAGGTCTTGTCGCCGATGGTCACCTGCCGCTCCTGCATCGCCTCCAGCAACGCCGACTGCACCTTGGAGGGCGCCCGGTTGATTTCGTCGGCCAACACCAGGTTGGCGAAGATGGGGCCGGTGCGGGTGGCGTAGGTGCCCTTGAGGGGGTCGTAGATGAGCGTGCCGGTGATGTCGCCGGGGAGGAGGTCCGGGGTGAACTGGATGCGGGAGAACTGGCAGTGGGTGGCGCGGGCGAGGGCGCTGACGGACGCCGTCTTCGCGAGGCCCGGCAAGCCCTCGAGCAGGATGTGCCCCCGGGCGACCAACCCCACGAGGAGGCGCTCGACGAGGTCCGCCTGGCCCACGATGACCTTGGCGATCTCGGCCCGGACCTTCTGCAAATGCTCTGCGGCGGCGGCAACCTGCGACTTCAGCTCGTGGGAGGGATTGGACATAGATTCGCCGGAACCCCGGCCCGCCCATCCAACCAAGCCGCGCGCGGCAAAGTCCAGCCTGCCTTCAAGGGAACGATGCCGTGCGGTGCATCCCGAGGTTGCTGGTGGTCCCGAAGACGCCGTGTGGGCCCAACCCTGGGAGCGCGGCCGTCCCCGGCCGCCGCAGCGCGCGGAATGGCAAGCAGCGTGCCCCCAAGTCCATGCGCGTCCCCATGTGCAGCACCTGGGAGCGCGGCCGTCCCCGGCCGCCGCAGCGCGCGGAAGGGCAGGCAGGGTGCCCCCAAGGCCATGGGCGTCCCCATGGGCAGCACCCGGGAGCGCGGCCGTCCCCGGCGCGCCGCAGCGCGCGGAAGGGCAAGCAGCGTGCGCCCAAGGACGCGCGGCCCCAAGGCGAGGAGCGCCTAGTTATTCCCCGATTGCTACCCCCCCCCGCATCCGGACGCCCGGGACGCCCGCCCCACCTTTGGCAACCGCTAGCCCGCCCGGCGCGTCACCGGGATGCCAGCCTGATACAAGGCGACCACCGCCGCATGTCGCGAGCGCACCCCCAGCTTGCGGTAGATGTCCCGGATCCGCGTGCGGACGGCCTCGTGAGAGATGCCCAGGGACGTCGCGAGCGCCGCCGGGGTGATGTCCTCGCCCAGGTGCGCCGCGACGGCCCGCTCGTCCTGGGTCAGCCTTGGGATCGCCGGGGTCTTCGGGGTCTTTTGGATTGCTGTCCCCGCCGTCGGCGGCGCCCCGAACGAGACATGGTTGTCCCCATGGATCACCTGCTCCCCGACCAAATGGGAGGCGGTCACGTTCCCGCCGATCGCGACCCCGCCCCGCACGGCATGAATGCGGTTGCCGATCAGGAGGCCCACGTCGTCCGGCAGGGCGAACCCCTTCGGGATGGGCCATGACGTGCGCCGTGCCGACCTGCGAGTCGCCTTTTGCTTTTTCATAGGTTTCCCGGGTCAAGGTCGATCGCGCCGTCGGCCCCGCCGCCCTTCACGCCGCTCCGGTTCCATGTCGCCCGTGTCTTCTCCATGTAATGCCACTGCTCGGCCGCCGACAACGAGCAAAGGTCGCTGACTTCCATCAACCGAAACACGTGACGATAGAATCCGTAGGATCCGTCGGTTGCCTCCAGCATGACGCGACCAGCGCTGAGTTCATGGCCGATGGCCATAACGGTGTAGAGGAGACCTACCCCAACGCCCTTTGCTGGCCTACCCCCGGGTCGGAGTGACGAGGGGTTGGCGCCGAGGTAATCCACAAAAAGGTTGTGGGTCCACGTGCGACGGAACATGCAGAATCCCACAAGGTGCTTTGCCCGCTTCTGGCGAATGCTTGCGGCCAGCAGGAACACGAGTTCGGCAGTCTTATCCGTCCTCAGCCGCTCCTCGATGTCCGAGAAACGCTCCATGGCCCGGCCACGTTGCCGGGACGCCTCCCATTTCTCGGCGGCGAGGCCTGCGTACTCGGCTGCGTCGATGACGCTCATGGGATCGTCCTTCGCCGCAGATCGGGACCATGAGTGCAAAGACTCCAGGTCAGCATCTGTTGCGAGACGCACGTCGGCCAAGGTCAGCTTGTCTCCATGAACGACTGGAAACTGCACGGGGCAAGTGATGCCTTCATCAATTTGCCTGACAAGCCAAAATCCGGATGGCTTGACTCACGAAAACCGTCTTTGGCAGCATGATGTCCATGAGCGACACGCCCTTGGCTGCGGATGTCCTACACCTGCTTACCCAATCGAGCGACTTCAAGGGACTGCCACCAGCAGCCATCCACCACCTTCTCGGCGAGGGCAAGACCGAGCATCTGGAGGCCGGTAGCACTGTCTTTGTACGAGGAGACCACGGGGATAAGCTTTATGTCGTCTTGAGCGGGTTGGTTTCAGTCAGCATCGTGACGCACCCAAGGATTCGAGGCGATGAATCCGAATGTGGCTCCACGGCGGCGGCGCCATTCATCTTGAATCTCATTCGGCCGGGTGAGCTGTTTGGCGAGGTCGCCTGCCTTCTCGATCAGGGCCATCGCACGGCGACGGTGACGGTGGCTCGTGATTGCACCTTGGCCGTCGTATCCCGAGAACGCCTGTTCGACACACTGACGAGGTTTCCCGAGTTCTCGGCCAGCCTCCACAGGCGCCTTGCAGGATACGTGAAATCGTACTCCGACCACTTGGCAGGGCTCGTCAGCCCGGTGGATCGCAAAAGAGTTGAAGAAGCCAAACAAACTCGGTGGCAGAGGCTTGCAAAAGGTTGCATTCGGCAATGCGCCAAACCTTGGGTGTCGATCTTGCACGTCGTGTTGTTCGCAGGCTGGATGTTGCGGCCCAGATTCTCGGCAACCCCATGGGATCAAGCCAGCAAGGATGCGTGGACAGACCTGCTGACCAATTTCGTGAGTCTTGAGGCGATCTTCCTATCCATATTGGTCTTGGTGGCACAACGCATGAAGGAGCACGAGGACGAGTCGCGAGACGAGGCCCAGTTCACCAACACGCACGTGGGAGTTGCCCAGGCTTCTGCCATTCTCAGGAAGCTGGAGAGGGTAGAGGGTCTTCTCAAGGAAGCTGCCTCGAAGGAAAAATGAACCAATAGCCATCCCTCAACGGTCGTCATGGGAACCCTCGAAGCATGAAGAAGAACAAGCCGAAAAGGAAATCATCGGTCCCGCCGAAGAAGGCTGAGACCAGCCTGCCTGAATCTGTACGTCCCAACGCCACTATCCAACAGTTCATCGGCACGATGATCGTGAAGGGATCGTCCCATGCCCACTTTTCCGGGGCCGTAGCCAGTGAGCCCCGATCGTCGGGCAAGCAACATGTTGTTCCCAGCCAGCCCAAGAAGTCGCAACCCGCTTCGTCCCAAGCCACGCCCCGTCCCGAAGCAAGACCACTGTCGGAGGGCGCCTCGCCGCCGAACCCCGAAAGCAACTTTGACGGGTTTGTGGTGAAGGTTGACCTCGTCGGTTCCGAAAAACATGCAAGGGAGATCGACCGGAGCGCCGTGCCCGGCGCGGAGTCGGGCATCATCCAAATATGCCAGTGGTGCGAACGCGTTTGGGATCTCGCGAAGACGCAAGCCAAGATGGATGATGCGGATTGGAGAACCGGCCAACCTAAAGGCGAGGAAATTACCCTCGTCATTAAGAAGGCTAAAGACGCACATGAATTTGGAATGCGAGTGCACGCGGTGGCGGTTGAGCAAACATGTACCAGGCAGGGTGATGCAAAGTGGAGGTTTCGGGTAGGCATTGCGCATGGCAAAATCAAGGTGGTCACGGGTTCCGACGGGCGTCCTAGAATGGCAGGCGATCCTTTCATCAACGCAGAACGCCTTCGATACGCGGCGAGGTCGGGGGGCACGTTGATTTGCGTTGATACCTTTCAATCTCTCAAACATCAGCGCCTTCATGGCGAGTATGGACAGGAATGTCTTAGGATGGCTCACCCCAAGCCAACCTATCAGGGCGAAACCATCATGGGACATCCTTGGCCTCGGCCACTTCCTGGCCGGGACGAGACGGTGCGACAATTGGAGAAAAGCCTAACGCACTTGCCCCAACACCTCCGAAGCCTTTTTCAAGGCGCGCAATTGGGCGATTGGCATGGTGACGATTTCCACGCGTCGGAAGGGGTTCGGGATAGTGGCGAATCGATTGTGATTGCTCTCGAAGGAATTCGCAAGCAGGTCGAGTTGTCGACGGCTTTGGAGGCGAATGATCAAGAGAAAATCCTTGGTCCGCTTGGATGGATTGTATCCCTCGGTTTGGACCATGCGATCCTGCAGCAGGAACTTGACCGTCAGCTTGATGGCAAGCCCATGTCCATTCCAGCCTCGGGATCGTCGGGGTCCTTCAAGCATCCCCGTCTCGCGATGACGTTTGTTGACGTCCGCGTATGGATCGGTGCCGCGCTCAGCGGGCAACCAGTTGTGTTGGAGAAACTAACGCGAGGCGAATGTCGGGAGCCCAATCTAAGCCGAGGCATATCCTCGACTGATAAGGCATTTGCAGCCACCCTGGCAGTGCTCGAGCACATAATTCCGGGTGCAACCATGAAGAAGCGATTTGTTACGCAGGGAAAGAGGGAGGTCGAAGAGACTGACGCCGATTTCCGGGAGAGAATTGAGTCAGAGATCGGGGCCGCTGTGAGCGAAGCGGAAAGATACTATCGAGAAGGGGCGCCGTTTGTGATTTCCGATCCAAGCATTCATGAGCATGTCGAGCTGATCCGGACCCGGTTTTCGGATCGGGTTTTCGTGGCCGGTTTCAACGAAAACAACTTCACCTTGGTCTGTAGGGACCACCTTGGCATCATTGTATCCGTGGTGGGTATCCTCAGGAAATTCGGGCGGCTACAGAGCAAGCAAGATTAGGCGATGATGAATAAAAGTGATGACCCAGGATGCTTCGACTCATGGCCCCACACCACCCTCGATTTGCCGGCGGTGGGAACATGGCCTGCGTCGAGGCATTTGTTTGATGAGGCCACGGTCTGGGCGGTGCGGGCGGCCCTTGCCACGGGGCGGCCCTTGCTGTTGCGCGGGAAGCCGGGGATGGGGAAGAGCCAGTTGGCCCGGGCGGTGGCCGCGAAGTTGAACGTTCCGTTCTTGTCGGTGGTGGTGGACGAGCGGACGGAGCGGGATGACCTGCTGCTGGGATACGACGCCGTGGCGCGGTTGGCCCAAGCTCAGGTGGTGGGTGCGCTGGCAAGACGGGGCAAGGCATGGGAAAAGGACCTTGAGGAGATCAACTTCGTGAGGCCCGGGCCCCTATGGTGGGCCTTTGATTGGAAGGGTGCGAAGGAACAGGCCATGGCTTGTTGCAATCGAGGGCGAAAGTGCCCGATCCCTCCGGCGCCCAAGGGATGGCTTTCAAAGGCTCCGGGACGGTTCGGCCCGGTGATCTTGGTGGATGAAATTGACAAGGCGGACGCTTCGGTCCCGAACGGGCTGCTCGAGACCTTGGCGAACGACGGCTTTGAGGTGCAGCAGCCCTCGGTGTCCGTGGGGCGTAAGGCGGGCGCGCCCCCGCCGTTGGTGGTGATTACGACGAACGAGGAACGCGAGTTGCCCAGCGCCTTTCTTCGCCGGTGCCTCGTCCATTGCATGGAGTTCCCCAAGGACTGGGCCAAGGCGGAGGATTTCCTGATCGCCCGTGCAAGGGTTCACTTCGGCGAGGGCCAGATTTCGGATGAAATGTGCCGGTTGGTTACGGGGCAACTCAAGGAGGACCGCGCCAAGGCCAAGAAGCAGGGCGGCCATGAGCCGGGCCCGGCCGAGTTCCTCGACGTCATCCGGGCATTGGTCGGGATCGCGGCAGCCGACGAGGCAAGGCAGAGGGATGCATTCCAGCAGGTTCGGCGCTTTGCTTTCGAGAAACACCTGCCAGACGAATTGTGAGCGGTGGCTCGGGCATGCTGCGGTCGTCTATCCGGTCGGGTTTTGGCCGGGGCGACCTGCTATGGCTGACCAAGGCCCTGAGCGGTCCCTTGCCCGCCGAGGCCCTTCGGGCGCTGGGATTGCGGGAGGATGTTCCTCCTGCGGAACCGCAGCCCACCCAGCGTCCTCTGCCCATTCCTAGGCGCGGGGACGGTGCCGGTGAAGCGGGGGTGGTCGAGGTGGAGAAGCCCATCCCGGAGAACCTGCCGACGGTGCGCCATGGCGAGCGTCGTTTGAGTTTCCATCGGCCCATGGAATGCGACGAGCTTGCCGAGCCCAACGTCGAGGTGCGCCCTCGCAACCCCGTCTCGGATGCCGAGCTGGCGGTGCCTTGGGCAAGGACGGCCCCTGGGGCTCCACCGCTCGTCTCGTGGTCGCGCATGGCGTTTGGCCTGCGGCATCACCTGGGCATGACCGTGGATTCGCGTCGGCTCGACCTCCGTGCATTGGAGGCGCGCGTTGGACGAGGGCTGCCGCTGACGTCGCTACCGCGCCTGAGTCGGGTCCAATGGGCGGCCGAGCTGGTGGTGATTCGGGACCGTGGCATGGAAATGGAGGCCTTTCAGCCGGACATCGACGAGCTGTTGGCGCGGATTCGGCGCGAGCGCGGCTATGGGGGGCTCAGGGTCCGTGAGCTGCGGGGGCCGCCCGAGGCATTTCCATGGCGATCCTTGCCGGCATCGGCCCCGGTGTTGGTGTTGTCTGCGATGGGGCAAATGCAGCGCGCGCAGGCGCGAATGGAGGCATGGGAACGTTGCGGGCGAGGGCTGTTGGCGGCGGGGCGCGCCTTGCTTGTCCTGAACCCCGCGCCTCGCGACCGATGGAACGCCGAGTTGGTGAGCGTCTGGCCGACGGTCTTGTGGGACCGCGCCGGGCGCTTCCCTCGCAATGGGCTCGGGCGATCTGGGCCGACCATTCAATCCGACGACCAAGCCGAGCGGCAGAAGGCGACGGTGGAACGTTTGCTCACGCTGCTGTCACCGGGCGTGCGCGTGGAGCCGGCACTGCTTCGCTTGGCGCGCCTTGCGATCGGTGCCGAGGCGGATGCCGGGACGGAACATGACGCATGGAACGGCCCGGACACATGGGCTTCATCCACGTGCTTTGGGTTTGAGCATGGGCCGGCGTTGGAGCGTCGCCTCAATGCGCGAGGGGCAGACCCACTTGCCGACCCGGTGGGCCAATGGGTGGTGGAACACCATCGGCATTGTTCGTTGGCCTTGGTTTTTGAATGCGAATTGCGCGCCGCGTTGTCCGGCAGCAATGCGGCCCAAGCCAAGCCGCGGCTTCGCGAGATGTTGGAACGTTTCGTGGCTCGGTTGCAGCAAATCGCGATGAACCCCGATGGATCGGAGGCTGTCGAGTCCGGGGTGCCCGAGTGGCTCGCGCGGATGGTCGATCGACTGTCGGAGTCGATGCGTGCCGACACGTCGATTCAGCGGTTGCTGTCTCAAGCATGGGCCATTGCGTTTCGGTCCAACCATCCCGGAATTGGCAAGCCTGGACACGCCGGGGAGGCGGTTGTCATCCCTCCCGGTCTGGATCGTGAAATGGTTCACGAGACGATGCGCGGCCTGCTGGCAAAGCAAGTGGCCCGCATGTGGCGCGTCCGAGTGGACATGGGTGGGTGGGTCATGGAACCGGAGACGCCCGACGCGGCGGGCGCAAGGATGAGAGACCTCGCCCGCATGCCCGTGGGAAGACCCTTCGTGTCGGTGGGCATTGAGGATTCGACCCTGATCGAGTCCCGGCATGCGCATGGACCTGCCTTTCGCAACCGCTCACTGACCTTGCCCACCCTCGATTCCCGCATCGAGATCCTCCATGGACGCCCCAAGTCTCGGGTCATCGTGGAGACGGACCAGCAACGCCTCACCTTCTCCCCCCTCCGCCGCCCTGCATGGGCGCGTTCGATGTCGGAGGACCGGTATGGGTTGCGCGCCACCTTCGAGGTGCGTGGGGTGACGTTCGCCCTGCGCTGGATTCCGCCGGGCAGCTTTTGGATGGGCTCGCCCGAGGATGAGCCGGGGCGGTTTCCAAACGAGGGTCCAAGGCATCGGGTCACCATCAAGCAGGGCTTCTGGATGGGGGAAACCCCCGTC
>CAIRNV010000327.1 GCA_903880005.1 uncultured Verrucomicrobiota bacterium | reverse complement strand
CGTCGCGCAAGGCCATCGGAACGTCGCGCAAGGCCATCGGAACGTCGCGCAAGACCATCGGAATGTCGCGCAGGACCATCGGAATGTCGCGCAGGACCATCGGAATGTCGCGCAGGACCATCGGAATGTCGCGCAGGACCATCAGCACCTCGCGCAAGGGCATCGGCACGTCGCGCAAGGCCATCGTGACATCTGCCTCGCGATGACTCGGAGGGTGGCTCAACCTGATGCATCTGGAGACGCTCCTCGTTCGCTGCCCATCGCCTAGGCCGCTGTGGGAATCGGCGGGCGGAATCGACCACGGAGGCCGGAACCGCGAACCGAAGAACTTCTTCCAGCCGATGCGGGCCCCATTCTCGGCCTTGAGGTTCCGCGGCGGTCATGGATAGGGTATCGGGAAACCAGCGCGTCACGAAATCCTGTCCTTGTATCACGCCATGAATTCCACCCCGCGGCTCAAGTTGTTCCTCATGATGGTCCTCGAGTTCTTCATCTGGGGGGCGTGGCTTCCCTTGATCTTCGGGTACCTGCCCAGCCTCAAGTTCGAGGTCTGGCAGCAGCAAGCCATCCTCGCCGCGTTCCCCGTCGCCTCCATCGTGGGCATGTTCTTCAGCAACGAGTTCGCGGACCGGAAGTTCGCCGCCGAGAAGTTCCTGGCCTTCTCTCACCTTGTCGGCGGCCTCGCCATCCTCGGGTGCGGCCTCACCCAGTCGTTCTGGATGTTCTTCGGGCTGATGTCGCTCCACTGCCTGCTGTACGTCCCGACAATCTCGATCACCAACTCGATCGCGTTCGCCAACATGAAGGATCCCGCCAATGAGTTCGGGCTCATCCGCATGGGTGGCACCATCGGCTGGATCCTCGCCGCATGGCCCTTCACCTTCATCTTCGTGGACTGGGCCGCCGTCGATAAGGCCAACCCCGTCGGCTTCGTGGATTGGCTAGGCAAGGCCTTGTCCAACCCGCTGTCGGGCGACGCGGCCAAGGCCGCGACCCGCTGGACCTACATCGTCTCCGGCGTCGCGTCGCTCGCGCTGGCCGCCCTCAGCCTCGCCCTCCCCCACACGCCCCCGAAGAAGAGCACCGGCGGCGGCACCGCCTGGTCCCAGGCGTTCGGCCTCCTTAAGCACCCCTTCGTCGCCATCCTTTGGCTTGTCACGTTCATCGACTCGTTCGTCCACAATTGCTACTTCAACTGGACCGGCGTCTTCCTCGGCACCCCCAAGGCCGACGGCGGCGTGGGCATCGCAGCCAACTGGATCACCCCCGTCATGAGCATCGGCCAGATCGCCGAGATCCTCACCATGTTCGTCCTCGGGGCGACCCTCAAGACCCTCGGCTGGCGCACCACCATGATCTTCGGCATCCTCGGCCACGCCGCCCGCTTCGCGGTCTATTCCTTCGTTCCGGACAGCCCCGCCCTCATCATCCTCATCCAGGTCCTCCACGGCATCTGCTACGCCTTCTTCTTCGCCACCGTGTACATCTTCGTGGACGCCTACTTCCCCAAGGACATCCGCTCCTCCGCCCAGGGCCTCTTCAACCTCCAAATCCTCGGCGTCGGCGCCCTCGTCGCGAACTACATCTGCCCGAGGCTCATCCAGGAAACCTTCAAGGTCGGGGACAAGACCGACTTCAAGAGCCTGTTCCTCGTGCCGCTCGTGGCCTCCGTCGCGGCGGCCGTCGCCCTTGCCGCGTTCTTCCACCCGCCCAAGCAGGTCGCCGCCAACGCCGGCGGCGGCTCCGCGCCGGCGCATTGATCACCGCGCCACCATCCCCGCCGTAGTCCCCTTGCCCCGCAAGCACCATGAACCGACGAGAATTCCTCCGCGCCTCCGCCGTTGCCAGCACGGCGGCCCTCGCGGGTGCCGGCTGCGCCCGTCATCACCACCACGCCTCCCACGTGAACACCCCGCCCCGCGGCCAAAGGTTCGGCATCTCCCTCGCCGAGTGGTCCCTCCACAAGACCCTGTTCGCCAAGAAGCTCGACCACCTCGACTTCCCCAAGGCCGCCCGCCAGGACTACGGCATCGAGGCCGTTGAGCTCGTCAACCAGTTCTTCAAGGACAAGGCCGACGACTCCGCCTACCTCGCCGAGTTCAGCAAGCGTGCCCACGACGAGGGCATCCGCACCCTCCTCATCATGGTGGATGGCGAGGGGGCCCTTGGCGATCCCGACCCCGTCCAGCGCCGCAAGGCCGTGGGCAACCACCACAAGTGGGCCCGCGCCGCCAAGGCCCTGGGCTGCCATTCCATCCGCGTCAACGCCGAGACCCAGGGCGTCGGTGGCTGGGAGGAACAGGAGAAACGGGCCGCCGACGGCCTAGCCCAGCTCTCCGACTACTGCGCCGGCCTCGGGCTCAACTGCATCGTCGAGAACCACGGCCACCTCTCCTCCCATGGCCAATGGCTCTCCGGCGTCATGCGCCGCGTCAGCAAGCCCAACTGCGGCACCCTCCCCGACTTCGGAAACTTCCTCATCGACGACAAGGGGACCTGGTACGACCGCTACCAAGGCGTGGCCGAGCTCATGCCCTTCGCCAAGGCCGTCAGCGCCAAGTCCCATGACTTCGACGCCGCCGGCAACTGCATCCAGACCGACTACCGCCGCATGCTCAAGGTCGTCCTCGACGCCGGGTACCGGGGCTTTGTCGGCATCGAGTACGAGGGCGACAAGCTCCCCGAGGCCGAAGGCATCCGGGCGACCAAGGTGCTCCTCGAACGCGTCCGCTCGGAGCTTGGCTAGTGTCGTGCCTCACGAATGGCAGACGCTTCGCCGCGAGGCTTTTTGCGTCCAAAGCGACGCGAGCGACGAGGTCAGACGCGAAAAGATCTGCGGCCCATCCGCTTGCTCCGCCATGAGGCCTTACTCCAGGCAAACAACCCCGGTTCGGCACCTCCTGATCTTCCTCGCGTGGGCCTTCCTTGGCCGCGACATGGGCCTCGGTGCCTCGGGGGAACTGATCCCGTTCAAGCCCTTGCCCGGCGGCGAGACCCGCATCCAGCGGACCCTGCTCAACATGGCGCGGTCCATCGAGGGCCAGCGCGAGATGAGCGTTACCGGGACCAACGTCACATGGATCGACGCCTTGCTGCGCGACCTCGACGCGCAGTGGGCCCGTGCCCGCGTGGCATCCCAAGCCAACCCTCACGAAGCCATGGCGCGGCTTGAGGCGCGCTTGACGGAGGAGGTGGGGCGTCGCCTGGGCCATGACGCGCTCCGGCGCCTGCGCCAGCTCGAGCTCCAGGCACAAGGCGGCCGCGCCCTGTTGCGCGAGGAGGTCGCCGCCTACCTCGACCTTTCCCCCGGCCAGCGTGACAAGCTCGCGGGGATCGTCACCCAGACCGACGAGGTCGCCGCCCGCGCCCGCGCGGCCAACACCAACGGGAAGCCTGACGCCGTCCTGCTCCAAGGTTGGCAACGACTGCGGAAGGCCGAGGACACGTCCATGCCGCGGGTGCTCAACCCCGAGCAAGCCACGCGCTGGCGCGAGGCGATGGGCCAGCGCATGGATACCGGAAAGTTCGAGCGAATTCACCCCACGGCCCCGGAATTCCCGGACGGAGGCCGCTGGCTCGATGGACGCACCGCCCGCATGGCCGCCCTCCGCGGCAAGGTTGTCCTCGTCCACTTCTACGCGTTCCAGTGCCACAACTGCCAAGCCAACTTCCGCACCTACAACCGCTGGCGCGCTTCCCTTCGCGAAAAGGGCGTTGAGATCATCGGCATCCAGACCCCCGAGACCGAGGCCGAGCGCGAGCCCGAGCGCGTGGCCGAGGCCGCGCGCAAGGCCGGGTTCGACTTCCCCGTGTTGCTCGACCTTGACCAGCGCGCGTGGAACGCCTGGGGCAACAGCGTGTGGCCCACCGTCTATGTCGTGGACCGGCGCGGCTACATGCGCGCGTGGTGGGTCGGGGAGTTGCTGTGGCAGGGTGCCCGGGGCGACCAGGTCATCGAACGCGTCGTGGACGGGTTGCTGGCCGAGGCCGACCCCGCCCCGTGACCGCGACGCAACCAGATGGTGCCGGGAGCAAGGCCGTGCACCCGCCCCATTTGACAGAACGGTGAATTCGTGCTTCGGCGCGAATGGGTGATTGCCCGGGCGCCCAAATTTTGGACAGCCTGCTCCGACATGCACACACAACAACGCACCCTGTCCCTCGCGCTGGCCGGCATGGCTGGCCTCGGAACCTTACAGCAAGGCCGCGCCGAGCTCACCCTCATTGACATCAACAACCCCGTGGCGGGCATCCGGGCCAACAACCCCGACGGCTCGTTCACCGTCACGGCGGGCGGCAACGACACCTGGGACAGCCAGGACTCGTTCACCTACGCGTACGAGCAACGCACCGGCGACTTCGACGTCATGGTGCAGGTCGTGAACCTCGAGATCCAGGACCCCGGAGCCCAGGATTCGGCCAAGGCCTCCCTCATGGCCCGCGCCAACACCACCCCGGGCGCCCCCAACATCCAGGTCTCCGCCCTCCCCGTCCCCTCCAAGAACGCCATCGAGACCATCTACCGGCCCAAGGCCGACCAAGGCACCGACGACATGCCGGACCGCCCGTCGAGCAACACCAGCGCGGGTGGCACCGCCGAGGTGCCCAACGTGTGGCTCCGCATGCGCCGCATCGGCAACCACTTCACCACCTTCTACGCCAACCAACCCGGCGCATGGAACGTCCTCTCCGAGGTCACCGTTGATCCGGCCGATTTCCCCAATTCCATCCTCATCGGCCTCAGCACGGTCAATCACGTCAACGCCAGCGAGGACGAATCCCTCCGCACCAAGGCCACGTACAAGGACTTCGGCAACACCCCCGTGCCGCCCCCCACCACCGTCAATGGCGACCCCGCCGGCGACCGCGCCCCGGGCACCTACCCCACCAAGACGCTCACCGGCGTGAACTGGAAGATCGAGGTCCCCGCCGACGGCCTCGGACCCAACGGCAGCCCCATCGTCTATAACGCCGCCAACAAGAACGAATACATCTTGTCCGTCGATGGCCAGGGCCCCATCCCATGGTCCGCCCCGGGCTACAACCAAGGCGACATCGACTTCGACCTCTCGCCCCGCGACCCGGTCGCCGCCCTCTCCAACACCGGCCCCTACGGCCCCACGCGCAACCGCGAGGTCACCGACCCCAACGCCGCGCCCGCCCAAGCATGGGCTCCCTCCCCCCGCGACGGCATCGTCCTCGGCTCCGTCCGCAAGCTGCAGCAGCAGTGGAACGACGGTGCCCCCGCGTTCCATGCCTTCCTCTTCTGCCCCACCTTCGAGGGTGCCTCCCGAAAGGGCTTCAGCACCGAGACGGGCATCTTCAGGAACATGGATTACTACTTCTCCTTCGTGAAGCTGGGCGAGACCGCCGAGTACCTCCCGCCCACCGCCAGCCCCGCCGCGTTGCGCGAGGCCAACATCAACGTGTCCATGGCCTGGTTCCCGTACGCCGCCGGATGGAAGGCCGGCTACGTCGCCGCCCCCAACGGCTCCGCCAATGGCACTTGGCGCGCCCATGGAACCCACAGCGCCGCCCTCACCGCGCCCCTCACGTCCAAGTTCTCCTCCCAGGAGATCGTCCAATGGACCGATGACGGCTCCGGCGCCTTCGGTGGCCAGGCCACCGTCACCATCCCGGGCGCCAGCCCCGCCGACGGCATGTTGTTCACCATCTCGACCGACGACTCGACCGACAACCGTGGCGCCTTCATCACCGCCACGCCGTCCGGCGACAACTCCGGCTGGAGCGTGGCCATCCGCATCGATGACGAGGACCCCTCCCCCACCACCTACGCCAACGAGGGCCAGTCCGACTTCGCGTTCCTCTACATCCCCTACACCACCTACAACCTCGTGGGCGGCAAGGTGAACGCGAACGGCAGCAAGGCCGCCGGCGCCGGCAACTTCTCCGTCGCACGCGCCTCCAACGGCCGCTACGAGATCACCCTCCCCGGCAAGACCGACAAGGACGGCATGCTCGTCCTCCAGAACTGCGGCACCCTCCCCGGCCAACCCCTCGTCGCCGACGACGGCGTCCTCGCCTGGGAGTACATCAACGGTAAGTTCGTCGTCGAGGCACGCCACGTGGAGCCTGGCGCGTCCGGCTACGACGTCTTCCCGACGCGCGACACCGACTTCTACTTCGCCTGGGTGGACTTCGCCTCGCCCATGGCCCCCGTGGCGCCGCCCGTGGCCCCGGCCCTCTCCATCGCCCGGTCCGGAGCCAACGTCGTGGTGTCATGGCCTGCGGGCACCACCGGCTTCACCTTGGAATCCGCGCCCACCCTCCAAGGCCCCTGGTCGCCCGTGGCGGGCGTGAGCGGCAACTCCGCCTCCGTCGCGCCCTCCGCCGCCGCCCAGCTCTTCCGCCTGAAGCAGTAGGCAACCGCCGCTGGATCCAAGCCAAGGCCACGGCCGGGACGCCGTTCGCGTCCCGGCCTTTTTCCTGCCCATGAGGCCTCCCGGCGGAAACGTGGCAGAGCCGTCTCGGCTCTGGCTGGATCACGTCCAGCGGCAGGATGCCGCCGCCACCTTCCAAGAGGTCCGGGTGAAAGTGGAAGCGGCTTCCAGCCGCTTGGCCCAGCATGGATCCGCGGCAAGATGCCGTTGCCACGCTGCCCTCGGCACACCGAGATGTGGCATCCTTGCCGCCGCGTGAGGGCACGCGGCCTACAGCATGAGCAGAGCGTTGGGCTCCGCCGGAGGATTTGGATGATCCCAAACCCCAGTGAGGCATTTAGGCGCCATTAGCCGGAGCGATGCAGTTGGGAGGGAAGTGATTGCGTCGCAGATTCTTTCGCAAGCCGGGGAGTGAGCGAGACGCAGGCCAGTGCCAGGCCCGTAACGAGCGAAGGACGAAGCTCTTGCGAAAGACGATCCAGCAAGCACGACCGATCCAACTGCATCGTTCCGGATTAGGCCGGTCGTCCGAGCTGCGTCCCCTCCCGCACGAGCCCGGTCCATCGCTTGTCACCCCGCATCGGCAGGGCATGGGCTCGTCCCGGCCAACGCCAAGGCACCCACCGGAACCGAGTCCTCACCCAGCCCAGCCAGTCGCACTTCAGGACCCGGTTGGAACGCGTCCATCACATGCCGCCGCAAGGCCTCGGCCATCGCCGACCTCAAGGGCTCGCCCACCAACGACAATCCGCCGCCCACCACGATGACGTCCGGGTGCAGCAACTGCACCACGTGCGACAAGGCAAACCCCAGGTTGTCCGCCAACTCGCTCAGGACCGCCTGCGCCCCCACGTCCCCCTCGCCCAAGGCCGCCGCCAGGTGCCGCGCCTCGCCCCCTTCCACGCCACCGATCCGCGTCGCCAACGGCCCCGCCGGATGGAGGGCCACCACCTCCCGTAGCCGACGGTCCACGGCCCAACCCGAGCACCGTTCCTCCACGGTCGTGCCCGACTTGTCGAGCCGCACATGGCCGATCTCGCATTCGCCCGGGCGTTGCCCGTGGTAGATGCGTCCATCCACCACCAACCCGCCGCCAACGCCGCTCCCCATGTTGATCCAAAAGACCGGGTTCCGCCCCTTGCCGGATCCCATCAACGCCTCGCCCAAGGCCGCCACGTTGGCGTCGTTGTCCACGTGCACGGGCAATCCGGACACGCCCCGCAGCCAGTCGCCCAGGGGAAAATCATGCCAACCCTTGACCTGGTGGGAGCAACAGACATGGCCTGTCCGCCAATCCACGGGCCCGCCGAATCCAACGCCGACCGCCGCGACACGGCCCTCGTGCAACAGCCCTGGCAAGGCACCGGCGATCTGCGAGCGAATGCCCTCCCCGCCTGCGGCCGGGTCCACGGCAAGCCGGACGCGCCGGCGGATGGCACCCTGGCCGTCGCCGAGGACCAATTGCAGCTTGGTCCCCCCAATCTCGATCCCCACGTATGCGTTGCTCGTGTTCATGATGGTGTCGGACTTGAACGGGAGGCGCGGCCCCCAGCCCGTCGTGTGGGAAAAACCGCCGCTTTAAGAAGGCCTCCCAACTGAATCCTTCCGGCTTAGCCGGGACGATTCAGTTGGATCGGTCGTGCTTGCTTGATCTTCTTTCGCAAGGGCTTCGTCCTTCACTCGTTACGGGCCTCGTACCGGCCCGCGCCTCGCTCACTCCTCGTCTTGCGAAAGAATCTGCTGCGCAATCACTTCCCTCCCAACTGAATCGTCCCGGCTAAGCCCAGTCGTAATTGAAGCTGATGCTGATGCGCTCGGAGCCCAGGGGGTTGGCCGCCACTTCATGGCGGAGCCAGCTCTCGAACAAGGTGACGTGCCCGGCCCGGGCCGGGTAGGTGACATGGGCTCGGTGGATGGGCCGTGCATCCGCGAGGCGCGGCGGAGCGGCCATGAGGCGGCTCAGGCGCGGATCCTCGAACTTGAGACCCGGGCAACCTGCGGGCGTCCTGACGTAGTAGGTGCCGCTGACAACGGAGTTGGGGTGCAGGTGCAACCCATGGGCGACGCCCTTGGGCATGATGTTGATCCAGCAATCCGTCATCCCGAGTCGTCGGCCGCCGAGGTCCCAGTCCATGCACTTGGCAAACGCCGCGACGTGACGGCCCAGGCGGCGCTCCAGCTCCATGAAGGTGCTGGAGAGGCGGTGGACCTTGTCGATCGAGCCGTAGGAGGTGTAGCCGCCGGGATAATTACGACGGGACCACCGGCGGCCGTCGCCGTCTGCGTCGGCGACTTGGTGGCACTCGGCCAACAACTCCTTGTTCAAGGCTTGCCAGCCTTGGCCCAAGGCGGCGTGATAAACTTGGGTGACAAACCACCCCTCGATGCGCTTCACGCGTGCAAGCCCCCGGGATGCATTCTACGCGGACGGGGCGATGACGGTGCCCCTTGGGCCGGGACCATGGGTCCGGGACCCTTACTTGGCCCGGGCGGCCGCCGACTTCGCGTTTTCCTTCTTGCGACGGGAATAGGACACACGACGACGACGCTTCTCGACCTTGTTATGCTGCTTGCCCATAAGGAGTATGCTGCGGAAGGATTTCCGAACTTGTGCGAGACACGATGCGGATTCAGCGGGGAGCCTTCAATCTCTTTTTCGGGTTGTGCATGGCCCTGTGGATGACGGGCTGCGCGACGGGGTCGGACGGGGCCAAGAAGAAGGCGGACCAGGACGCCGCGCCGAAGGATGCCAAGCCAGAGAAGCAGGCGAGCTCGTTGCGCCTGCACATGGAGACCAGCTCGGGCGGCGTGGGCAGTGGCAAGGTCCAGGTCCTCCGCACCAACACGCTCACCTTCACCGTCGAACGAAGCCCCTTCGTGGATGAGGGATTCATCGAGGAGGCACGCGTCGTCGATGGCATTGGCGGGCACATGATCTACGTGCGGTACAACTCCCAGGGGGCGATGCGCCTCCAGATGTGGACGGCGTCGAATCCCGGCCGCCACGTCGCCGTGTGGGCGAAGTGGACCGAGGCCCGGTGGATCGCCGCCCCCATCCCGCCCAAGTCGCTGGAGGACGGCGTCATCGTTTTCACTCCCGACGCCTCCCGCGAGGAGTCCGAGCGGATCGTCCGGGGCCTCAACAACGTCGCCATCAAGCTGGGCAACCAACAAAAGCCGCCGAAGCCCCCGAAGTCCGCCAAGGCAAAGGCCAAAGCCAAGGCCAAGGCGAAGGAATCGTCCGAGGAAGACCTGTTCCTGAAATGATGCGCCCCGCCTTGCCCCGCCTGGCCGTCTGCTGGCTCGCCGGCGCGTTCCATGCCCTCGCCCTCGCGCAGACCTTCCAGCTCCCCACCAGCAACCGCAGCCTGCTCGACCTCGGCCGCCCCAGCGAACGCTTCCTCGTCGGCACGGCCGGCAAACCCTGGGAGAGCGGCCAGTTTGGATGCGTCCGCTCGGAAGGACGACAGTTCCATGAGGGCATCGACATCCGCTCCATCCAGCAGGACCGCCGTGGCGAGCCCACGGACCCCGTTCTGGCGTCGGCCGACGGCGTCGTGGCCTACGTCAACCTGCGGCCCGGGCTCTCCAACTACGGCAACTACATCGTGCTCCGGCACGTGATCGACCAAGTGGAGGTTCACACCCTCTACGCGCACCTGGCCTCCGTGGACAAGGCCGTGCGGGTCGGCCGAGCCGTTCGCGCGGGGCAGGCCATCGGCATCATGGGCCGGACGTCGAACACGCGGCAACGCATCAGCAAGGACCGCGCGCACGTCCACTTCGAGGTCTGCCTCCGGACCTCCAACGACTACGCGTCCTGGCATCGCGCCCGACAGAAGGGCACCCGCAATGACCACGGCGAGTTCAACGGCCGCAACTTCCTGGGCATGGATCCGTCCGACGTCCTGCTGGCGTCGGCACGGCAAGGCCCGGCGTTCTCCCTGGCGCGACACATGGCCGCCCAGCCCGAGACGCTACGTGTCCTCGTGCGGGAGCCCGACCTCGGATGGGCTCGACGGTTCGCCGGGTTGGTCCAGCCCAATCCCGTTGCCGCGAAGGAGGGGGTCGGCGGATGGGAGATCGCGATGGCCTTCAACGGGGCCCCGCTGCGCCTCACGCCTCGCGCGGCCCGCGAGATCAAGGCTGGGCCGCGCATCCAGGTGCTCTCCGTCAACGAGGCCGAGCGGAACGCCCATCCGTGTGGTCGGCTGGTGGTCCGGCGCGGGCAGGCGTGGACCGTGCTGCCCGCGTTGGACGACATCCTGGAGCTGTCCAAGCGCTGACCCGCCACACGGGAGGGGGGCGACATGCTTGCAAGGGCTTCGTCCTTCCTTGGATCCAAGTTTCGTCCCCGCACGCGCCGCGCTCGCTCCACGCTTTCCTGAGGAATTTGTTGTTCCATCTCCCCCCTCCCAACGGCCTCGCTCCGCCTCGGCTACGTCAGGAAGCTCGTTGTCTCGAATGGGATCTCGGCCCCTGGGTCGGGGCACGGGTCGTGACCGTGCAATCGAACCACGGATGACACGGACCACACGGATAAGGGGCGCGGGTCTTGGGGGCGACGGCCCAACCCATCCCGCGACCCGCAAGATCCGTGGCATCCGTGAAATCCGTGGTACAAGACCTCTCAGCCCATGGGTCGTGACCGTGCAATGAAACCACGGATGACTCGGACCACACGGATAAGGGGCGCGGGTCTTGAGGACTACGGCCCAACCCATCCCGCGACCCGCCAGATCCGTGGCATCCGTGGTTCTTGGTTTTCGGCGATCTCGGCCGCCCTCAGACCGTCGCCCATGCCACACATCAGCCACTCACTGAACGTTCCCTCCCTCAAAACGCGGATGGGGCACGCGAGCCGTAGGAGCGTGGTACCCCCGGGCATGGGAAGGCATCGCGTCCGACGTGCATTCAAATCCCCAGCGGCCTCGCTTCGCCTTGGCCAGTACGAAGCTGATGGAGCCGTCACGGCGGCGAGATGTTCTTCGGCAAGGGCTTCGTCCGTGGCTCGTTCCGGGTCTTGTCCCGGCTGAACTGGATCCGGAGGAAGCGCCTCGTGGTGGCGGTGACCTTGAATGCCTCGCCGCAGGGCCATCCTTCGACCCAGCAGATCATCCCATCGGTGGCCTCGGCCACCCACCGACCCGCACGGTCCTCGCGCGGCACGCGGCGGTTCGTGAACAAGTCCCCCACCTTGGCCGTCCCCGGGGCACCCAACGGACGAAACCGATCCCCGGCCCTCCAGCGTCGCCACACCATCCCCCGGCCCACCTTGTCCGCGTCCAACCACGCCTTCCCCTGCTCCGCCCGGGCGCGCCGGACATCGGGTCTGCGACAGGTGATGGACCACGCAACCCGGGCGCCGGGCCATCGCACCTCGCCTACCTCGTCCTGAAACACCACGCGGATGGGGCTTGCGTCCGGCACGGGCTGGGGTCGCCGGGACGGCGCGACCACGCGGCGAACCTTGCTCCCCGGGCTCGCGACCACGGCATGTCCTCCCCGGACATGGCGAGCCTTGTGCGGTCGCGTGGCGAGGTGCTCGACCAACTCATGCGTGGGCTCGTGGCCCAGGGCGATGAGCTGCCGGACGATGGCGCGCCGTCGCAAGGCGGGCGGAAGCTCGCCGGCCCGTGCCCCGTCCCCCAACGCCTCGCGCAAGGCTGCCTCGATGAAGTCCGATTCCTCCCGCAGCACCGTCATGGCACGCACGACCCGCCCCACCACCGACGCCCCGGCCAGCGTGTCGAGCACGGGGAGCAAGGCATGGCGGACGGCGTTGCGAGGGATCGTCGTGTCTTGGTTGGAGGCATCCTCGCGCCACGGCAGCCCCTGTGCGACGAGCCATTCGCGGAGGGTTTCCGGGGGCTCGTCGAGCACCGGCCGCACCAGGGTCACCGCGGGCTCCGCAGGCGATGGCCCGTGGTGTCGCATGCCCGCGAGCCCCTCCGTCCCCGCCCCGCGAAGCAACCTCAGGAAAAACAACTCGGCCTGGTCCCGCGCATGATGCGCCAAGGCCACGTGGCGGGCGCCACACCCGAAGGCGACCCGTGCGAGGAACTGGTGCCGGAGGTGGCGGGCCGTGGTCTCGAGACCCTCGCGGGTCCGCTCGGCGGCGTCGCGAACCGCGACCGACTCCGTGACACAGGGAAGACCAAGCGCGGTGGCCCATTCGTGGACGAAGCGGGCGTCGGCGCGCGCCTCCTCGCCGCGGAGCTGGTGGTCCAGGTGGGCCACGGTGACCGGGTGGCGCTCGCGCGACGGCAGCCGTGCGAGCCCGTGAAGCAGGGCCATGGAGTCGGCCCCGCCGGAGACGGCGACGACCAAGGGTGTGCCCGGGGCGAGCCCGCAGGGGCCACGCAACGCGCGTCGCAGCCGGGTGATGAACGAGGTCATGAAGGCAAGGCTGTGTGGGCCCGTGGGGGCGCCGCGTCCGGCGCCGGGCGGCCACGTCCCATGCGTCATTCCTTGGCCCAGCCCTTGGCGCGGCCCAGGGCCTTCTCCCATCCCTGCAACAACTCCTTGCGCCGAGCCGGACGCATCCCGGGGACGAATCGACGGTCCGCCTGCCATGGGCGGGCGATCTCCTGTCGATCCTTCCAGAAGCCCGTCGCCAGGCCCGCCAAGTACGCGGCTCCCAACGCCGTCGTCTCGGCCACCCGGGGCCGCACGACGGGGACGCCGAGGATGTCGGACTGGAACTGCATGAGGAGGTTGTTGGCGGAGGCGCCGCCATCCACGCGAAGCTCGCGCAACCGGATGCCGGCGTCGCGGTGCATGGCCTCGAGGACGTCGCGGACCTGGAAGGCGATGCCCTCGAGGGTGGCCCGGGCCACGTGCGCCGCCGTGCTGCCGCGGGTCAGGCCCACGATGGTGCCGCGCGCGTAGGGATCCCAATGCGGCGTGCCCAGGCCGGAGAACGCCGGGACGAGGTACACGCCACCGTTGTCCCCCACCGACGCCGCAAGGCCCTCCACGTCGGCGCTCGACGCGATGATGCCCAGGCCGTCGCGCAGCCATTGGACGGCCGCGCCCGCGATGAACACGCTGCCTTCGAGGGCGTACTCCGTGACGCCGCCCACGCGCCACGCCACCGTGGTCAGGAGCTGGTTCCTGGAGGCGACGGGCTTCGTGCCGGTGTTCATCAGCATGAAGCAACCCGTTCCGTACGTGTTCTTCGCCATGCCGGGCGCGTGGCATACCTGCCCGAACAACGCGGCTTGCTGGTCGCCCGCGATGCCCGCGATCTTCACCGGCACGGAGCCCAGCATCGCCTCGCCGACCACCTCGCTGGAGGATCGCACCTCCGGCAGCATCGCGCGCGGCACGCCAAACAACTCCAGCAACTCGTCGTCCCAGTCGCCCGTGCGGAGGTTGCACAACATCGTGCGCGACGCATTGGTCACGTCCGTCACGTGGACCCTGCCCCCGGTCAGGTTCCATGTGAGCCACGAGTCCACGGTGCCGAACGCCAGCTCGCCCCGGCGTGCCTTGGCCTTCGCCCCCGGGACGTTCGCGAGGATCCACGCCAGCTTGGTCGCGCTGAAGTACGCGTCCACGACGAGCCCCGTCTTGCGTCGGATCAACGGCGCCAGGCCGCGCCGCTTCAAGGCATCGCACATCGGGGCCGTGCGGCGGTCCTGCCACACGATGGCGTTGTGGATGGGACGGCCCGTCTTGCGGTCCCAGACGACGGTGGTCTCGCGTTGGTTCGTGATGCCGATGCCGGCGATGTCCGACGGGGCGATGTCAGCCTTCGCGAGCACGGCGCGCGCCACCTCCCATTGGGACGACCAGATGGCGCCGGGGTCATGCTCCACCCAGCCCGGCCTCGGGAAGATCTGCGGGAACTCCTTTTGCGCGACGGCCACCACCGCGCCGGAGTGGTCGAACAGGATGGCGCGCGAGCTGGTGGTTCCTTGGTCCAGGGCGAGGACGGCTTTCATGGGTGAGGCAGGTTGCAGACGGGGATCAATGGTGGATGGAAAACGTCACCGCGCGTGGGCTGGGTCGCGGGCCAGCACGGCGGGGCCAGCGCCGCCGTCCCGGACACCCCGGCCGACCCTCGTGGTTCGTGCCGTTGCATGGATGGCATCATGAGCCCCACAACCACCGGTAGATCCATGCGCCCACGACGCCGCCGACGGTCGGGCCCAAGACCGGGACCCATGCGTAGGGCCAGTCGGACCCGCCCTTGCCCGGCAGCGGCAACAACGCATGGGCGAGGCGTGGCCCCAGGTCGCGCGCCGGGTTGATCGCATAGCCGGTCGGGCCGCCCAGGGACAGGCCAATGGACCACACCATCACGCCGACCAAGGCCGGGGCGAAGCCCTTCTCGAAGCCGGAATTCGGGAGGAGGTTTTTGGGCGAAAGGATCGCCAGCACGCCCAGCATGAGGACGGCCGTCCCGATGGCCTCGCAGGCGAGGTTGGCCATGGGGCTGCGAAGAGCCGGTCCCGTGCAGAACACGGCGAGCTTGGCCCCGGGATCCTCCGTGGCCCGCCAATGGGGCAGGTAGGCGAGCCAGACCAGGACGGCACCGAGGAACGCCCCCAGCATCTGGCCGGCGATGTACCCCGGCACCAAGGCCCAATCGAGCTTCCCGATGGAGGCCAACCCCACGGTCACCGCCGGGTTCAGGTGGGCGCCGCTGAACGCGTTCACGCAATACACCGCGAACGTGACCGCCATCGCCCAACCCGCCGTGATCACGATCCAGCCGGAGGCATGTCCCTTCGTCTGTCGCAACACGACGTTCGCCACCACGCCGTCGCCCAGCAGGACCAGCAACGCCGTGCCCAAACCTTCAGCCAGAAACGGATTCATCACGCGCCTTGATTATCACCATGGGATTGACTGGAGCCTGCCCCAACCCGGCCGCCGATGGGAAACCAGAAACAGCGTCGCCCGACACGGATCACCGGGCGGCGCAGCCGGGGCGGGTTCATTGTGATCAGCGAGCAGATGCCGCGATGTCTCTTCGGACGACGCGCAGCCATCGCGAAGCGGCCCAAACCGAAGTTGTCGTTGTTCTCGAAAGCGTCTTGTGCACTCAACCCTGGGAGCGCGGAAGGCCCGGGACTTTTCGGGCTGGTACAATGTACTTGTGGCATGCGCCAGCCACGAGAAGCATGCCGACGGCGACCCGGTCGCATCCGTGATGTCTCGCTATCCTTGGTGGTTGCGAGGTCTTGCCACGGCCGCGCGAATCGGGGCGAGATGGGGACATCATGGCTAAGGATCACCGAATCGTCGTACCGAGCAGCACGCCTTACCGGCTTCGCTTTGAGGAGCTGCGGGATGATGGTTTCGACAACTTCGTCTCCCAATGGGACTACATTCGGCGGAACTTGGTGATCTTCCTCGGCGCTGGCGCGTCGGTGGGCGCGGCAAACATCCACGGCCAACCACTCCCGACGGCGTACTTCCTGCGCAACGAGCTTTGGCGGCGATTCATGCTGGCGCCGGACGAGAGGGCAGGCTTCGACTTTTCCAACCTCGGCCTGATGAGCCTCGAGCACGCGGCCGCCATCGTGGAGGCGCATGCATCCCGTGCGGCCATCATGGACGTGTTGGCCGAGTTGTTCCGCACGGAACGTAGCTTGTGGCAGCACGCATGCCTGCCGTTCCTCCAGCCGAAGGACCTCTTCACGACGAACTACGACACGCTGATCGAGCAAGGCTGGTACCAGTTGCAGCAGGCGTCCCGGCTGAAGGAGGTGTTTCATCCCGTTGGAAGGAACGGCTACACGCCCCTCTACAAGCCCCATGGCTCGGTGGACAACCGCAACAAGCTGGTGGCTGAGGGCGGGGTCGTGATCACGCAATTCGACTACTACGAGATCATCAACAATCGGAAGCTGATGCTGGAGCACTACTTCGAGGGCCTGGAGGACAAGTATGTCCTCTTCGTCGGCTACTCCTTCATGGACTTCGACATCTCCTCGATCGTGTTCGACTTCGCCCGGCGCGCGAACCGGCGGAATTGGTACGCCGTGTTTCCGAGGAACGACGCGCAGATCAAGGACATGTACCTGCGGCGGTTCAACATTCGGGTGATTCCCGCCACCTTCTTCGAGTTCATGTACTTCCTCGACGAAGCCGTGGGATTCCTGCCGTCCGATGCCAGGTTTGGCTCGCTTTCGGACGTCCAAAAGGCCGGGTTGCAAGGATTCTAGCCGGAACGATTCCGTGGGGAGGGAAGTGATGGCGCCGCAGATTCTTTTGCAAGACGAGGAGCGAGCGAGGCGCGGGCCAGTTCCAGGCCCGTAACGAGCGAAGGACGAAGCTCTTGCGAAAGAAGATCCAGCAAGCACGACCGATCCAACTGAATCGTTCCGGCTTAGACTTCGCAGTTGAATCCCCGTCACGCCGCGCGAAGCCTGTTCCTGTGCGCCTTCGCTCCTGCCTCATCCTGGCCGCCGTCCTCCTCCTGTCCCCGCCTCCCGCACCGGCCGCCACCCCAGAACCCGCCGCGCCGCGCCCCAGGGCCGGCTGGCGCATCTCGCTCGTCGCCCAAGCCCCGGTCCTGCGTCACCCCTCCGTCGTCGCCTGCGCCCCCGACGGCCGCGTCTTCGTCGCCGAGGATCCCATGGACATCTCCCGGCCCGCCCATGTCGCGGAGGGCCGCATCCTCTGCCGCGACACCAGCGGCCGCTGGACCGTCTTCGCCGAGGGCCTCCATGCCGTCTTTGGCATGCAATACCTCGAAGGCCGCCTCTACGTCCTCCACAATCCTCGCTTCTCCGTCTTCCGCGACGACCATGGCGTCGGGCGCGACCGCGAGGAGTTGCTGGACCAAACCAACCCCAACCCCTGGGCCCTCGACTGGAACGACCACGTCCCCGCCAACTTCCGCCTCGGCCTCGACGGCTTCTTCCATGTCGCCGTCGGCGACAAGGGCCTCTTCAACGCCCGCGGCCGCGACGGTCGCCTCGTCAACCTCCACGGGGGCGGCGTCGTTCGCATCCGCCCCGATGGCTCGGGCCTCGCCATCCATTCCACCGGCGTTCGCAACATCCTCGACATCGCCGGCACCGCCGAGGACGACTGGTTCACCTACGACAACACCGACGAGCACCAGTGGATGGG
>CAIRNV010000326.1 GCA_903880005.1 uncultured Verrucomicrobiota bacterium | reverse complement strand
GGTTCCTCCGTGCTGGCCGACGTGGCGGGCAGCGCGCTGAACCTCACCGAGGCCGGCACCGTCCGGTACGAGAAGCTGGGCACGAACGTGATCTCCACCACCCTCGAGGATCTCGCCATCCGGTTTTACCGCTATTACCGGCTGGTCCCCACGCTGTTGAAGGGAGGCGCGACGGCGGATGCCGTTCAATTGTCCGAGTTCCAGATGCTCTGGGCGGGCAACCGTCTGGGGGGCGCCACGGCCACCAACCCGGGCGGCAGCAACGCGGGATTCCCGCCCTCGCAGGCCAGCGACAACAACCTGACGACCAAGTGGTTTGATTCCACCAAGACCAACCCCCTGGTCCTCGACTTCGGCGTCCCGGTGCGGGCCGATGCCTATCGGCTTGGCACGGCCAACGACATGCCGGGCCGCGATCCCGTCAGTTGGCGCGTGGAGGCCAGCAACGACAACTCGACGTGGTTGGTCCTGGACACGGAGACCAACTATCCCACGACCGATTCCCGCAACACCTACACCCCGAGCATCGCCCTGAACCCCGGTGCGGTCGTGGCTGGTTCCCCGTCCACGGTGACGGTCACTGCCGGCACGCTGGCATTGACCGGCAACAACTCGTTCACCGGCGGCATTGCGGTGAACGGCGGCACCTTCAGCATCGGCAACGGCGGCGACACGGGCACGCCGGGCTCGGGACCGATCGTCAATTCCTCCTCGGTGGTCTTCAATCGTTCGGGCCCGTTGCTGGTCACCAACCTGATCTCGGGCTTCGGCACCGTCACGCAGTCGGGCCCGGGCACCACCATCCTGACCGCCACCAACACCTACACCGGCCTCACCACGATCATGGCCGGCACCTTGCAGGTGGGCAACGGCAGCACCAACGGCACGCTCGGTTCCGCCAACGTGGTCAACCACGGCACCCTCGCCTTCAACCGCAGCGACACCGTGACCTACAGCAACGTGGTCTCCGGCACCGGCGCGCTGCTGAAGGATGGCGCGGGCACCCTGGTCCTCGTCGCCACCAATTCCTACGACGGCGCCACCACCGTCGCCGCCGGCCGGCTCCAGGTGGGGGCGGGCGGAACCGCCGGCACCCTGGGCGGCGGCGCCATCACCAACCAAGGAACCCTCGCATGGCGTCGCAGCGATGCCGTGACCGTCCCCAACGCCATCTCGGGCTCCGGCGCGCTGGTCCATGAGGGCTCCGGCACGCTCACCCTCACCGGCACCAACACCTACTCGGGCACGACGACGGCGAATGCGGGCAACCTGCGGGTGGGCGACGGTGGCTCCACCGGCACGCTCGGCCTTGGTGCGGTGTCCGTCTCCGGCAACCTGACCATTCAACGAAGCGGCGAGTTCACCATCCCCGGTGCCATTTCCGGCACGGCGTCCCTCACTCATTCGGGGCCGGGCACGGTCATCCTCTCGGGGGCCAACACCTACTCGGGCGTCACGACCGTCGCGGCGGGCACCTTGCAGGTGGGCGACGGGGGCAACTCGGGCACGCTCGGGTCGGCCAACGTGGTCAACAACGGCACCCTCGCCTTCAACCGCGGCGACGCCCTGGCCGTGGGCAATGTCATCTCCGGCTCCGGCGCGCTCGTGAAGGCGGGCACCGGGACGCTCACGCTCTCCGCCTCGAACACCTTCACCGGGCCGACGACGGTTTCGGGGGGCACCCTCACCCTCTCGGCGACGGGTACCCTGGGCGGAACGCCTGGTGTCACCCTTGCCAACTCCACCGTGCTGGACGTGTCGGCGCGTCCTTCGGGCCTCAGCCTGGCCTCGGGCCAGGGCCTCTCCGTGTCCTCGGGCACCGCCACCTTGCGCGGCAACGTGGCCGCCGGGTCCGGGCGGTTGTCGGTGATCGCCGGCGTCACGCCGCCCCTCCGGATTGCGTCGGGCAACCTCGCGTTGTCGGCCGGAACAACCGTCGAGGTGTTGGCGGCGGGCACGCCGCTGGGCGTGGGGACGTACAAGCTGGTCGCCGCCGACGCCGGCGGTGCCGTCACGGGCATCCCGCCCATGCCATCCATCGCCGGCGCCGGACTGGCCTCGGGGATGCAGTCTGCCCTCGCAATCGTCTCGGGCGAGCTGGTCGTGCAGGTGAGGCAGACGGTGGTCATCACCCTCGGCAACCTCTCGCAAGCGTACGACGGCAGCCCCAAGGTGCCCTCTGTCACCACCCTGCCGGCGAATGCCCCGGTGGTGTTCACCTACAACGGCAGCACCACCGCCCCGACCGAGCCCGGCTCCTACGCGGTGGTCGCGACGGTGGCCAATGCGGACACGCAGGCAGGCACGGCCACGGGGACCCTCGTGATCGCCAAGAAGCAGGCCACCGTCACCGTGGCCTCCCTCGTCTATACCTACGACGGCACCCAGCCCCGGGTCTCCGCCACCACCGACCCGGCCAACCTCAAGCTGGTCTTCACCTTCGACGGCAAGCCCACCGTGCCAGTGTACGTGGGGCGGTATGCGATCGTGGCAACCGTGGATGACCCTTACTACGAGGGCACGGGCACGGGGCGCCTGACCGTCCTGGCCGGCAATGCAGGCAAGGGACCCGCTCCCAACCCGTTGCCGCCGGGCTTCCTGACCTATCAAGGGATGCTGATCGACAGCGACGGCGTTCCCCTCAACTCCACCAACCCCGCCAACACGCGCCTCGTCTTCCGCCTCTATGACTCGCCCACCGGCGGCGCCCCCCTGTGGGGCGAGGAACAGGTGGCCATGGTGGACGCCGGGCAGTTCAGCGTCGTGCTGGGCGAGGGCAATGTCACCGGGCGCGACCCGTGGCCCCCGTTGTTGACCGTGTTCACCTCCGGCACGACGTCGCGTCGTTACTTGCAGGTCACCGCCATCGGCAGGGGCTCGGGCGGCGGGGACCTCACGATCATGCCGCGTGTGCTCCTGCCGCCGGTGCCGTACGCCTTCCTTGCCAAGCACGCCGTCACGGCCGAGCGCCTGGCCAACAGTTCCAACCAAACCGTCCTCAGCGTCTCCGGGCCCTACGCCGGCATCCTGCAACCCGCCCCGGCCGCCACCCTCGACGTGGGCGGGGACATGGTGGCCACACGTATCAAGGCCACGGGAACCGGGCGCGTCGGGGGCACCCTCAAGGCCAGCAAGGTGAACGGGCGCGGCTTCATCCCCGTGGGGGGCATCGTCCCATGGTCGGGAACCGCCGTGCCCGCCGGATGGGTGTTGTGCGATGGAAGGACCACCAACTCCATCCAGACCCCCGACCTCCGCGCGCGATTCGTCATGGGCGGCGGCACCGGCCAAGGCTTGAGCCCGAGGGAGGTCGGGCAGGTGGGTGGAGCCGAGCAATTCACCCTCACCCTTTCCCAGATGCCCCAGCACCGGCACGTCATCGATCCGGCCCCGATGGAGATCGTGTCTTCGGGCACCCACGATCACTCGTACGAGTCGGGCTGGGGTTTCTCGATCGTGGGAAGCGACCAATTGCCCTACAATCCTGCCGACACCGAGATCAACCGGCGCCGCGTGGCCGGCATCAATGCAACCGCCAACTCGACATCCACGGGTGGCTCCCACACGCACGAGGTCACGCTGGGCACGATGGAGACGACCTTCACCGGGGAGGGGCAACCATTCGGGGTCATGCCTCCGTACTACGTCTTGGCCTACATCATGCGCATCCAGTAGCCCCAAGGCTGCCCGCGAAAGCCCCACCCTCGCCACGCCATGCGCCCTGCAAACTCCCCTGCTGATCGTCCAAGGCCCGCCCGCCTCGAACGCACCATGGCGGCTGCATGGATCGGCGTCGCCCTGGGC
>CAIRNV010000325.1 GCA_903880005.1 uncultured Verrucomicrobiota bacterium | reverse complement strand
GTTGCCCGCCGCATCCGACGTGACGGAGAAGACGCGTTCCGTGCCACGGACGCGCGCCCGGATCAACGCCGGCTTCAGCCCCACGGCGACGCCGGCGTTGTTCGTCGTCTTTCCATACAAGGCCACTCCTGAACCCGCCGCTGCTCGCGTCACGTCCGTGGCCACCCACGCCCCGTAGTCCGTCCGGACGGCAATGGGGCGCGGGCCGATCGCGACGTTGTTGTCCTCGAGAACCTCCGCCATGGACTGCTCGGCGTCGGTCTCCACCACGAGCCAGTAGTCCCCGGCGGCGACGGGCAGGTCGATGGACTCGGTGCGGACCAACTGCTCGCCCACGGCCAGCGCGGCCGGCGTGCGGAACTGGGCAGCGAGGACGTCGTCGCCCACGACGTTGTCACGCGAGAGGTACAGCCGGGTGAGCGTGCCAGCCGGGGCCGCCGAGAGGCCCATGTTGGCGATGCGATACGTGACCGACACGCGTTGCTGGGGAACGGCGTTCGTGGGTCCGTCGATCGCCTGCACCACCATGTCTGGAAGGTCGGTGTCGCTGACCACGATCGTTTCGACCCCGGGCGCGAACCCTGTCGCCGAGGCCGTGAGCACGACTGACTTGCTCCCGTCGGCAACGCCGTCGGCCACCGTGATGAGGGGCACGTCCACCGAGGACTTGCCCGAGGGCAACGTCACGTTGGCTTGCACGCGGGCCTCGTTGGTGAGGCTGCTGGAAAGCACAACCACGATGCTGTTGGTCGTGGGCGTGTTGCGGGAAATCGTCAGCAGCGTGGCCGGGTTGCGCCCTTCGGGAACGAGGCGTTGCGCCGCGACCAACGACAACGTGGGGCCGTCGTCATCGCGCACCGTCAGCGTGGCGGGGCGCGCCGTCCCGAGCCGTTGCCCCGTGCCCGCCGCGAGCACATAGGCGCCAAGGCTCACGACGCGGTCCCCGTTCACCCGCGCGTCATTCACGACGCCAACGGGGAAGCTGCGCGAGGCCTGGCCTGCCGGGATCGAGATCTGCAACGGGGTGACGACGAGGTTGGGGTCCGAGGCGAACGGCTCGATCGCCAGCGCGCCCGAGCCCACGGGGTCGCGCGTGACCGTCATGGACACGGCTTGCGAGCCCGCGCCCTCGCCCACGCTTCCAGCCGAAAGGCTCACCACAATCGACGGCACGTCGTTGTCCTCGACCGTGATCGTCGCCTGGCCGCCGTCGAAGCCGTCGGCGCTGGCCGTGATCGTATGGGACTGCGACGGCTCAGCGTTCACGTCGTCCACCGCCAGCACCGCGAACGCCCATGTATTGCTGCCGGCCGGCAGCGTGACGACGGTGGGCGGGCTCAGTTGCCCTGGGTTGGAACTGGCAAGCGTCACGGTCAGGGGCGCGGACAACGGCCCGTCGCGGGTCACGCGAAACGGAATCGTCCTGCCTTCCACCACCGAATTCGTTCCCGCCTCCAACGTGAGCCGGGGCACGTCCACCTCCGACACCTCCAACGTGGCCGCGCCGGGGACGTAACCGACAGCGCTGGCCGTGACGACGACGACCTGCGGGCCGTCGAGGATGCCATCCCGAACGCCCACGACATCGATGGCCACGGTTCCCTCGCCTTGGGGTATGAGGACATTCGTGGACGCCAACCCTGCCGCGGCGCCGCGAAAAGCCAGCTCCGTGGTGTCGGAAAGGGTCAGGACGACCGACAACGGGACCGTGCGGTCGCCGTTGCGTTGCACGACGAGCCTCGACGCGACGCTTCCATCCTCGGGGATGCGGGCGGCCGAGACCTCGATGTTCAGGGCCGCCGCAATGCGGGTGAGGTTGGGCGCGACGGCGGCATTGTTGTCGTCGTTGGTCTCGGGGATGTCGCCGTTTGCGTCGAGGACGACGGCGAGGCGCGAGTCGCCGAAGGGCCCCTGTCCGGGCACGGCCAACGTGTTCGTGAAGACCACGACCTGGCCTGGCCCGAGGACGTTGGTCACGACAAGTGAACCCAGCACGGGGGCGGACGTGATGGCGGCGGCGCTGGAATTGGTTCCGGCAATGAGGCGGATGCTTGCGACCCATCCGTTCGTGGCGGTGAGGGTGCCTTGATTGGTGACGGCATAGGACAGGGTCAGCGGACGCCCGGCGGGAGCGTTGCTAGGCGCGGTCACATTCCACGCCACGAGGTCCGGCAACGGAGCCGCCAGTACGTTGGCTTGAAAGCGATTCGTCGTGTTCGCCGTGCCGTCGGTCACGCCCACCGACACGGGCCGAAGCCCCGTGCCCGTCGCGAGCCATTGGATGGCGCCCGTCACGGGGTCCAAGGAAAGGCCCGAGGGACCCGACACGAGGAAGTATCGCAACGTGTTGGTGGGGCGGTCGGCGTCGGTGCCCACGGCGGTCATGGCGAGCACCTGTCCGCCGAGGACGTTGGTGCTGCCCGTGAAGGCGAGCGTGGGCGCGCGATTGACCTCCGTGACGACGACATTGAAGGCGTTGGTGACGCTGGCCACGCCATCGCTGACGGCGACGCGGAACAGGTTGGTGGAGGGGCCCTGCGTCTCTGACGGGAGCCAGCTCAGGACGCCGTTGGTCACGCCGGAACCGCTCGGGCCGCTGACCCACCTGTACGTCAGCGTCTGCGCCGGGATGTCCGCGTCGGCCCCGCGCAACGTCAGGCTGTACTGGACCATCTCCGGGATGGTCACGTCGCCGAGGTTGGTGAAGTACGGAGGCGTGTTGCCCGTGCGACCGCGATAGGCGCGGAGGGCGTCGGCTTGGGCCCCGTTGACCAGCAGGCGCGTGCCGTCGGGCCGGATGGAATACCATTCCACGTCGGCCCCGCCCGAGCCTTCCATCCAGGTCAGCCGAAACGGATAGAGCCCCGGCTGCGTGACCTCGAAGGCGAACACCGTCTCGCCCGTGCCGCGCCCGCCATCGAACTCGCCCAACACGAGCATCGCCCGGTTGGTCTCGCTCCCGACGCTCACCCGGAAGCCGTCGTCGCTCGACACGCCCATCGTGTAGATGCCGGCCGCCGGGAACTCGAGGTATGCCAGGGCCTCGCCCGCGATGTTGTCCGTTGAGCCGCCTTGCCCGGGAATGCCCGGGATCAGGCGGTCCGCAACGCCCAAGGCGCCCGCTGCACCAGTCCGGAACATCCCCGCCGCCCCGCCCGACTGCTCGAAGTTGACCACGTCGATGCGGAAGACCCCGTTGGTCTCGCCCGTCGGGTCGTGGATGGACGGCCCGAGCAGTCCCTTGAGCTGGTCCTCCAAGAGCGACAGCCGGTTGTCACGGGCGCTGGCCAACTGGTGCGTCCGCCAGGTCATGCCGGGGTCGAGCCCCGTGCCCACGCCCCGCGCCACATCGACGGGCAGCGACGGCGACGGCGTCACCTGCAACTCCACCGAGTTCGTCGCGCTCAACGTCCCGTCGGACACGCCCAGCCGGAACGTCACGCTTCCCTTGCGATCCGCGTACCAGGTGACCGCGCCGCTCGTGGGATTCACGACGGCGTTGGTCGGGCCGGACACCAGGAAGTATTGAAGCGATTGGGCCGGCACGTCGGGGTCGGTGCCCACGGCTTGCAAGGACACGGGCAACCC
>CAIRNV010000324.1 GCA_903880005.1 uncultured Verrucomicrobiota bacterium | reverse complement strand
GGCCGGTGGCACAACGTGCAAGTCGAGGTGGACGTGGCCTCGGGGATGGCCCGCGCGACCGTGGGGGTGCCGGGCCAGACGCGGGAACTGAACCGTGTGCGGGTGCACGGCGCGGCGGCGGCGCTGGACGGACTGCGGGTCGGGGTGGGGTCGGCGTTGGCCCCGGCACCCCATCCGTCGCTGGCACTCGACAACGTGGAGGTTCGGGAGGCGTCCTTTGGCCCGGTCACGCGCGACCTGCCGGAACTCGCTTGGGAGGGCGCATCGCCCGTGGTGCTGCGCAAGGAGTTGGAGGCGTTGTCGGGCATGGACGGCGACTTCGAGTTGCAACGAGACGGCGCCGCGCCGGCCGCCCCGTGGCATCCGGGGCCGAATGCCGAGGTCAAGGCGTCGTCCCGTGCGCAGAGCCCGTGGAGGAACCTGTACCCGCCGGGCGTCGCGGGCCTTCGGATGCAGTCCGGCGAGGGCTACAACGGCTTTGGACAAACGCTGCCCCGGCGGTGGGAGGCGTCGCGGACGTCCGTGCTCCATGCGGGGTTCGACTTCCGTTGCGAGGGCGATGGGAAGGAGCCCGGGACGTGGCGCTACTACGTCGGGCATGGCGGCGGGACGTCTTCGGCCCTGGAGATCCATTTCAACGGGGGCGGCCTGTGGATTCGGGATGGCGACGAGCGGCGTCGGGTGACGAGCCTGAGGCCGGGCGCATGGCACCAGGTTCGGGTGCGGATGGACCTTGCGGGTCGGCGGTTTGCCGGGGTGGTGGAGGCCGCCGACGGCGCGGGAGGCACGACGTCGTTCGAGGGTGCCTTGGGCAAGGGTTGGGATGGCGTCGTGGACTACACGTTCATCGACAGCCATGGCCACGCGGGCGGCATCCGGCCATCGGTGGATGCGGACAACCTCGTCGTGCGGGAGGAGCCGTTGCCCGGGCGCGAGGCGGTGGCCTCGGGGTTGGCGGGGGCGGCCCGGCGGGAGAAGGCGGCGGCGTTGCGAGGGCAACTGGCCGCGCTGGAGGGCCAGGCGGAGCCGTTGCGGCGCGAGTTGGAGCGCATCCTGGTGGAGGGGCCGGTGGAGATGGCGTACGCCGTGTCGGAGGGGACGCCGCGGGACGCGCGGGTGCAGCTGCGAGGCGACCCGGACCAGCCGGGGGACGTGGTGCCGCGGGGCTTTTTGAAGGTGCTGGGGGGCGCGCGTTTGGCGCAGGGGACGGCGGCGAGCGGCCGGATGGATCTGGCGCGATGGCTGACGGACCCGTCGAACCCGCTCACGGCCCGGGTGATGGCGAACCGGATCTGGCAATGGCACTTCGGGGCGGCGTTGGTGGCGACCCCGAACGACTTTGGCCTGCGTGGCGCGAGGCCCTCCGACCCGGCCTTGCTGGACCACCTGGCGTCGGAGTTCGTGCGCATGGGATGGTCGATGAAGTCCATGCACCGCCTAGTCGTGCTGAGCGCGACCTATCGGCAGGCGAGCCACGGGTTGGAGCGGTCGCCCACGTCGGCTGGCAATGCGGGGGCTGAATGTCCGGAACCGGGCGTGCAAGGCATGACGGGGAAGGAAGCCGGCGCGGGAGGGGAAACGGCCGGATGGTCGCCCTTTGCGCGACGTCGGCTGGCGGCGGAGGAGGTGCGGGATGCGTTGCTGGCGGTTTCCGGCGGGCTGGATCGCACCCGCGGCGGCGGGCATCCGTTCCCCTTGCCCACGACCTGGGGCTACACGCAGCACGGGCCGTTCACGGCCGTGTACGGGCACGAGCGCCGGAGCGTGTACCTGATGACGCAGCG
>CAIRNV010000323.1 GCA_903880005.1 uncultured Verrucomicrobiota bacterium | reverse complement strand
CGTTTGTCGTGCCACCGGCCGTCCTTCAGGGCATGCCCGATGCCGGTCGCGTGCGCAACCTCGACCTGTCGGCGCCGTTCAACGCGGCGGATATGGAGGTGCTCCAGGGGCAGTCTCGTCAGCGCGTCGACATGGCGGCACTGTCGCGGATGATCCCGGCGGTCGTCTTCATCCAGTCCATGCTCCGCGGGTGGCTTGTGCGGCGTGACCGGGGTCGCTTTGCGCCCCCCCGCGGCACTGCATTTGGCATTTTGGCGCGGGCCTATTTGCCGGAGAGGTTTGAGTTTCCCCGGGGCACTGCTTTTGGCATCCTGGCGCGAGCCTATTTGCCGGAGAAGACTTCGGAAAAGACTCCGGATGAATCCGTCGGCGAAATTGGAGGGTGGGCGACATCGGCGAATTCTATGCCGAGCGTCTACTCGCGCCCAAATACGGATCTCACGCGCAAGGAGCATAAGGCGACGCGTCGAGGCACGCGAAGCTCGCGGGTCAGTGTCATCCTCGTCTCTGCACTCGTCAGTGGGGCGGGGGCCATGCCTGCCCGAGACGGGTACTCCGCCCAGCAGGCCTCGGTGCCGTACACGCGGGCGATGTTGTACGATGGCTTGCCGGCTCACAACATCGGGCTTCTGGACGATCTCATGGGCAACGCGTTGTCTGCCTCGTCGATGGCCAAAGTGGACATCGTCTTCGAGAAGTATTGGAAGCCGATTGCAGAGACGTATGGATGGCCCGAGATCATCAAGACGGATGACCCCGAGCGTGGCGGCAAACTGGTTACCTTCGTGCTCAAGTTGCTCGAGGACAAGCGGTTGGTGGCCGACTCAATCCAGTCGTACGTTTGGGGCCTCAGATGGAAGATGAAGCTGGCGCACCAAGCTGACCCCGTATACGGCCTGATGAATTGGCACCACTTCATGACCAGCGTCCGTGTTCGTGCTCATGTCCCGCACGAGCCGCGACGTGCTCTCCCTCTCCGGCTCATCATTGCGATGTTGGCGACGATCGACGTGGACGTCTTCTGGGAGGTCCAGTTTGCCGTCTTCATGATTATCCTCCTCGGCACCTTCTCGCGCTCGGAGTGCCCTTGTCCGAAGACGTTCACGGGCAAGGAGAAGTGGGACCCGACCAAACACTGGATGGTGCAAGACATCCTGATCAAGTTGGTCGCTGGTACGTACGTTCTTGCGGTGCGCTTCAAGAAGATCAAGCAGGATCGGCGCATTGAGAGGGCGGAGGCGCGGGGTGACCATCGCCTTGAAGTGCAGCGCGGCGAAGCTGCCAAGGGCGGCTCGGATTGGTCTTACGTCGGTGACGCCCCGGGCCACGCGCTCAGCCCCTTCTTGTGGTACCAGAGGCTGATGCGCTTCTACTCGGGCCCACGGCCGGCGGAGAACCCTTTTTTCATGGCCAAGGACCGGGTTCGACCTTATACGTACTCGGCCGGCCTCAAGGATTTACAGGTGATGCTCAAGCGTGTGTCGCCGGACGATACGGACTTCGCTTTACATGGGATTCGCGTCGAGGGCTGGAACCGGGCGGCGGCGGACAATGCCGCGCTGGCCGAAGCCCACGGCGGATGGAAGCCGGGGAACGCCTCGCGCTACTCCCGTTTCCAGCTTGCCGATGTTTTCACGATCTTCCCCAAGATGGTCTCGCCGACAGGACCAACGGACGTCCCCATGGTGGCGTGCTGGCCGGCGGATGACACGCCGAGCGATGATGGGCTGGCGGACGAGGAGGAGGACGTGGAAGACGAGGTCGAGGACGACGAGGACGACGAGGGGGACGGTGACACCGGTGCCGGGGCTATGCCGCCACCGGGGGTCCCGCCCGCGGTTCCGACGCAGCTTGCAGATGGTCAGGCCGGAGTCGCGGCTCTGCCGCTGCTCGGGCAGCCTGTGGTGGCGCCTGTCGAGTCCGAGGCAGACGGGTATGTGGGGGCGGCGATTCGCATGGCCATCCTCAACACTCGGGCTAGTACCTTTCTCTCGCCTACCTCGCGGGCACTGGCCCGTCTGCGGCGCACTCTCGAATGAGGCGCCAAATTTAACCCACGGGCTTCACTGAGGGCTTCGGGGGGCTTCAGCTCTCAGGGTCTTGGGTCTTATTTGGGCTGGATCGGTGATCTTGGGATGTCGCGCTCACCAGGCTGCCGTTTGTGTAGTTTGATGAACCGCCAATCAACCAACGCGACCAAGTTTACTGCCGTGTGACGCCCAAAGTTACACGGCTGTGAACCCAACGTGAAAGGGCCAGATTACAGGACGGTATCCATCATGGAACCAGACAGGGGGGATGCGGGAGAACCCATTGGGGGGTCTCTCCGCCGTTTGGGGGGAAGGGG
>CAIRNV010000322.1 GCA_903880005.1 uncultured Verrucomicrobiota bacterium | reverse complement strand
GTGCGGACGTCGAGCACCAAGCCACCCGAGGCGCGCGCGATGGCGGCCATGGCATCGGGCCGGGCGCGGAGGTCCGCCATCTCACGGTCCACCGTCTCGCTGACGAGGAGCTGCTTGTCGGAGCCCAGGAGCCTGCCGGCGACGGTGGCCGTGGCCACGAGCACGTGGGAGCCGGCGGCCGGGAAGACGATGCGGGCGCGGAGAACCTGCCGTGCGGGATCGTACGCGGCACGTCCGACCACGTTGCTTCCGGCGGCATGGACGAGCGCAAGGGCAACGTCGGCGGCCGAAACGGGCCTTCGCTGGGCGTCGAGGACTCGGACGACGACGTCGAGCGGGTCGCCCGGGCTGCCTTGGCCTTGCGACAGCTCCAGTTGGACGGGGGGGTTGGTGCGAGCGGCCTTCCCCGCCGCAAGCCAGCGGACGGCGTTCACCCAAAACGCCCGGTAGTAGCGTGAGTCGCAATTGTCCTCGGTCACCTCGCCGTTCCCGCGCTGCGGCTCGCCCCACAACGTCTCAAAGTCGCGGCCCCATGAACGGGTGGTGTCCGAGGTGAACGCCATGGTGCGCCCACGGCCGGCCTGCTGGACGGCGAGAAGGATGGCATCGTCTTCGAGGCCGTGGGCCAGCACGGTGGCGGCGGGCTTGGCGCGCTCGACCCGGTTGAAGCCGTATAACGTGGGAAACTTCGCGGTCCAGATACGCCGGGTTTCCTGGGCCGAGCCCCCGAACGCGATCAGCGGATGGCTCCATGCATCGGGCCGGACCTGGAGCCGGATCGGGCGCGCCTCGCTGTCATAGGCCCCCTCCATGGCCAGCGGGATGATGCGGTCGAGGACGGTCTGGTGGTAGCCGCCGCGACCGAAGGCGGAGTTGCCGCCAATCATGACGAAGCCGCCGCCGTGTTGCTCGACCAGCGCGGCGACGTGGGACAACTGCTCCTCGCTGAAGGACTCGCGCTTGATGTCGCTGTGGATGACGACGTCATACTCCAGCAGCCCTTCCAACGTCTTGGGGAAGCCCTCGGTCGGGTGCTCCACCGGCCATGCCCGCTCGCCCGTGTCCGGGTCGGCGTCCACGGTGTTGAGCATCTGGCCGTTGTTGCCGAACTGCCGGTACAGGACCTTGACGACGATGCGCTTGTCGGACTGGAGGGCGTCCTTGAGGTACTTCCATTCCGGCTGCGGGCTGCTGTTTTGCTGGGGCGTGCCCTCCATGTAGAGGACGCGAAGCTTGGGATCGACCACGTCAAGCCCGAACCGCCGGCGGTTGTTCGCCGCCAACCACTCGCCCTCGAGGGGCGCGATGCCGACGTCAAAGACCTGGAAGCCGGACCCGCGCGGGGTGAACTCGATGTCGAGGGCTTGCGGCTGGCCCGTCAGGCGCGCCGCCCGCGTCGCGATCACGTCGCCCCCGCGCCGCACCTGCACCTGGACGTCGCGCCGGGCAAAGCCGGGGCTCCGCACGTCGAGCCGAACCCGGGTGGGGGCGTCGTTCGCCGCCGTGCGGCGCACTTGCACGGACTCGACGACGATGTCCTGCAGCTCGTTGGTGGTGCCGGTCACCACGGCGTGGATCGGGATGCCCCGGCGCCCCAACCGCCTCGCCGCCTCCTCGGGCGGCCGCATCGTCGTGTCGATCCCGTCCGAAAGGAGAAGCACGCCCGTCAGGGGTGCGTCCGACCGGTCGGCGCCGATGGCATCCAGGGCGGAGGCGATGGCCGACGCCGGCCCCGACGGTGACGCCGCGCCGTTGGTCCATGGCCGCATGGCTTCGTCGAACGAGAACGGCACCAGCTCCACGCCCGACGCGAAGCCGGGCTTCACCTGTTCGAGCCATGCCCTGGCTGCGTCCAAGCGACCGCCGGGAACGTCGGCCGCGGCCATGCTGCGGGACGTGTCCTGAAGCACCGCCAAGCGCACCCGCCTCGGATGAGGGATGCGCTCGACGCGATGCGGGTCGAGCAGGCAGACGACCAGGATGGCGAGGGCCAGGAGGCGCAAGAGGGCAAGGCCGACCCGGACGCCCGGGCCCTTCGGCCCCTTCGACAACGCATGGCTCACGACCACGATGAGCGCCGCCACGCCGCATCCGGCGGCGAGCACGGGCCATGGGAAGGGTTGGGTGAACTCGGTCATGCCCTGCCTATTGGGCGCGGGTGAGGCGCTTGAAGTAC
>CAIRNV010000321.1 GCA_903880005.1 uncultured Verrucomicrobiota bacterium | reverse complement strand
GGCCAGCACCTTGACCATATCGCCGCCGATGACCATCGTCGACTCGGCATCGACGATCGACGACGCGGGGTTGCCCTTCATGTCGATCGACACGAGTGGCTCCTCGCAGAACTCGAGGATACCCTTCAGTTTCCCCTCGGCGGCTGACTTCAGGGCGGCGTTGACTTCCTCGGCAGTCACCGGTCGCGCCACGTTGGCAACGAAGTCGATCACCGATACGGTCGACGTCGGCACGCGCATGGCGATACCGTGGAACTTGCCTTTCAACTCGGGGATTACCAGCGAGACCGCACGAGCGGCGCCGGTAGTGGTCGGGATGATACTCATCGCGGCGGCGCGCGCCCGGCGTGGGTCCGGGTGAACCTGATCGAGGATCTTCTGGTCGTTCGTGTAGGAGTGGACGGTCGTCATCAGGCCCTTGACGATGCCGAAGCTGTCGTTGACGACTTTCGCGACAGGCGCCAGGCCGTTAGTCGTGCAGGAGGCGTTGGAGATAATGGTGTGCTTCGCCGGATCGTACTTGTCGTCGTTAACGCCGAGGACGATGGTCAGGTCCTCGCCCTTGGCCGGCGCGGAGATGATGACCTTCTTGGCGCCGGCGACGAGGTGGCCCTTGGCCTTCTCGGCCTCCGTGAACAAGCCGGTGGACTCGATGACGATGTCCACGTTGTGGGCCTTCCACGGCAGTTGGTCCGGCGTCTTGGCGCTCACGACGTGGATGTCCTTGCCGTTGACCACCAGGACGTCGTCCTCCGCCTTGTCCGGGCTCGACTTGCGGGACGAGACGGTGCCGGTGAAGCGGCCTTGCGTGGAGTCGTACTTGAGCAGGTAGGCGAGGTTGTCGGCCGGGACGAGGTCCCCGACGGCGACGACGTTGATGTCCTTGCCGACCAGGCCCTGCTCGACGAGGGCGCGGAAGACGAGGCGGCCGATGCGGCCGAAACCATTGATGGCAACGTTGACAGGCATAGTTCTCGAATACTTGGAATTAAGTCAGACCGAAGCGGCGAGACTATCGGCGACGCCCCACGGGTCAACGGATTCCTCCGGCCGGAAACTTCATGGTTTCAAGTTCGCGCGTTTCCGGCGCTTCATCCCCGCACCGGCCGGCAAACGCGCGCTTCGATGCGGGCGACGTCGTCCCGGCGCAGCCACAATGAACAAGGGCATGACGATGGGCGGGAAGGGGCGTTCGACCCGGATGCCGGGTCCCGGTCGCTGGATGGGGCTTCTTCTGGGGGCGATCCTCCTGGCTTCGCCATGGTGGGCGGCCGTGGATGGGGCGGCGGCCGGGCCGCGCGGGGCGGTTGCCACCGTGCATCCGGAGGCGACCCGCGCGGGCATCGAGGCGATGAAGGCCGGGGGAAACGCCGTGGACGCCACGGTTGCGGCGGCGCTCATGCTGGGTGTCGTGGATGGCCACAACTCGGGCCTGGGCGGCGGTTGCTTCATCCTGGCCCGGTTGGCGGACGGCCGGGCGTTGGCCATCGACGGGCGCGAGACCGCCCCGGCGCTGGCCACCCGAGACCTGTACCTTCGCGATGGACGCGTGGACGGGCGCCTCAGCCAGCATGGCGTCCTGGCGGCGGGCGTGCCCGGCGAGCTGGCGGCGTTGGCGCACCTGGCCACGAACTTCGGCCGCCTGCCGTTGGCATGGTCCCTGGAGCGCGCCGCGCGGGTTGCGGAGAAGGGCTTCGTCCCGGGAAGGGCGTACCAAGGCCGGGTCCGTGCGACTCACGAGGAGCTGGCATGGGCTCCGGCTGACGCGCCGGAGTTCGCCGAGTTCCGGCGCATCTGGGCGATGCCTTCGGGCCGTGGCCGCTGGCGGCTCAAGCAACCCGAGTTGGCGGCGACGTATCGGTCGGTGGCGTCCGGCGGCGTGCAGTCCTTCTACCAAGGGCCCATGGCGCGGCGCGCCGTCGATTTCACAAGTCGCCACGGCGGGTTGATGCGCGAGGAGGACTGGTCCGGATACCGGCCGCGCCTTCGGCAGCCGGTGCGCACCACCTACCGGGGCCATGAAATCGTCGGGTTCCCCCCGCCCAGCTCCGGCGGGGTGCACGTGGGCCAAATCCTGGGCATGCTGGAACGCCTGGACCTCCGGGCCATGGGCGAGGACTCGCCGGAGATGGTGCATGTCGTGGTGGAGGCGATGAAGCGCGCGTTTGCAGACCGCGCCCTTTGGCTGGGCGACCCCGATCACGTGCGCGTCCCGCAGGGCCTGTTGTCGAAGGATTACCTGGACGCCCGAGCGGCGGGCATTGATGCGGGCCGTTCCACCGACGTCCGCGGGGCGGGGGAGCCCCCGTCGGCCACGGTGGACGTGTTCGAGTCGGAGCGTTGGCGGCACACGACGCATTTCTCGGCCGTGGACGCCGAGGGCAACTGGGTGGCTTGCACCGCGACGGTGAACACCAGCTTCGGATCGAAGGTTGTCGTGCCCGGAACCGGCCTCGTGCTGAACAACGAGATGGACGACTTCGCGGCCGCGCCGGGGGTTCCCAATTACTTCGGCCTGGTGGGCTCCGAGGCGAACGCGGTGGCGGGGGGCAAACGGCCGTTGTCCAGCATGAGCCCGACGGTGGTCTTGAGGGACGGGAGGCCGGTGCTGGTGGTGGGCGCGGCCGGCGGGCCGACGATCATCAGCCAGGCGGTGCTGGCGATCATCCGGGTCGTGGACTTCGGCCATGGCCCGCGCGAGGCGCTGAAGGGGCGTCGGTTCCATCACCAATGGCGGCCGGACGAGGTCGTGCTGGAGCGGTCGTGGGGCCCGCGCATGGCGGAGGCGTTACGGAGCCGCGGGCATGCGGTGCGATGGGTGGATTCCTTGGGTGCGACCCAGGCCGTGGGGGTGGGCGTGGGCGGTACGTTGGAGGCGGCGTCGGATCCCCGGGTGGAGGGGCTCGGCGCCACATGGTGACGGGGGGGCGGCGCGGCGGATCGTGCGGCGCATGGATTCGGTGTTGAAAAGCCCCCGGTGCACGTGTCCACCCTGCGGCATGTTCCGCAGGGTTTGGTGGTTTGCGTGGCTGTTGTCGGCGTGCCTTGGGCTTCGGGCGCTGGGGCCGGACGACCAGTTCATCGTCGCGTACAACCTGATCCAGCAGGCGGACAAGAGCCGGGACGCACGCGAGGCGTCGTTGCTCTACACGGAGGCGGAGAAGACCCTGCGGGCCCTGCAACGCGCCAGCCCGTCTTGGAACGACCGGGTGGTGACGTACCGGATTCGCTATTGCACGGAGAAGCTGGAGGGGCTCAAGGAGGCCTTGGCCAAGGCTCCGGCGGCACCGGCTGGGCGCGGCACGAACGCTCCGGCGTCCAAGCCGGCGTCCCCCGCGGCGGGCGCGCCCTCGTCCGAGGTCCTCGAGCAATTCAACTCGCTGAACTCCCGCATCCAGCAATTGGCGACCGAGAAGCAGTCGCTGGAGGCCAAGCTCCGCGAGGCGTTGGCCGCGCAGCCCGCGCCCGTCGATCCACGCGAGCTCCAGGACGCGGTGGAGCGCATCGCGTCGTTGCAATCCACCAACAAGACCCTCGTCGCGCGCCTGGAGGCCCAGGAGCGCGAGCGTCGCAACCTCGTGGACAAGGTCGTCGCCGAGGAGGCGTCCAAGGCCCTCGCCGAGACGCGGCGCCTCCTCGACGACCAACGCAAGTCCGCCGAGCGCCTCGCCAAGGAACGCGCCGATGTCGAGGCGCGCCTTGCCAAGCTCAACGACGAGACCCTCCGCCCCCTCAAGCTCGAAAACCAAACCCTCAAGCAGCAGGTCACCGACCTGCGCTCCGACACCGAGAAGGGCAGGCAGGTCGCCGAGTTGTCCGGCAAGCTCACCCGCCTGGGCGCGGACCTCGCGGAGCTGCGGTCCCGAAATGACAAGCTCACGACCGAGAAGGCCGCGCTGGAGAAGCAGGTGGAGGAGATGAAGGCCCGCCAGTCCGAGGAGGGCATCGTGCGCATCGCCAAGCTGCAATCCGACCTGGCCGTCGCCCGCGCCGAGGCGGATCGCAACCTCTTGAAGGCGGACACCCTGGTGCAGGAGCTCGACAAGGAGCGCAAGGTCCGCGGCGGATTGGAGTCCGAGAACAAGTCCCTGGCGGAGCGCGTGTCAGCCCTCACCGCCCGCACGGCGGCGGACGCCGAGGCGTTGGAAACCTTGAAGGCGGCCCTGGCGGCCGAGAAGTCCGAGCGCGCCGAGGCCGAGGCGTCCCTGAAGGCGGCGGAGGAGCGCGTGAAGGCGGCCGTGGCGGACTCGCAACCCGGCGCAACGCCGTCCCCCGAGGCATTGACCCAGGTGGCGGCGGCCAAGGCGGAGGTCGCCCGGTTGCAGGAGACCCTGAAGTTGTCGGCGGCGCGGGAGACCGAGCTGCAATCGGCGTTGGCCCAGGAGTCGGCCATGCGCCGGCGGTTGGAGCAGGAAAAGACCGCCTTGGAGAAGCGCCTCGCGGAGGCGTCCGCAGCGATCAAGTCCAAGCCCAGGTCCGAGCCGGAGGCGTCGCGCGCCCTCGAGGCGAAGGTGCGGGCGTTGGAGAAGGAAAGGGCGGAGCTGAAGGAGCGGCTGGCCTCGCTGACACAGCAGGCGCGCACCCGACTGATGGGGCTCAAGGGCATCGCGCCCACCACGCCCCGCGAACGCGCCGCGGAGTTCCGCCTCTCGCGACCTTAGCCGGGACGATTCAGTTGGGAGGGAAGTGATTGCTCGATCTGCTTCCGCAAATCCTTCTTCGTTCGCTCGTTACGGGCCTTGTACTGGCCCGCCCCTGGCTACCGCGCCCACCGGCGCGCACCCATCCAACGCTCCTGCCAGTGGCGCGAGGCCAGCATGTCGTAGCGCACGCCCCGGAGCGTGCTCGCATGGACGAATTCACCGTCGCCGACCGCCACCCCCACGTGGCTCACGCCGTCGCCCGTCGCGGAGCGGCTGAAGAAGACGAGGTCGCCGGGTCGAAGTTCACCGGCGGACACCACCTGTCCGCCCGACCACAACGCGACCGTGGTCCGCGGGATCGAAATCCCGACGAGGTCGCGATACATCACCTGGGCGAGGCCGGAGCAATCCATGCCATCGCGGCTGCTGCCGCCTGTTCGGTACGGCGCGCCGAGCCAGCGCGCGGCCCCGGCGCGCCAATCGGTGGCGGTGGAACGTTGTCCGGCCGGCACGGAGCCCCCGGAGGAAACGGGCCCGAGCTGCGCGGGCCTTGGCGCGCGGGGCACCTCGACCGAGGCGGGTTCAAACGGGGCGGTGGGCCGGTAGGGCAAGCCCGTGCTGGTTCCCTGCCGGGGTCGGGGGGCGGCACAGCCGACGGCCCCGAGGAGCGTCAGGACGAGAACGAGGACGGTGAAACGGGGCAGGCATGGCATGGCCGACACGCCGTCAGATGCCACGCGGGGGACCGCGTTCACTTCTGGAGGGGTTGGGCCGCCGGGAACGTGCGGAAGTCGGCGGGGAGATCCGTGAACGTCGGTGTTCCAGGGGGGCGGTAGGGCAGGCCGGTGCTCGTCCCGGCGTCGCCTTGCCGGCCCGCCGTTTGACATCCCGAGGTCACCAGCGTGATGCCGGCCCAAAGCCCCAGGAACCACAACCCGTTCGCGCGCGCTCGCTTCATGGCTGGGGATGGTACACCGACTGCGCCTTCGGCAGCAACCGCCGTAGATTCTCGACGCGTTGCCGGTCCGTGGGATGCGTGCGGAGGAACCAGGCCGTGTCGCCGCCGCGGGCGCGGTTGTAGTCCCCAAACCTCTCCCAGAAGCCGATCGCCGCCTCGGGTGGATAGCCGGCGCGCGCCATGTATTGCAGGCCGATCTCGTCCGCCTCGGCCTCCGTCGAGCGGCTGTGCGGCAGGGCGACCATCAACTGCGACCCCATCCCGTAGCCGGTCGCGATCAGCTCCCGGTACTTCGACTCCTTCGCGGCGATGCCCACGCCGACCCCAAGCGCCTGCAAGCCCATCGCCGTCGTGATCCGTTCCCCGCCATGCCGCGCCACGGCATGCGCCACCTCGTGGCCCATCACCGTCGCCAGGCCCGCCTCGTCCTTCGTGATCGGCAGGATGCCCGTGTAGATCCCCACCTTGCCGCCCGGCAGGCAGAAGGCGTTGGCCTCCTTGGACTCGAACACCACGAACTCCCATTGCGCGTTGGGCATGTCGGGCCCCGCCACCTGGGCGATCCGTCGCCCGACCTTTTCGACCAAGGCCCTCACCCGTGCATCCTTCGACACGGGCACCTCCTTCTTCATCTTCTCGAATTCGGAGAACCCGAGCTGCATCTCCTGGGCCTGCGGCATGATGTTGAACTGCGAGCGGCCCGTCACCGGGACCGTCGTGCAGCCGGTGCCCATCCCCGCGAGGATCAAGCCTGCCCACCACCCAAACCACGCGCGCCTTGTCCGGTCGTTCATCCTCCCCAAACAACCCAAGCCATTGCAGGCTGGCAAGCCCGGGCTCACGTGCCCAGCATCCCGCCATCATGCGTCCGCCGGTTCCCTTCCTTGCTTGCCCCGTCCTTCTCCTCGCCCTCCTGTGCGCCGCGTCGGCCCTCCATCCCGTCCGTGCACGCGATGCCGCCGCGCGCCTCGGCCGCCATGTCATCCTGGTGTCCACCGACGGCCTGCGGCCCCAGGAAATCTTCAACGGCGCCGACGAACTGCTCCTCACCAAGGCGTATGGCGGCATCTCGGACACCAATGCCGCCCAAGCGGCCTACTGGCGGCCCACGCCCGAGGAGCGCCGCGCCGTGCTCCTCCCCTTCCTCTGGGGGACCGTGGCCGCGAAGGGCCAGGTCTGGGGCAACCGGGAGCGCGGCTCCGCCGTGCGCGTCGCCAACAACCGGAACTTCTCCTACCCCGGCTACAACGAGTTCCTCACGGGCATCCCCGACCCGTCGATCGACTCCAACGACAAGAAGCTGAACGCCAACACGAACGTCTTTGAGTGGTTGTCCCTCCAGCCCGGCTTCTCGCGGCGCGTGGTCGCCGTCGTCAACTGGGACGTCCTCCCCTGGATCCTCAACGCGCCTCGGGCCCGATTCCCCGTGTGGTCCGGGTTCGACTGCCCCGCCGGCACCGTCCCGCTGACCATCTCCGACGCGCATGCCGACATCGTCGAGCATGGGAGGACCGTGTGGCCGGGCGTGTTGCTCGACACGTTCGTTTCCCATGCCGCCTTGGTGAGCCTGCGGCGCGACCAACCCCGGGCCATGTACGTGTCCCTGGGCGAGACCGACGACTGGGCGCACGAGGGCGCCTACGAGCGATACCTCCGGGCGGCCCGGGAGTTCGACCGTTGCCTCGCCCGCCTCTGGCAGGCGTGCCAGGCCCTGCCCGAACTGCGGGACAACACCACGTTGGTGGTCACCACCGACCACGGCCGCGGCCCCGGCCCCGTGGCATGGAAGAACCACGGGGCGGAGATTGCGGATTCTGCCTACATGTGGATGGCCATCCTGGGCCCCGACACGCCCGCCCTGGGCGAACGTTCCAACACGCCGCTGGCATTGCAGGCCCAGGTGGCCGCCACCGTCGCCGCCGCCGTCGGGCGCGACTTCAACGCCTTCTCGCCACGGAGCGCCCCGCCGTTCCCGGGCGTGTTCCATCCCTGAGCCGGAGCGATTCAGTTGGGTCGGTCGTGCTTGCTCGATCTGCTTGCGCAAATCCTTCGTCGTTCGCTCGTTACGGGCCTCGTACCAGCCCGCGCCTCGCTCACTCCTCGGCTTCCGCAAGCATCTGCTTCGCAATCACTTCCCTCCCAACGGAATCGTCCCGGCTTAGGGCTGGCATGGCCCGGTTTATGCGAGTAAACCAAGACCAGAATCCACGAGCGGCCGGGGGTGCGCGGCGAGCCCGTGGTGGAGGCGTGACGAGGGACGGACGATGAACGAGCGACGACATTCCGAGGAGCATGGCCGTTGGATCCGGGCGCAGGGCTGGGGCCGGCGCGGCTTCCTCCAGGTGGGCGCCCTGGCCGGGCTGGGGCTGACGATGGGCGACGTGTTTCGGATGCGCGCCCGGGCGGACGCCAAGCACTACGAGTCCAAGGAAGGAAAGGCCAAGAGCGTCATCCACATCTTCCTGCCGGGCGGGCTCGCGCAGCAGGAGAGCTTCGACCCCAAGCCCTACGCGCCCGTCGAGTACCGCGGGCCGCTGGGCACCGTGAAGACCAAGCTGGACGGCGTCCTCTTCGGGCAGCACCTGGCGCGCACGGCGCAGGTGGCAGACAAGCTGGCGGTCATCCGGTCCATGACGCACGGCGAAGCGGCCCATGAGCGGGGGACCCACAACATGTTCACGGGCTATCGGCCGAGCCCCGCGTTGCAGTATCCCTCGATGGGCTCCGTGGTGTCCCACGAGCTGGGCCCGCGTCGCAACCTGCCTCCCTACGTCTGCATCCCGGGGGTGCCCAACGAGTTTGCGGGCAGCGGCTTCCTGAGTTCCTCCCACGGCCCCTTCGCGGTGGGGTCCGACCCCGCCGACAAGGGCTTCAAGGTGCGGGACCTGGTGATGCCGGGCGGGATGACCGTGGAGCGCTTCGAGAAGCGCAAGTCCATGCTCGCCGCCGTGGACGCGCACTTCCGGGCGCTGGAGAAGTCCGACGCGTTGGACGCCATGGATTCGTTCTACCAACGGGCCTACGCGCTGATTTCGTCGCGCGAGGCGCGCGAGGCGTTCGACCTGGCGTCGGAGCCGGACTCGCTCAAGGAAGGGTACGGGCGGAACGCGGCGGGGATGCGGATGTTGCTGGCGCGCCGGTTGGTCGAGGCGGGCGTGCGCATGGTCTCGTTGACGTACGGGGGGTGGGATCACCACGACAACATTGCTTCGGGCATCGGCGACCAGCTGCCGAAGTTCGACCAGGCGTTCGCGGCCTTGATCGACGACTTGTCCGGGCGCGGCCTCCTGGACTCCACGCTGGTGGTGGTCAGCAGCGAGTTCGGGCGCACGCCCAAGATCAACGCCACGGCCGGGCGGGATCATTGGCCCAAGGTGTTCTCCATCGCGATGGCGGGCGGGGGCGTCCGACGGGGCGTCGTGCATGGTTCCTCGGACGCGACGGCGTCGGAGCCTGATGACAAGCCGGTGTCGGTGCAGGACCTGGCGACGACGATCTATCACCAGATGGGGATCGTGGCGGACAAGGAGTTGATGGCGCCGGGGAACCGGCCCATCGAGATCGTGGCCGACGGCGAGGTGTTGAAGGACCTGGTGGGCTAGGAGGAGGGAACGATGCAGTTGGATCGGTCGTGCTTGCTCGATCTGCTTCCGCGAGGCCTTCGTCGTTCGCTCGTTACGGGCCTCGAACTGGCCCGCGCCTCGCTCACTCCTTGGCTTGCGGAAGCATCTGCTTCGCAATCCCGTCCCTCCCAACTCCATCGATCCGGCTTCGTGTGGATGCGCGGCCCGGGAGGCTGGAGTGGCTGGGCGGGGCTCGTCGGGTTGGTGGCCTGCATCGCGTGGCTGGGGTGCATCCCGGGCGCGTGCGTGGCCGCGTCGCCGAAGCTGGGCTCGGTGTCGCCCCGGTTGGCGCAGCGCGGGGCCGAGACGGACGTCGTGTTCAAGGGCGAGCACCTCGACGACGCGCAGGACGTGCTGTTCTACGAGCCCGGGATCACGGTGGTGTCGCGCAAGGCGAAGGATTCCAAGCAGTTCAAGGCGCGGTTGCGCATCGCGCCGGACGCGCGGCTCGGCGGGCATGTGGTGCGCGTCCGGACGGCGGGCGGCGTGACCGAGGCGCGGTTGATTTCTGTCGGGGCATGGCCGACGCGCGAGGAGAAGGAACCCAACAACGACCTCGCGTCGCCCCAGCGCATCGAGGTGAACACCACGGTGCTCGGCGTCGCCGCTAGCGAGGACGTGGACTACTACGTGGTCCAGGGACGGAAGGGGCGCCGCATCACGGCGGAGGTGGAGGCCATGCGGCTGGGGGCGGCGCTGGTGGATTGTCACCTGAGCGTGCTGGACCAGCGTCGGTTCGAGGTCGCGGCCCAGGATGACTCGCCGCTCGCGTTGCAGGACCCGGCGGTGTCCTTCATCCCGTCGGAGGACGGCCCCTACGTGATCGCGGTGCGCGAGAGCAGCTTCGCCGGGACGGATCGTAGCCGGTACGCGTTGCACGTGACCGAGGGGCCGCGTCCGCGCGTGGCATGGCCCCCGGGAGGCAAGGCGGGCGAGACGTTGGACGTGAGGTTCCTCGGCGACCCCACCGGCGACATCGCGCGCGCGGTGACGTTGCCGGCTTCGGGCACGGGCGAGTTCCTGTTCTGGCCGGAGGACCGCGGCCAGCCGGCGCCCACACCGCACCGGCTGCGCGTCGCGCCGTTCGCGGACGTGATGGAGTCCGAGCCGAACGACACCGCGCCGAAGGCGACCGCCCATGCGGGCGATCTGCCGGTGGCGTTCACCGGCGTGATCAGCAAGCCCGGCGACGTGGACTACTTCCGCTTCAAGGCGCGGAAGGACCAGAAGTTCGACGTCCATGGGCTGGCGCGCGCGGTGCAATCGCCGCTCGACCCTGTGGTGGCGATTCGCGACCTCGACGGCAAGAAGCTCACGGAGAACGACGACGCCGGCGGCCCGGACGCACGGATCGAGTGGACGGCCCCGCGCGACGGCGAGTTCCTCGTGTCCGTCCGCGACCACCTCCGGGGAGGCAGTCCTTTGCATGTGTACCGGGTGGAGTTCCGGCCGGTGGCGCGGGAGGTGGTGCTCGCCTTGCCGGAGTTTGTCCGCAACAGCCAGGAACGGAACACCGTGAGCGTGCCGCGAGGCGGGCGCGCGGCGACGCGGGTGCGGGTGACGCGCCGGGGCGTGACGGGGGACCTGAGGATCGAGGCACCCGGGCTGCCCGCAGGCGTGCGCATGACGGCGGCGCCGGTGACGAAGGGGGCCGCGGAGGCGGTGCTGGTCTTCGAGGCGGCGGACGACGCGCCCATGGGTGCGGCCCTGGTGCCATTGACGGCACACGAGGGGACGAATGCCGCGCCGGTGGGGCGATTCGAGCAGGTGCTGGAACTCGTCCAGGGGCCGCCCAACAACACGGTGTACTTCCAGGCCACGGTGGACCGCCTGGTGGTGGCGGTGACGGAGCCCGCGCCCTTCGCGGTGAGCGTGGACCCGGTTCCCGTGCCCATGGTCCGAGCGGGGATCATGAACCTGCGGGCGCATGTCGAGCGCCAGGGCTCGTTCAAGGGGCCCGTGAAGTTGCGGATGATGTGGAACCCTCCCGGCGTGGGCGCCCAGGACGAGGTGACCGTTCCCGAGGGGCAATCCGACGTCGTCTATCCCCTGAACGCCACGGGCGACGCGGCGCTGCGTTCGTGGACCGTGGCGTTGCTGGCGGAGGGAGACGCCGGCCAGGGCAAGGTGTGGGCCTCGTCGGGCCCCATCGTGTTCGAGGTGGCGGAGCCGTACTTGTCGATGCGCATCCCGATGGCGGCGGGCGAGCAAGGGCGACCGGTCGCGATCCCGTGCAAGCTGGCGCAACGGCTGCCCTTCGACGGCGAGGCGACGGTGTTGCTGGCCGGGTTGCCACCGAAGGTCACGGTGGAGAAGAACCCGCTGGTCATCACGCGCGACGCCAAGGAGGTCGTCTTCCACGCCGTGGTGGCGCCCGACGCGCCGGTGGGGCAGCACAAGGGGTTGTTCTGCCAGGTCACGGTGCCGGGCAAGGGCGGCCCGATCGTGCATTCGGTGGGCGGCGGCGGGGTGTTGCGCATCGACGCGCCGGCGCGGGGTTCGGGGGGGACACTGGCCGGGGCGACGGCCGCGCCGCCGGCCCCCAAGGCGGCGGGGACAAACGTGCCGGCGGCGCGGTCGTTGTCGCGGCTGGAGAAGCTGCGCGCCGAGTCGGCCGGGGCGGGAAAGGATGCGCCGTGAGCGGGGCGAACGTGCCGTGGGCGACGTTGTGGCGTGGACTGGGCCTGGGCCTCCTGGCGGGTGCGGCCGTGGCCTTGGGGTTCGTGGCGCATCGGTCCCGCGACGAGTGGTTTCCCGCCCGGGGCCGGCGCGTGGCCAAGCTGGAGGTGTTCCCGGCGGGCGTCGGGCTGCGGCATGCCGCCGACCGGCAGGCGCTGGTGGTCCAGGCGACGTTGGAGAACGGCGTGACCCGCGACGTGACGGCCCGCGCGTCGTTTCGCTGGAAGGAAGGTGCGCCCGCCCGTTGGACGGGCGGCGTGCTGGTCCCGGTGGCGGATGGCCGGGGCGAGTTGCACGTCCGGTACGCGGGGCGCGACGTGCGGGTGCCGGTGACGGTGACCCAGGCGGCGGTGGCGCGGGACGTGAGCTTTCGCAACGACGTGATGCCGGTGTTCATGCGCGCGGGTTGCAACGGCGGCGCGTGCCATGGCGCGGCCCGCGGGCGGGACGGGTTCCGCCTCTCGTTGTTCGGCTACGACCCGGCGGGCGACCACGAGCGCATCACGCGCGAGATGGCGACGCGGCGCGTGAACCTGGCGTTGCCGAGGGAGTCGTTGCTGGTGCTCAAGGGCGCCGGGAAGGTCCCGCACGCGGGCGGCGAGCGCTTCGGGGAAAACTCGGAGGAATGCGAGACGCTGGTGCGATGGCTGGCGGCGAACGCGCCCGACGACCCCAAGGACCTGCCGACGCCGGTGTCGATGGACATCCTGCCGCGGCAGCTCGTGCTGGAGGGCGAGGGCTCGACGCACCGCATGACGGTCGTCGCCACCTACTCGGACGGATCGACGCGCGACGTCACGCGGCTCTGCTTGTTCCTGTCCAACAACGACGCCTCCGCCCGCATCGGCCCGGATGGCGTGGTGCGGGCGGGCCGGCGTGGCGAGGCGTTCGTCATGGCGCGGTTCGCGACGTTCACGGTGGGCGCCCAGGCGATCGTCCTGCCCCAGGGGCTGCGATACGAATGGCCGGGCGAGCCGGAGGCGGGCGAGATCGACCGGCTGGTCCACGACAAGCTTCGCAAGCTGCGCCTGCTGCCCTCCGGCCTGTGCACCGACGAGGAGTTTGTGCGGAGGGTGTACCTGGACGTGGTGGGCTTGCTGCCCACGCGCGCGGAGACCGAGCGATTCCTGGCGGACGCCGCCGCCGACAAGCGCCCGCGCCTGGTCGCCGAGCTGCTGGGGCGGAAGGAGTTTGTCGAGCTGTGGGTGATGCAACTGGCCGAGCTGCTTCGGATCCGCAGCGACGGCAACCAGCAGATGAGCCAGAAGGCCGCCCTCCTGTACTTCAACTGGATCAGCCAGAAGCTCGAGGCCGGCGAGCCCATGGACCGCATCGTACGGGACCTGCTCTCGGCCACGGGCGGCACGTTCGCCAACCCGGCCAGCAATTTCTACCAGGTGGAGCAGGACACCCTGAAGCTCAGCGAGAACGTCGCGCAGGCCTTCATGGGCATGCGCCTCCAGTGCGCCCAATGCCACAACCACCCCTTCGACCGCTGGACGATGGACGACTACTACGGCTTCGCCGCGTTCTTCGGGCAGGTGGGACGCAAGGCCGCGCAGGACCCGCGCGAGCGCATCATCTTCAACGCCGCGTCCGGCGACGTGAAGCACCCCGTCGGCGGCCGTGCCATGCCCCCCAAGTTCCTGGGGGGCGACGCGCCCGAGGTGACCGGCAAGGACCGGCGGATCGTCCTCGCCGAGTGGCTGGCCTCCCCGCGCAACCCGTGGTTCGCCCGCAACTTCGTCAACCGCGTGTGGGCGCACTTCATGGGGGCCGGCATCATCGAGCCCGTGGACGACGTGAGGGTCAGCAACCCCGCCACCAACCCGGAGCTCCTCGACGCGCTGGCAAGGCGCTTCACCGAGTCCGGCTACAACCTGCGCGCCCTCGTCTCGGACATCTGCAACTCCCGCGCCTACCAGCGCTCCACGCGCCCCAACGAGTCGAACCTCGACGACTCCCGCAATGCCTCCCATGCCTCCGTCCGGCGCATCCGCGCGGAGGTGTTGCTCGACGCCATCTCCCAGGTGACGGGCACGAAGAACAAGTTTCCCGGCCTGCCCTTGGGCGCCCGCGCCGTCCAGATCGCCGACGGCAACGTCGAGACCTACTTCCTCACCACCTTCGGCCGCGCGAAGCGCGAGTCCGTGTGCTCCTGCGAGGTCAAGATGGAGCCCAACCTCTCCCAGGCGCTTCACCTGCTCCTGGGCGACGCCACCAACCAGCGCATCCCCGACGGAGGGGTCGTGGCGTCGGCGCTCAAGGCGGGCAAGAAGCCCGCCGAGGTCATCGAGGACCTGTACCTGCGATGCCTGAGCCGGAAGCCGACGCCCAAGGAGAGCGAGGACCTCCTCGCGCGCGTCCCGGCGGACCATCCGCGCGAGGCCCTCGAGGACGTGTTCTGGTCCCTCCTGAACTCCAAGGAGTTTGTCTTCAACCACTGACGCACGGCGAGGATGACGAGCCAACGAACCAACGCAGGCGGCACGCGCGAGGCCCGGCTTTCCAGGGCGCTTCCATCCCGCGCCCTGCGTGCCGGGGCGCCCCTCCTCGTGGCGGTGGCGGCCTTGGGAGGGGTCGGGGCGGCGGAGCCGGTCACCTACGATGACCACGTCCTCCCGGTCCTTCGCAATGCCTGCCTCAATTGCCACAACGCGGACAAGAAGAAGGCGGACTTCGACGCGTCGTCGTACGACGCTTTGCTGGCGGGGGGAGGCAGCGGCAAGGCGGTGGTCGCGGGCGACGTGGCGGGGAGCTTGCTCTGGCGGCTCGTGACCCACGCGGAGGAGCCGCACATGCCGCCCAAGGGCTCCAAGCTGGGCGACGGCGACTTGGCGACCGTGCGTCGTTGGATCGAGGGAGGCCTCCTGGAGGGAAAGGGTTCCAAGGCCGCTGCGGTTCCAAGGCCCGCCTCGGAGGTGGCGTTCCGACCCGTGGGGCGCGGCCGTCCCGAGGGATCTCCCCCCATGCCTGGAACGAGCTTTGCCGGCGAGCCCGCGGCCCCTGCGGCGCGGGCCGGGGCCATCGCCGCCGTGGCCGCAAGCCCGTGGGCCCCGTTGGTGGCCGTCGCGGGCCAGAAACAGGTGCTCTTGTATCACGCCGACAAGGGGTCGTTGGAGGGAGCGTTGCCCTTCCCGGAGGGATTCCCCTACGTGCTCCAATTCAGCGCCTCCGGCCGGTTGCTGATGGTGGGAGGCGGCGTGGGCGCGAAGCGGGGCGTCGTGGGCCTGCATGACGTCGTCACGGGCCGCCGCGTCGCGACGCTGGGCGACGAGCTGGATTCGGTGCTGGCGGCCGACCTGGCCCCGGACCAGTCGCGCGTGGCCCTGGGCGGCGCGTTGCGGGTCGTGCGAGTCCTCGACGTCGGCACGGGTGCGGTCCTCCAGACGATCCGTAAGCACACCGACTGGGTCACGGCGATCGCGTACAGCCCCGACGGCGTATTGTTGGCGACGGCCGATCGCGCCGGGGGTCTCCACCTCTGGGAGGCCGGCACGGGAAACCCGTACGGCGAGCTGCGCATGACCAACCCGCGCCGGATTTCGGCGTTGTCGTGGCGTGACGATTCCAACCTCCTGGCGGCGGCGAGCGAGGATGGTCAGGTGTGGCTTTGGGAGGCCGAGACCTTGTCCATGGCGCGCAAGTGGATGGCGCATCCGGGCGGGGTGGAGTCGGTCCGCTTCTCGCACGACGGCCACCTCGCGACGGTGGGGCGCGACAAGAAGGCGTGCTGGTGGGATGCCTCGGGCAAGAAGCTTCACGATCTCGGTGCGCTGCCCGACATCGGCTTGGCGGTGGCCGTCACCGACGACCCGCCTCGCGTCGTGGCCGGCGACTACTCCGGCGTGGTGCGCATGTGGGATGTGCGCGATGGCAAGGCGAGGGGCGACCTCGACGCCAACCCGCCCGCGTCGGCCCACCAGCGCGGGGCGGTGGCGGCCCATGCGGGCCCGCGTGTCGGCCAGGAGGAAGCGAAGGGTACGGGCCGTGACGCGAGCGAGAGCAAGCCCAGCACCCCGCCGAAACCCAAGCCATGACCCGGGATAGCGGGTTCGATGGGGTGAAGTTGGGGTCGATGGATCCGGATGAGAGGCCGGGTGCCCTCACCCGGCGAAAACGTGGCAGAGCCGTCTCGGCTCTGTCCTGGTCACGTCCAGCGGCAGGATGCCGCTGCAACCCTCCATGAAGGCCGAGTGAACGTGGAAGCGGCTTCCAGCCGCTTGCCCAGCATGGACCCGCGACAGGATGCCGTTGCCACTCTGCCGCTCGGAGGTGCGGCATCCTTGCCGCCGCGTGAGGGCACGCGGCCTACAACCATGCCAAGGGGCTGGAGGTGAATCTCCCGCAGAGCCGCTGAGACGCGGAGACATGAGCCAGGAACACCTCCAACCTCTGCGTCTCTGCGTCTCCGCGGGCGACTCCGCTTGTAGGCCGGGTGCCCCCTAGGCGTTAACCTTGGAACGTCCGG
>CAIRNV010000320.1 GCA_903880005.1 uncultured Verrucomicrobiota bacterium | reverse complement strand
GAGGGTCAGGGTGACCTCGGGCGTGTTGGTGGTGATCGTCAGCCTTTCGACCGCCGCACCCAACCCCTTCGCATGGGCGGTCACGACGGTCTCGCCCGGCGCTTGCCCACCGATGCGGAACCGGCCCGTGGCATCGGTCTTTCCTTCGCGGGTGTTCTCAAAATACCGCTTCCCCACGCGCACCTCGGCGTTGGGAACGGGCTTGCCCTCGGGATCCAGCACGGCGCCCGTGACGACGATCGCCGGTTGAAGGCGCATCTCGTGGCGCTTTTCCAAGAGGGCCGCCTCGACGGCCGCGTCCACGGCGACGCCGTGGACCGCGGCCCGGACATGGCTGTCGTGGGCGAAGGAAATCATGATCCGGTTGAGGCGGTCCTTGGGAACGGAGCCGACTTCCCATCGGCCATCGGCACCGGTGCGCGTCCGCTGGCTCATGAAGGCGGAATCCTCGCCCGGCTTTTCCAAGCTTTCGCTCCCGCCCCGGAAGAACCGGGCCACCTCGACCTCGACCCCTTCGATGGGATCGCCGGCCTTGCTGAGGACGACGCCTCCCAAGGTCGCGCCGCCGTGGAGCCGGACCACCGCGAAGGCGGGAGCCGGGTTGGTGGGCGAGAAGACGAAGCGGTGCCGCGTGGGGCTGTAGTCCTTGGCGGACGCCTCCACGGTGACGCTGGTCAGGCCTTCCTCGGGAAGGAGGACGTCGGCAATGCCGCTGCCGTTGGCGATGTATTCGCGATCGGCGGAGAACGAGGTCGTGGCGACCGAGGCCTTCACCTTGGCGCCGCCCACGACGTTGGAGGATCCGGCGTCGATGACGGTGACGCCCAGGTGCCGCGTCCACTGGGGATCCTCGGGTTCGCGGTCCGGCGAGGGATCCGGACGCTGGCCGATCGCGAGGGGATCCATGGAGACGGCCAGCACCATGAGCGAGGCCTTCTCCATGGTGCTCTGAAGTTGGATGAAGGCGACCGGCTTCGTTGGCTCCGGGTTGGCGAGCGTCACGCGATACGCGCGCAACGCCGCCTTGTTCTTCTCGGCGTCGGGCGAGGACCACGTCACGGCGCACTTGGCGAACTTCGAGAAGACCGTGCGCGGCTCCTCGAACGGGCGACGCCACCAGTCGCGCACATGGCCGGTGTAGAGGATCGAGCTGCGCTTGGCCGTGCCGTCGTCGTAGCGCCAGATGACGTCGGCGATCCGGCGGTTGGGCTCGGACGACCACGCGGCGGAGGCGAGGAGATGGGCGGCCCCGTAGCGGTTGGTCGGGAGGGGCAGGGTGACGAACTCGCGGAAGTCGCGCTTGTACTCCACCGAGGACTTGCTCGCGAGTTGGATCAGGCCATCCACCTCGAAGTGAACGCCGCCCAGGACGTTGGATCCGCGGGGCGCCATGGCCCAGTTGCCGCCGGAACGGAGATCCTTGTTCTCGGGGGCGGAGAAGGCGTTGGTGTAGCGAAGGGGAACCACCGGCGGGAGGTTCGTGGGCGCAGCGGCGGTGGACGTGGCATTCGTGGCCGGCGGCGACTGGGCGTCGGTGAGGGTGACGGCACCACCCATGGCGATGAGCAGCGCCACCGGCAGCCCGAGCCGGCGTCCGGGTCTGAAGTCCGCGATGTGACGGAGCCGACGACGGAGGTCGGAGCGGCGTTCGAGCAACCCGATGGCACCGGGCGTGGGCCTTGGCTCGACGGTCTGCCATGCGGTCAGCAGGTGCAGCAGGGTCCGGCCATAGGCCTCGCTCTCGTCCTTGCCGGAGGCCTCCAGCGCGATCTCATCGCAGGCGAGCTCCCGCTCGGCACGCAAACGGGCGAACGCCAGCCACACGGCAGGATTGAACCAATGCAACGCCTGGAGGAGGGCCATCAGCCAGTTCAGGGCGATGTCACGCCTTCGGACGTGGGCGCACTCGTGCAGGAGGACGTGGCGAAGCTGGGAGGTTTCGAGGCTAGGTTCCAGGTCGGGGGGAACCAGCAACGTGGGGCGCAGGAATCCGTAGAGGGCCGGCGAGGCGATGCCGGGCATCACCACGACACGGATGGGGACGCGCACGCCGGTCAGATGCCGGGCCTTGTCGAGCGCCGTGGCGAGGCCGGTGGAGATGCAGGGCACGCCGGAAGCCACCGCACGATGCATGTGCCATGCAAGCCATGCGGTCCGTGCCAGCAAGGCGATGGCTCCGAGCGCCCAGAGCCCCACCGCGACCCGGGCCCATGGGAAAGGCGCGGCCGACGGGGTTGCGGCGGTTGGCGGATTCGCGCGGAATGGCACCGGGCGATCCATCACCGGGTCGGATGCGGTCGAAGGCCGGGGCGGGAGCCGGGCGAGGGTGGGTTCGGAGGAAGGAACGGGCGGTGCCACGGCGGGCGCGGATGGGTCAACCGATTCCTCGGGAGCCGAGCTGGACGATCCGGCGGTGACGAGCGTCGGCTTCAGCAGGTTGAAGAGGGAAAAGGGGGCGTCGAGGGAGACGGGCAAGCAAAGGCGGAGCACGACGAGGCCCCAAATCCAGCAGCGGGCCCGGGGCGTGAGCCAGGCGCGGAGAACCCGGGTCAGGACGAGCGCCAAGAGGACCAGGACGGCCACCTGGCCCGAGAAGAGCGCGACGTGTTGGGGCGTGTTCATGGTGGGATTCGAGGGTGGGGTCAGCGGCGGTTTTTGCGGCGGGCCAGGATCTTCTCGAGTTCCTTGACCTCCTCGGGCGAGAGGTCCTCGTGCTCGACAAAGTGAGCGAGCATCGGCTTGAGGGCGCCTCCGAAGACGCGGTCGAGGAACGACTCGGAGGCGGCGGCAATGCACTCCTGCTCGGTGACGGCCGGTCGGTATAGGAAGCTGCGACCCTCGACGTCGTAGGCGAGCGCGCCCTTCTCGACGAGGCGACCGATGAGCGTGCGTGCGGTCTTGGGGTGCCACGAGGGATCGGATTGGGCGAGGCGGTCGGCGATCTCGCCGGCGGTGGCGGGATGGCCGGACCAGACGGCGCGCATGACTTCCCACTCGGTGTCGGAGATGCGGGGGACGGGCTTTTTCATGTTTGTTGGGTTGGGCGGTGTGATGGAGGGGGGAAGGTGGCTGGGCCGGGACGCCTCGTTTTGCCGGGGACCCCGTCCGGCGATCGCGTGCCTTTCGGATGAATGGTCTCGGTGACGATTACAAATGTAGGCACGCCGCTCGGACTACAGATGTAGGCGATCGGCTGCAAGAGGTTTCTTGGGCGCCGCCGAAAGGCAGCATGGCTCGCCCCGCGGCTCGTGGCCGTGGCCGGCATGGACGACTGTGCGCCGTCCGAGCCGCGTGAGGGACGTGATCCACCTGCTGAAGTAGAGCCTCCCGCCGAGACGCAGAGACGCAGAGTTGTTGCTCCTGTCTCCGCGCCTCCGCGGGAGATTCTCCTCCAAGCGATTCACACGGCGGGTGATGTCGTCCGAGCCGCGTGAGGGACGTGATCCACCCCCTGAAGTAGAGCCTCCCGCAGAGACGCAGAGACGCAGAGTTGTTGCTCCTGTCTCCGCGCCTCCGCGGGAGATTCTCCTCCATGCGATTCACCCGGCGGGTGATGTCGTCCGAGCCGCGTGAGGGACGTGATCCACCCCCTGAAGTAGAG
>CAIRNV010000319.1 GCA_903880005.1 uncultured Verrucomicrobiota bacterium | reverse complement strand
CCTCACAGACCTCTGCGGGTCTGCTCGTCACTCGCGCCTCGTTGGACACGAAAATCCCTCGCGGCGAAACACCAGCCATTTGTGAGACACGACACTAGTCGGATCCACCTTGCCTCGTTCGGCAATCTCGTGAGTCAGGAAGCAGGGAATGGCTCATACGAGGACACGAGGAAGGCAGGCACGTGGTTGATCAAGCCGGGGTGCACGCCCATCCGCTACCATGGCGTGTTGGCATCCAGCCTGCCGCCACTCACCCGCTTGTGGATCGAGAGCTTCCGTCCTCCTTGCGCGGGGATTCGGGTCCATCCTCACCCCGATCCCCCTCCTACATCGCCCCCCATTGCCTCCCGATGGACGACATCAAACGACCGTCCCTTCCCGAAATCATGCGCCCCAGCGGAGACCCGGTGCCTCCCCCCGAAACGTCGGGAACCCAAAATTTCCGCCGCCCATCGGACAGCGGTGGATGCCGGGCGCGTGCGTGGATCACTTGCATCGAGGAAAAGCTTGCCCAGGGCGCTGCCGGAACCCTCTTGTTCTCCATCCGTTGGTTCCTGCGCTGAATTCCACCGCACTTCAGTCATGTACATCCACAAGGTCTCACTCCGGAACATTCGCGGCTTTGAGTCCCTCGACTTTGACCTCGCCCGACCGGACGGCACCCACGCCGGTTGGACGGTTTTCACCGGCGACAATGGTTCCGGCAAGAGCACGCTCTTGAAGGCCATCGTGGTGGCCCTCCTCGAACGTGGCACCTCCCGGTCCCTCCAGAACTTCCACCGCTGGATACGCGACGGTGCCGGGCATGATGAAGCCTCCATCCAGTTGGACATCGTCCAATGCGAGGGCGACGACGCGTTGGCGGACTCCGGACGGAAGCCGTCGGCCGAGCCCTTTCCAGCCAAGGTGATCCTCAAGAACGGCGGCAAGGAAACCTCCATCCAACCCGCCATCCCCCAAGGCAAACCCCATCGTTACCAGACTCCCGACCGCACCATCTGGTCGCTGGACGCGGCGGGTTGGTTCTCGTGCGGATACGGTCCCTTCCGAAGGGTCTTTGGCGCGTCTCCTGAGGCCACACGACAAATGGTCTCCCCCTCCACCGGGCGCTTCGTCACCATGTTCCAGGAAGCCGCCTCGCTGGCCGAGGTCGATCAATGGCTTCGCTTGCTCGACCACAAGAAGCTGGAAAACAAGGACGACGAGGCCGAGCAACTCGCCCTCGTCATGGAATTCCTCCGCGACGACCTCATGCCCAACCAAATCACCGTGGACCGGGTGGATTCAGATGGCCTTTGGCTCAAGGACCGCCAAGGCGTCCAATTGGCGTGGGGCGAAATGAGCGACGGCTACCGAGCCGCCGCCGCCTTGCTGGCCGATATCATCCGCCACTTGATCAGCATCTACGGCTTGAAAGGGCTGACGGAGAAGACCCCGGAGGGAAAGACCGTCATCCGGCGCAGCGGCGTGGTCCTGATCGACGAGATCGACGCCCACCTCCACCCCGAATGGCAAAGGGAGATTGGCTTCTGGCTCAAGCGTCACTTCCCCAAGATTCAGTTCCTCGTCACCACCCATAGCCCGCTGATCTGCCAGGCGGCGGACCCGAACGGCTTGTTCGTGCTCCCCGAGCCCGGCAGCTCCGACAAGCCTCGGGCGTTGTCCAAGGACGACTACCAAAAGGTCATTGCATCGCGGCCCGACACGATCCTGCTCTCGCCGGCCTTCGGCCTCCAAAACACCCGTTCACCCCGCGCCGTCCAGGGGCGTGCCGAGCTCGCGAGGCTCCATGCCAAGCAACGCGCCGGTGGCAGGTGGACCCGCGATGAAAGGGATCGAGCCGCCCAACTCCAACTCTTCGCCGCGACCGAGGCAGAGACGTGAACCATGCAACGCATCCAACGCCTCGACCTGCCCTTGGCGACGCAGCAGGCCCTGGATCGCAAGCAAGCCAACGCCGACGCCAAGCGTGCCGCCGGTGGATTGAACGTCGAGGCCACGTGGAAGGCCGCCCGGCAGACCAAGCCCATCAAGACGGCCCTGGGCGTGCTCCAGACGATGGCCGGCAAGCGCCAACGTTGCATGTATTGCGGCGATTCCCATGGCGCCGACATCGAGCACTTCCGGCCCAAGCGACACCATCCCGACCGCATGTTCCGCTGGCTCAACCTCCTCCTGTGTTGCACGGAATGTGGCCGACTCAAGGGCGACTCCTTCCCCATGGCCGATGGCATGCCCCTCATGGTGGACCCCACGGCCGAAAACCCGTGGCAGTTCCTCGACTTCGACCCCGCAACCGGAAACATCGTCGCCCGATTTGACCCCGCCACCAACGACTGGACACGAAAGGGAACGGAGATCGTCAAGGTCCTCCAACTCGATGGTCGCGAGGCCATGGCCGCGGGCCTCCAACAAACGCATCGCCGCTTGATGGGCCGCGTCGAGTCCGCGCTCAAGGACTCTCCCCCGGATGCCATCACCCTCGCCCAAGCCTTGCGAGAGGCCGATGACCACGGCTTGCTGGGCTGGTACTTCTCCGGCTCCGGCCAGCACGAGAAACCCTTCGCCAGCCTGCGGAAAAACCATCCCGACGTCTGGCAGCGGTTAGCTGGAACGATTCAGTCTAAAAACGGCAGTTGAAGGGGGCTTCAAGGCCAGGAAATGGCCGCCCCATCAAGGCAAGACGGCCCTGAGGGATCCATCCGAGACCTCACCCGGCGGGTGAGGTTGGAATGGGCCGGTCCGGGTGGTAGGCCGGGTGCCCCATAGGCGTTCACCTTGGAACGTCCGGACACGAAACGCCCGATGCGGCATCCCTTGCCTTGGGCTTGTGGCCTCGGGTTTTCGTGTATTTCGTGGTTCCACAAACGCTGAGCTGTGGACCCACTGCATGCAGGGTCGCGGTGGTGGCGTGCTGTTTCGGGTAGATGCATGGGAGCCATGCGAGATGCTTGAGCGCGGCGAGGGGTTGGAACCACGAAACACACGAAATACACGAAAAAGAGGGTCTTCTCGTGCCCGCGGATCGTGTCCGTGGACTCGTGTCTTCGCGGGCCGTCCATGGTGCTCGGTTCCCCTGACGGGGAGATGAAGCAGATCAAGGTTAACGCTTATGGCCGGGTGCCCTCGCCCGGCGCACGAAGGGGCGGCATCCGTGCCGCCGCGTGAGGGCACGCGGCCTACAACATGGGCCGAGCCTTTGGCTCCACCGGGAGGGTGGCTGAACCTCACCCCACCTGCCGTTTTCAGGATGAATCGGCTGGAGGAGGACCACTCGCGGAGAATCTGCGGCGACACACCTCCCGCCCACATGCATCGCTCCGCCTACGACAAGTCGCCCGGGCGCAACCGTGCGAGGAGGCCGCTCCAGCGATGCTCGACGTGGTTGTTTTGGACGGCGCGTTGGAGGGCGCGGGCCTGGCCGACGAGCACCACGAGGCGGCGGGCGCGGGTGACGGCCGTGTAGAGGAGGTTGCGTTGCAGCAGCAGGAATTGCTGGGCCGCCATGGGGACCACGACGGCCGGGAACTCCGAGCCCTGCGACTTGTGCACGGTGGTGGCGTAGGCCAGGACCAGCTCGTCCAGCTCGCCAAACTCGTACCGGGCCACGCGGCCGTCGAAGGCCACCTCGACCTCCTGCTCGACGACGTCGATGGCCGTGATCCGGCCGATGTCGCCGTTGAAGACGTCCTTGTCGTAGTTGTTGCGCGTCTGGAGCACCTTGTCGCCCGGGCGGAAGTCGGTGCCGAACCGCTGGATGCCTGGGTCGGGCTCGCCCGGGGGATTGAGGGTGGCTTGCAGGAAGCGGTTGAGCTCGCGGACGCCGAGGGACCCCCGGTTCTGGGGCGTGAGGACCTGGACGTCGCGGACCGGGTCGAGCCCAAACCGCGCCGGGATGCGCTCGCGAACCACTTCAACCAAGGTCTCCATGATGCGCTCGGGCTCGTCCCGCTCGATCCAGTAGAAGTCGGTGAGGCCGGACGTCTTGGTGACGTCGGGGAGGAGCCCTTGGTTGATGCGATGGGCGTTGAGGATGATCCGGCTGGCGGCGTCCTGGCGGAACACCTCGACGAGACGGGCGACGGGAAGACCTCCGGATTGGATGAGGTCGCGCAGGACGGTGCCGGGGCCGACGGACGGGAGTTGGTCGGCGTCGCCCACGAGCCAGAGGGCCGCGGTGCGGGGCAGGGCCCGCAAGGCGGCGGCCATGAGGGGCACATCGACCATGGAACATTCGTCGATCACCAGGAGGTCGGTGCCGAGCGGGTTGGAGGCGTTGCGCGTGAAGCCCGCCCCGCCGGGCTGGAATTCCAGAAGTCGATGGAGGGTGGACGCGGATTGGCCGGTGGCCTCGGAGAGGCGGCGGGCGGCGCGGCCGGTCGGGGCGGCCAGCAGGATGCGGACGTTGTGACGGATGAGGAGGGTGACGAGCGTTCGGAGCAGCGTGGTCTTGCCCACGCCGGGGCCGCCGGTGATGACCATGACGGCGTGGCGCAGGGCATGGACGAGGGCCTCGCGCTGGCTCGGGGCCAACGGGCGACCGGTCTCGGCCTCGATCGACGGCAATTCCGCCTCGACGTCGAGACTCGCGAAGGGCGGGGGCGCGTGCACGCGGGCGAGGAGGTTCCGCGCAATCCCTTGCTCGGCCTCGCGCAGGTGCGGGAGGAAGAGCAGGTCCGATCCGTCGATCCTCTCCCGCACGAGGTCGGCTTGCTGGAGCGAACGCTCGATCCCGGACAGGACGAGCGCGGGATCCGCCGCGAGGCATTCGGCCGCCTTGTCCCGGAGCTCGTCGAAGGGCAGGGCGCAGTGGCCGGACTCCGTGGCCTCAAGGAGCACATGGCGGAGCCCGGCGTCGATGCGGCGCGGGGAGTCCGGAGCCAGCCCGACCCGCAGGGCGACCTGGTCCGCCGTCCGGAACCCGATGCCGGGGATGTCCCGCGCCAGACGATAGGGGTCGGTGCGGACCACCTCGATGGCGTCGTCGCCGTAGGTCTTGTGGATGCGGACGGCGCGGGCGGTCGATACGCCATGGCCGTGGAGGAAGACCATGATGCGGCGGACGGCCTTTTGCTCGTTCCACGCCTGCTTGATGCGCAGACGGCGCTTGGGGCCGATGCCGGGGACTTGCTCGAGCCGGGCGGAGGCTTGCTCGATGACGTCGAAGATGCCGGTGCCGAAGGCGGCGACGAGCTTGCGCGCATAGGATGGGCCGATGCCCCGGACGAGGCCGGAGGCCAGGTAACGTTCGATGCCCTCGGCGCTGTCCGGCGGCGAGGTGCGAAGGGTCTCGGCCTTCAATTGGGCGCCGAACTCGCGGTCCTGGACCCAACGGCCGGAGGCCACGAGCCATTCGCCGGCGGTGACGGCGGGAAGGCTGCCCACGACTGTCACCAGCTCCCGGTGGCCTTGGGCGCGGACCTTCAGCACGGACCATCCGTTCTCCTCGTTGTGAAAGGTAACCCGCTCGACCAAACCCGAGACGGAGTCGGCGGGCGACGCGGCGTGTTCCTGGGACAGGGAGAAGCTCACGGGGACGCGTCACGATGGGCGGCGCACGAGGCCTCCGGAGGGCAGGGGATCGGCGGATGTTCTAGGCGCGGGCACGCCGCAGTTCGCGCCATGGCGCGTCGGTCGTCGGCGGCGGGCCATCGGCGGATCACGTCGCCAGCATTGGACGGGCGAACGAGGATTCAAGAGGCAAGACGCCGGGCGCGGGCCTGCGTCAGGCTTGTGCGACGAGCGGCAGGCTGGCGGCCGCGATGGCTTGGCCGTGGCGCTTCTCCTTCTCGTCGGGGACGTGAAACGCCACCCGGCCGGAGAGCTCGGGGAACTCCTCCGCAAGGGCGCGTCGGGCCTCCGAGAGGATGACGTCGCCCCCCTCGCCGGTGGTGACGCGACCGAGGATGAGGAGGTGGCGGAGGTCGTAGAAGTCGGCCCAGTGGGCGATGGCGTAGCCGAGGCACGTGCCGATGGTTTGGTAGATGCGGAGGGCGCGCACGTCGCCTTGGGCCATCAGCGACTGGACGTGCTTGAGCTTCTCCGGGAGGGGCAACGACGGGTCCACGTCGATGCCCGCCGGAGCGAGCAAGCGGCCGACGGCCTGTTGGCTGAAGAACTGGACGCCGCAGCCGACGTCGCCGCTCCACTCGTCGCGGGGGCCGTCCGGGCGGTAGTCCACGGGCGAGAACGCCAGCTCGTTGAGCCACGTCGTGATGCTGCCGTCGGCGGTGACGAACCCAGCAGCCGTGCTGGTGCCCATGGAGAGACCCAGGACGGAATTGATGCCCAGGGACATGGAGGCGGCGAGGGCGGTGACCTCGCCGTCGTTGACCACCTCCAACGGGATGCCGCCCCATTCCTTGCGGAGGTCGAGGAACAGGTTGCGCACGTGACGCTCGAAATCCTCGCGCGACACCCCCCGGAACAGGGAGGCGACCTTGACCTGGTTGTTGACGTACACGCCGGCCGCGCTGCCCCCGATGGCATCCACCCTCGGCAGGTGCGCCGCCGCGCGCCGCAGCGAGTCCATGATGCCGTCGTGGTGGTAGGCGGGGTCCTTCTGGAAGTAGGGATCCCAGACGATCTCCTCCGAGAACAGCACCTTGCCGTCCTGGAGGGCGGCCACCTTGCGGTCGGATCCGCCGAGGTCGAAGCCGATGCGGCAGCCGTCGAGATGGCGACCCAAGGGCGCGGTGGAGGCGCGCGGCTCGGGGATGTCGCGGGTGGGGACGATGGTGATGGGGTGGTCGTAGATGCGTTGGCCGATGATCTCGGAGTCGAACTTGCCCGCCGGTGCCTCCTGGTAGTGCCGCGACAACGCGTCCGCGACCTCCGGTGGCCCATCCACCCAGACCCTCCATCCGCCGTAGGTCCACAGCAGGCACTTCACCAACCGCTCCACGAAGAACGCGTTGGCGCCGGAGCGAGGGTCCGAAGCGGGCAGCACGCGAATCGACGCATGGAACACGGAGCCGTCCGCCTGTTCCAACGCGAGCCGGACGGGGACCGTGGCGGCGGCGTCGAAGGCGCGTCGTGCGAGGGCGGCTGGACGAAAGCCGGGATCGAGTACGGGGACGACCTTCGGCGGGACGAGGAAATGAGACGTGGGCGACATGGCGCGAGGTGGATGGGGCGGTGGGCAGGGATGGGGGCGACGCTTGTTTCGGAGGGGACGCTAGGTGGCCATGAACGGGATCGGCATGAGCGAGGCGCGGGATCCGCTGTCGTCACGGGACCCCGCGCCATCGCATGGGTCGGCTACATGTGGGCGATGATGTTGTCGCCGAACTCGGAGCACTTGACCTGGGTGGCGCCCTCCATGAGGCGGGCGAAGTCGTAGGTGACCCTGCGGCTGCCGATGGCGCCGTTGAGGCCCTTGAGGATGAGGTCGGCCGCCTCGATCCAGCCGAGGTGGCGGAACATCATCTCGCCGGACAGGACGACGGAGCCTGGGTTGACCATGTCCTTGTTGGCGTACTTGGGCGCGGTGCCGTGCGTGGCCTCGAAGATGGCGTGGCCGGTGAGGTAGTTGATGTTGCCGCCGGGGGCGATGCCGATGCCGCCCACCTGCGCGGCGAGCGCGTCGGAGAGGTAGTCGCCATTCAGGTTGAGCGTGGCGATGACGTCGAAGTCCTCGGGCCGCGTGAGCACCTGCTGGAGGGCGATGTCGGCGATGGAGTCCTTGACGAGGAGCTTGCCGGAGGCCAAGGCGGCCTTCTGCTCGGCATTGGCGGCGTCCTCGCCCTGGGCCTTCTTGGTCTTTTCCCACTGCGCCCAGGTGTAGGTCTTGTCGGCGAAGTGCTGGGAGGCGACGGCGTAGCCCCAGTCGCGGAAGGCGCCCTCGGTGAACTTCATGATGTTGCCCTTGTGGACGAGGGTGACGGACTTGCGTCCGTTGCGGAGGGCGTACTCGATGGCGGAATGGACGAGGCGGGTCGTGCCGGAGAACGACACGGGCTTGATGCCGACGCCGACCTGGACGGAGCGGTTGATGTCCTGGGCCCCCACGAGGTCCCAGAACTCGGCGGCCTTGGCCTCGGTGCCGAAGCGGATCTTGCTGAAGTCCTTGGGGAAGTTGGCGGCGATGAAGTCGAGGACCTTCTGGGCCTCCGGGGTGCCCGCCGCGTACTCGATGCCGGCGTAGATGTCCTCGGTGTTCTCGCGGAAGATCACCATGTCCACCTTCTCGGGGCGCTTCACGGGGCTTGGGACGCCCTGGAAATACTGGACGGGCCGGAGGCAGACATAGAGGTCGAGCATTTGCCGGAGGGCGACGTTGAGCGAGCGGATGCCCCCGCCGACGGGCGTGGTGAGGGGTCCCTTGATGCCCACGAGGAACTCGCGGAACGCATCGACGGTGTCGTCGGGAAGCCAGGTATTGAACCGCTTGAACGATTCCTCGCCCGCGAACACCTCCATCCAGGAGACCTTGCGTGCGCCGCCGTAGGCCTTGGCCACGGCGGCGTCAAAGACGCGCTCGCTCGCCGCCCAGATGTCGGGGCCGGTGCCGTCGCCGCGGATGAACGGCAGGATGGGGTTGGAGGGGACTTGGAGCTTGCCGCCGGAGATCGAGACCTTCTCGCCCGACGGAACAGTGCATGTGGTGTACGGCATGGTGCGCGCGTGATGTGAACAAGGATGGCCGGAGGGACCTTCCCGCCCGGCACGGCCTCTAGGTCTAATCAATTCGGGGAAACGGCGGCAAGAATCGTTCCTGCCATCCCGTGGATCATCCGCCCGCGAGCCGACTTGCAAGCGCCCACAAAACAAGCGCAACGGCCCGCCCGCGACGTCGCTTGATGCATCGGGATTTCGGCAACAGCCTGAGCCACGAATGAGCAGGATCGTGGGCATCGACCTCGGCACGACGAACTCCCTGGTGGCCATCGTGGACGCGGGCATCCCCTACGTGATGGCGGACGGTGACGGCCAGCGGTTGACGCCCTCCGTGGTCCACTTCCCCGCCGGCGGCCCGCCCGTGGTGGGACGCCCGGCCCAGCGCGTGCGGGCGCTGCATCCGGCGGAGACGGTGTATTCCATCAAGCGGTTCATGGGGCGTCGTGGCGTGGACATCCCCCGCGACGACCTGGCGGTGGCTTATCCGGTGCGCGGCGATGGCTCCGGGCCGGTGACCGTGCCCTTGCACGGGCGCGACTGGACGCCCGAGGAGGTGTCGGCGGAGATCCTCAAGAAGTTGAAGTCGGACGCGGAGGCCACGTTGGGCGAGACGGTGACGCGGGCGGTGATCACGGTGCCGGCGTACTTCAACGACGCGCAGCGCAACGCGACCGTGAAGGCCGGCGAGTTGGCGGGGTTGACCGTCGAGCGCATCGTGAACGAGCCCACGGCGGCCGCGCTGGCCTACGGCCTGGACAAGTTGCGGGATCGCTCGCGCATCGCCGTCTATGACCTCGGCGGCGGGACCTTCGACCTGTCCATCCTCGAGCTGAACCAAGGGACGTTCCAGGTCCTCGCCACCCACGGCAACACGCGGCTGGGCGGCGACGACCTCGACCGCCGCGTGACCGACCACTTGGTGGCCGAGATTCGCGCCGCCAACGGCCCCGACCTTTCCCAGCCGGGGGGGGACGCGGCCATGGGGTCGATGCGAGCCCGGGTGAGGGAGGCGGCGGAGCAGGCGAAGATTCGACTGAGCACGGAGGAGGAGGTGGAGGTGGCGATCCCCTTCCTTACGGCGTCGTACAGCTTTTCGTGCCGCCTGACGCGCGGGCGGTTGGAGGCGCTGACCCGGGACATCGTGGAGAAGACGCGCTCGCATTGCCTGAGGGCGTTGGCGGACGCGCGGCTGGAGGCGAAGGACCTCGACCAAGTGGTGCTGGTGGGCGGCCAGACGCGCATGCCCTTGGTGCGACGGCTGGTGTCCGAGTGGTTTGGCTGCGCCGAGTTCGAGGAGGTGCGGGGCGACCTGCGACTCGGCCAGGAGCACCACAAGGCCCAGGGGCCCGCGCTCAACACGGGCGTCCATCCGGACGAGGCGGTCGCGCTCGGCGCCGCGATCCAGGCCGAGATCCTCGCGGGCGGGTTCCGGAACCTCCTGCTGCTCGACGTCACCCCGTTGTCGCTGGGCATCGAGACGTTTGGGGGCCTGATGAACGTCATCATCCCGCGCAACACGACGATCCCGACCAAGGCGGGCGAATTGTTCACGACGGCCGTGGACAACCAGCGCTCGATGCTCATCCACGTGTTGCAGGGGGAACGCGAGCGCGCGGGGGACAATTGGTCGCTCGGCCGGTTCGAGCTCGAGTTTGAACCCGCGCCCAAGGGCGTGCCGCGCGTGGGCGTGCAATTTGAAATTGATGCCAACGGCATCCTCCACGTGCTCGCCCGCGACGTCCGCACGGGCCACCAGAAGGTCGTGGGCATGAAGTCCGCCGTGGACGTGGACGACGCCGAGGTGCAGCGGATGGTGGAGGAATCGGTGGAGCATGCGATGGACGACATGCGGGCGCGCCAGTGGATCGAGGCCAAGCTGCGCGCGGGCGAGACCCTGACCGCCACGCGCAAGACGATGGCGGAGTACGACGCCGACCTCGAGGCCGAGTACCGCCAGCAACTCCACGCCGCGCTCGATGCCGTCGAGGCCGTGTTGTCGGAGGAGAACCCCCGCACCAAGACGGGAGACCCGGTCAAGCTGAAGGCGGCGACCGCCGCCCTGGACGAGGTCACGCGCCCCCTCGCGGAGCACGCCATGGACCAGGTGATGGAGGCGATGCTCCGGAAGAAGGGGTTGATCAGTTAGCGGGAGGCTCCCCCCGCATGGCGGGCAGCGGGGATGTGGTCTGAACCTAAAAGCGGCAGTTGAAAGGGGCTTCAAGGCAAGGAAAGAGCCGTCCCATCAATGCAAAGAAGCCCTGTGGGATCCATCCGCGACCTCACCCGGCGGGTGAGGTTGGAATGGGCTGGTCAGGGTGGTAGGCCGGGTGCCCTCACCCGGCGGAAACGTGGCAGAGCCGTCTCGGCTCTGGATGGATCACGCCCAGCGGCAGGATGCCGCTGCCACTCTATCTCAGAGACGCTCGGAGTGCGGCATCCTGGCCGCCGCGTGAGGGCACGCGGCCTACAGCATGGGCCAAGCCTTTGGCTCCACCTGAGGGCCTGACTGGTCCCCACACCCACTGCCGTTTTTAGGCTGAACGGTACGGGATCTCAGACGGAACGACCTCATGGTGCCCTTTAGCACCAAGTCCACGGGAGCCGTGCTTCCCAAGAATCCTTTGGCAAAGCGAAAGCACCCTCGACCCGACTCCTGCCTACCGGCGTGCGGCAGGTTGGAGGTCCATCGGGACCGAAGACTCCATGGCGGCGGTGACCCCATCCCAGAGGCGTAGCCGCGCCTCGATGGCTGCCTCGGCTGCCTGCGCAGCCTCCAACCACCGCGCCGGGTCCGCGCCGCAGACGGCCTCGACCATCCGCAGCGCGAGTCCCCCATGCTCGCCGCCGTCCACGTCGATGTGCCGTTGCAGGTAGTAGCGAAACGTCGCGAGGCGGCCCGGGTGCTCGTGGCTCAGGCGTTCGACCAAGCCGTGGAACAAGTCCGGGATGAGGTCCTCGCGACCAAACGTGAACGCCGCGGCGACCTCATGGGTTCCGCCATGCGTGGCAAGGGCGAAGGTGGTCGTCGAAAAGTCCCGCGCGTGGGCGGGGATGTCCGGCGACCCGAGGGCCTCGCGCGGCGATGCCCCGCGTCGGACGGCCTCGACGGCCGCGAGAATGGGGGCGGTGCGGGCCCCGGACTCGGCCATCGACGCGACGTACAACTCGAAGTGGCTGGTCCTCCTTCCTTCGGCGTCCACGTCGGATTCCTCGCCGGCGACGATCTCGTTCACGAGGTGGCGGACGTCGGCGTTCCCGACGGGGATCCATGGCACATGGACGCAGGTGAGGTCTCGCTGGAGGCGCTTGAGCAAGGACATGAAATCCCAGACGGCGAACACATGGGCCTCCATGAAGTTCCGGACGTCGCCGAGGGACGTCATGCGATGGTACAAGGGGTGGGCGAGGAGACGCTGACGGGCGGGGCCGACACGTTCACGGATGGCTTCGATGGAACTCATGCTTTGGAGGAGTATCCCGGCAACGCGGGACGGCGAACACAACCATCGTTTGAGGCGGGCGCAAGGGATGCCTTGCACAAGGGCTTTGCGCATCGTGTAGGCCGCGTGCCCTCATGCGGCGGCAAGGGCTTGGGGTTGGATTGGCGGGTTGGAAAACCCGCCCTCCCTTCTTCAGCCGTGGGATCGGGTGAGGGCACCCTCCATGCAATCCTGACGTGACCAGTCCAACCTCACTGGCAGGCTGTTATCCAAGCCCCTGCTGGCCTTACGCGGGCGTGGGTCCCGGGGTCATGGAGTCGCCTGTCGCGCGCGATAAAACTGGCGGTCGGTAGCGTTTGGGGTGGAGTCGATGAAGAGGAGGGACAGGGCGTCCTCGGGGATCTCCATGAGCGGACCGGAGGTCCAGTCGAGGAGGTTGGTGCCCCGGTCGAGGCGGAACATCTGACCCGGCTCGCCGGTCGCGAGGAAGACGCTTTCCAACGCCTGATGTGGCCATTGGGAAAGCCCAACGGGCTCGGGAAACGGGCGGATGACGGCGCGCAGGATGGCGCCGTCGGCCCCCAGGGCGAGGAGGCGACCGTCGAGGTGGGCGACCGCCTGGAGCGACTTGGATGTCAGCGTGGCGAGTCGGGTCCATGTCACGGCGTCGCGCGATCCCAGCACGGTTCCTTGTCCGCCGACGACATACCACGTGTCATCGACGAAGACGACGTCATGGAGGTGGTTGGTGACGCCGGAGGCGCGTGGCGTCCAGGTGATGGCGTCCTGGGAGGTCAGGATCGTGCCCCCGTAGCCGACGGATACGAAGCGGTCGCCGGCCCAGCGGGTGCGCCAGAGCCACTGGGTGGTTCCCGTGGTTCGACGGGTCCAGGCGAGGCCGTCGGGCGACGAGAGCAAGGTTCCTTGGTCGCCCGAGGCGACCCAAGCGGACGGGCCGGCCTCGACGGACGAGAGGAAGGCCGTGGTGGGCGAGGAGGAACGTGACCAGGCGATGGCGTTGGTGGAGGCGAGGAGGACGCCGGCGGAGCCCACGGCGACCATGCGTTGCGAGTTGGCGGCGATGCCCTGGAGGGTGTTGGTGACGGGCTTGGCGGCGTTGTACCAGGCGATGCCCATCGTGTTGAGGTGATTGGTGAGCAGCACGCGAAGGGTGGCCCCGGCGGAGTTGGTGAAGACGTTGGTGGAGACGACGGGTTCGTAGGCGGCCGGGCTTTGCAGGATGAGCCCGCCAGAGCTCACGGCGACGAAGCGGTCGGGCAGGGTGGCGACGCCCAGGATGACCTGGCCGGAGGCATTGGTGGGCACGAGGGCCGTGGACCACGTGATGCCGCGGTCGGACTGAAGGATGGTGGGGCCGTCGCCGACGGCGACGGCGAAGCGGTTGGTGGTGCGGGTGGTGCGGAGCACGACGGCGTTGTTGGTGAAGAGCGCGACGGTATTGGTGCCATAGGCCGTGTTGGTCGCGGCGGAGAACAGCCAACTGCGGGGCGGCGAGTCGAGGAGGGACCAGTTGAAGCCAGACGTGGGAAACGGGCGCGTGCCCCGGGCGATGATCCCGGCACGGCCGGCGAAGACGGCGGATGTGGCGTTCCAGTAGCCGGCAAGGTACGTCGCCTTGGGGGCCGGCGCCGTCCGGCGCGTGTCGGTTTCGTCACTCCACAGGTTGAGGGACACAATGCCGGAGCGGAGCTCGCCGTCGCCGGCCACGAGGAGGGCGCCCACGGGATTGAGGGGGTAGTCGGCGCGGTATTCGAGTTGGACGGCGTAGAGGTCGTTCGTGGCGCCGCTGGAGAGGACGCGCCAGTTGGTCCCGGAACCCGAGTTGTCCACGATGACCGTCCCGGCATCACCCACGGCCGCGAAACCACCTGGCAGGGGCGAGACCCGATTGAGGGCCGTGGTGGTGCGGCTGGCCTGGCGGGTCCAGTTGATGCCATTGGGGCTCGTCGCCACCAGGCCTCCCTCTCCGACGACGCAGAAGACGCCGTTGGTGCGCCATGTGACACCGCGAAGCCAGGTGGTGCCGACGGCCGCCGTGGTGCGTCGGACCCAGTTGGTGGCGTCGCCCGAGGTGTAGATGGCTCCATGGTCGCCGACTGCGACGAGTTGGCTGGGGGAGGCCGCGACCGACTCGATCCAGTCCGTGGTGCCGAGGCTGACCCGGGTGAAGGAGGAGCGGTCGGGCGAGACCAGGATGTTGCCGGACTCGGCGCCCACGACGAGGAGGCGGGCGGTGTTGGTGGCGGTGGTCCCGAAGTAGGTGGCGGACCGGAGCCACAGCGAGGTGCCCGTGTCGAGGGTGTACCAGGTGGACAGGTCGTCGCTCTCGAAGGCTTGCCCGTATTCGGCGACGGCCACGACGGGTTCGCCGGAGCGAACGGCGAGGTCCGTGACGTTGGCGCCGAAGGGAAGGGGATTGGACCATCTCCAGAGCAAGTTGGTGGACGCGGCCTGCATGGCGGCACATCCAAGGCAGGCCAACAGCAACGACGGCAAGGCGCGGGCCGGTGATTTCATGCGTGCTCCCGCAAGATAAAGCGATTCCCGTGCCGGTTGAAGACACGAAAGCGATGCGGTGCCCGTGTCCTGTGGGGGGCTAGGCCCTTTTTGCGACGCGGATCGGGCAAGGAAAAGGCAAGGATCGTTCGGACGACGCGGTGCCGGCCATGGAACGTTTGGTCCCATGCGGCGCATGGGAAGGAAGGAATCGTTCATGAAATGGATGGGATGGATGTGGCTGTTGGGCGCCGCATGGCTCCGCTTGGGGGCTGGTGAGAGGGCGACGGCCGTGGCCGTGCTTGAGGGCGGGGCGGTGGTTGGCGTCGTGGTGACCCAAGGGGGCACGGGTTACGTGGTCGAGCCCGCCGTCGTGATTCGCGGCGGCGGCGGCGACGGGGCGACGGCGCGGGCCAAGGTTGAGGGAGGAACGGTAGGCCAGGTGGTCGTGGTCTAAGCCGGAACGATTCAGTTGGATCGGTCGTGCTTGCTTGATCTTCTTTCGCAAGAGCTTCGTCCTTCGCTCGTTACGGGCCTCGAACCGGCCCGCGCCTCGCTCACTCCTCGTCTTGCGAAAGAATCTGCGGCGCAATCACTTCCCTCCCAACTGAATCGTTCCGGCTAAGCCGGGGCGCTGAATGACATCGCCTGGTGGCTGGGCAACGGGCCGGGGCTACCCCAGCCGGTGAAGGGGAAGAGCCCGAATGATTGGGGCTTGTACGACATGATCGGAAACGTGTGGGAATGGTGCGCCGACTGGGCGGGTGGCTATCCCGAGGGCGGCGTGACGGACCCGACCGGCCCCGTTTCCGGATCGGACCGGGTGGCGCGGGGTGGCGGTTGGGGCCACGACGCGCCGTACTGCCGTTCGGCGTTTCGATACAAGGTGTCGCCCGGCATCCGCGCGGGGAACCTCGGGTTCAGGGTGGCGTTCGGTCCCGAGCGTTGAATCACGTTCCTCCTCATGCCGCGCAACCCGCGTCACGGGCCTCCGACGACGCCGGCCTGGGTTACATGAGGCTCACGGGGTCCACGTCGATGACGAGGCGGACGTCCTCGGGGAGGGTGGCCTCGGCTTCGAGTTGGGCGAGGGCGAGGGCGAGGCGGGACATGGCCTTGCAGCGGACCATGAGCTGGTGCCGGAAGAAGGACTCGGCCTTGAGCAGGGGCGCGGGAGCGGGTCCGGCGATGACGATGCCGGGCCAGGCGCCGACGCGCCGGTCGAGTTCCTTGCGGAGGTATTCGGCGCTGAGGCGGACCTTGTCCTCGTTGCGGCCGCGGAGGGTCAGGAGGGCGATGCGTGAGAACGGCGGGTACTTCAAGGCCTCGCGGGTTTCCACCTCGGCCTCGTAGAAGCCTTGGTAGTCGTGTCGGCGCGAGAATTGGATGGCGGGGTGGAAGGGCGTGAAGCTTTGGACGAAGACCTCGCCCTCGACGTCGCCCCTGCCGGCCCTGCCGCTCACCTGCGTGAGCAACTGGAAGGTCCGCTCGCCCGATCGGAAGTCGGGGACGTGCAGGCTGAGGTCGGCGTGGAGGACGCCGACGAGCGTGACGTTGGGGAAGTGGAGGCCCTTCGCGATCATCTGGGTGCCGACGAGGATGTCGATGCGGCCGGACCGGAAGTCGCCGAGGATGCGCCGGTAGTCCTCCTTGCGGTGGAGGGTGTCGCGGTCCATGCGGGCGATGCGCGCCTTGGGGAAGACGCGGGAAAGGGTTTCCTCGACGCGTTCGGTGCCGAGGCCGGCGTAGCGGATGCCGGCGTGGCCGCACTCGGGCTTGGGGCAGGCGGAGGGGGCGGCCTCGGCATGCCCGCAGACGTGGCAGAGGAGGCGCATCGAGGCGCGATGGAACGTGAGGGAGACGCTGCAATTCGGGCAGCCCGCGACGAACCCGCAGTGGGGGCATTGCAGGGACGTGGAGTAGCCGCGGCGGTTGAGGAAGAGGATGGTTTGCTCGCGACGTTCCAGGCGCTGGACGATGGCCTCCTTCAGGGCGGCGGAGAAGACGCCCGGGGTGCCCTTCTCGGCGCGGCGCGAGTCGAGCCGGAGGTCCACGACGCGGACGACGGGCAGCTTGTGGTCGGTCGCGCGCGCCTTGATTTCCAGCAGGCGGTACTTGCCATGGCGGGCGTTCCAGTAGCTCTCGACGGAAGGTGTGGCGGAGCCGAGGACGACGACGGCGCCCTCGCGGGCGGCCCGAACCACGGCGACGTCGCGGGCATGGTAGCGAGGTGCCTCCTCCTGCTTGTACGAATGCTCGTGTTCCTCGTCCACCACCACCAACCCGAGCTTGTCCACCGGCGCGAAGACGGCGGAGCGGGCGCCAATGACGATCCTCGCCCGGCCCTGGCGGATCTTGTGCCATTCGTCGTGCCGTTCCCCGGAGGAGAGGTGGGAGTGCAGGACGGCGACGCTGGTGGCCCGGGGGCCGTGCCCGAACCGCGCCTTGAACCGTTCCACGGTCTGGGGCGTGAGGGAGATTTCCGGCACGAGGACGATGGCTCCCATGCCGCGTCCCAAGGCGTCGTCGATGGCCTGGAGGTAAACCTCCGTCTTTCCGGAGCCGGTGACCCCGTGCAGGAGGAAGGGCTTGGGCGGCGGGTCGCCTGCCCCCGGGGCCGCGCGGGCGAGGCCCGCCCGGATGGCGTCCAGCGCCTCCGCTTGCTCGGCGTTCAGCGCGAGCGGTTGGGTGGGGATGATCTCCTCGTGGGCGTAGGGATCGCGGTCCTCAACCTGGGGCGCGATGCGGAGGAGGCCCTTGTCCTCGAGCTTCCGGACGGTGTCGGGCGTTGTGGACGCGAGGCGAAGCAGTTCCTGCAACGGCAGCTCACGCATCTCCTCCACGACATGGAGCACGTCGCGTTGACGCGGGCTGAGCTTGGGAAGATCGCCCTTGGGCGGCAGGTAGGACACGTGGAGCCGCTCCTTCCACCGCGCGTTTTCCTTCCGCACGGAGTCGGGCAGGACGCTCTTGAGCGCGACCTCGACGGGGCAGCAGTAGTACGCGGCGATCCAGCGGGCGAGATCGAGCACGCGCGGCGTGACCACGCCCGGGACGCCCACGATGGAGTCGATGGACCGGAGGTTGGTGTGGGGCGATGCCTCGACGAGGGCCGTGACGAGCCCGGTCACGATGCGCGGCCCAAAGGGCACCTTCACCCGTGTCCCCACCTCGACGTGGCCCGCGAGCCCCTCGGGAATCGCGTAGTCGAACTCCTTCCGGATGGAAACTTCGAGCGTGACGCGGGCGATCATCGGGCGACGCCCCTCCTCACGGCGTCGGCGGGCGCAGGGATGCGAGGTAGGCGAGGACGTCGGCAAGGCCCTGGACGCCCAGGTTGTCGGCGAGGCCGGCCGGCATGAGGGATTGAGCCTGCTTGTCCTTTCGCAGGACGTCGGGCTTTCGGAGGCGCGCGAGGTTGCCCCCGGCCTGCTTCAGCACCAACTCCTGGTCCGTCTCGCTGGACAGCAAGCCCACGAATTCCTCTCCGTCGCGCGTGGCGACCAACCAGCCCTCGTATCCAAAGCCAATCCCGGCGCTCGGCTCCACGATCGCATCGTAGAGGGCTTCCTTCCCCAGCTTGGCCCCGATCTCGGTCAAGGCAGGGCCGAAGTCGGCGCCCTCGCCCCGGATCTTGTGGCACGCGAGGCATCCAACGGTGTCCCGGCGGATCAACTGGGCCCCGCGCGCGACGTCCCCATGGGCATCGAGGACCTTCTGCTTCGGGGGTGCCCCGGGCGTGCCGGCCTGGGCGGCGGGGCCGCGTCCCAGGCCGGACGCCAGCTCGCGGACGGCGGGCCAGCGGGCCGATCGGAGCCCCTCGGCGGCGCGGTCCAGCAGGGGGCCTTGCAAGGATCCCTTCCGGGCCATCTCGGCCACGCGACGAGCGCCGGGCTCGTTTTGGAGGAGGGCGTCGAGGGCGGATTCCCTCACGGACGCAGGGGCGGCCGCGACGGCGAGCAAGGCCTCCGAGCGATCATTCCATTCCGGTTGGCCGGATCGTGCGATGGCTTTGAGCAACGGGGGCGGCGCCGTGGGCGAACCGAGCAGCGGATCCAGCAGCCGGGCGTCGGCCCGCGCCAGGTAACGAATGGCCTCCGGGGCCGCCGCGTCCTCGGGGTGGTGACGGAGAAACTCGACGAGATGCCCGGCGCGCGAACGGAGGTCGAAGTCGCGGATGACCTCGACCGACGCGGGTTGTCCGCGGAGTCGGTCGGCGATGTTCTCGACGGCGGCGCGCAGGGAGGGGTTGGCGGAAAGGTCCATGCCCTTGAGGCGCCGGACGGCCTCCAACGCGACGTCGGAGGTGTCGTCGGCCCGCGCGAGGGCAGGGGGACACCCTGGGGCGAGCGCGAGAAACCCAGACAGACCCAAGGCCGCCCACGGGCGGAACCGGCTCGTGCGAGTGTGGCGTGTCATCACGAAAAAGCCGCTGGGGAAACCAGCGGCGAGTTGGTAGCGCGTACGGGAATCGAACCCGTCTTTCAGCCTTGAGAGGGCTATGTCCTAGCCGATAGACGAACGCGCCAACGTTGATGCTTGTGCTATCGAAACCGGCCGGGCGCGTCAACCGTCGTTCCCAAAAGTTTTCTCTTCGCCCCATGTCCCGGGACGTTCCGGCGCCTGGAAACGACCGGTGGGCGATGTCGGGCGGGTTGCGTCCCCACGGAATTGAACCTTTACCCCGGGGAGCGGTTATTCCTAGGCTCGCCATAGGTCGGCGCGTTGCTCCACAGGAAGTTAGGGCGCACCAGGCGTACCGCGGGAGCGAGGCCGGCCGGATAGGAACCATTGTTATGACGCTTTCCATTCTCGCGATGCTCGGCACGCCCGAGATCATCATCATCGGCATCGTTGTCCTCGTGCTCTTCGGCGCCCGCAAGGTGCCCGAGCTCATGAAGGGCGTGGGCACGGGGATTCGGGAGTTCAAGAAGGCCTCCCGCGAGGTTCAGGACGAGATCACCCGGGCCTCCGAGGAACCGCAGCACCCGCCCACCACCCCGCAGCCGCGGAAGCCCGCCGACACCGTGTCCCAAGGCACCGGTGGCGGGCACGCCTGATTTGCTGGCTCGTATCGACACGGGGCGACTGGCTCGGCTGCCTTCCTGCCTTTCCTCAGGCAGATGGAATCCGGCGCGGGTGGCCCTTGCATGCCGCGCATGGCCGACCACCACGAATCCAACCCGCACCCCCGCGAGGCCTCCCCGGGCTCTTCATCGGCACCGAAGCCGGAGGACGCCGTCGGTCTCCATGGCGAGGGAGCATCCTCCCCAGCCGATCCATCCGACGGCGCGATGCCCAGTGATTCCTCGGGCGACAGGGTTGCCTCCACGCCAGGACCTTCGGACGAGGCGAGCCACGAGGCCGCTTCGGACCATGATGGCACTGGGCGTTCGGCTTCTGCGGAGGGCGGCGGCCACGACGGCGGGGTGCCTCCGGGAGCGCTGACGACGACGGGCGACGGATGGGGGGATGATGCTTCGCGAGACGAGCCGGTAGATGAAGAGGGTGGAGGCCCGATCAAGTCGTTCCTCGAACATTTGGAAGACCTGCGCTGGACGCTGATCCGTTGCGCGGTGTCGGTCTTCCTGGGGATCCTGGCGTGCCTGACGGCGGGCAACTTCATCATCAGCCTCCTGGAGGCCCCGTTGGTGCGGGCGCAGCGGGCCCGGCCTGACAAGGAGCCGGTGGTGGTCATCACGATGGGGACCAACATCCTGTCGCGTCTTCCGGCCAAGACGTTTCCGTTGCCTGGCTCGGGCACGAACGACGTGGTGTTGAAGGTGGCGCCGGTGGCGTTGCAAGGGGCGACGGTCCTCGCGTTGGTGCCGGACACCAACCCTCCGCCGATGGCCGGGTATTCGATGCAGGTGTCCCTGAAGACCTACAGCCCGGGGGGTGGGTTCACGATTGCGGTCCAGCTTGCGATCTTCGGGGGGCTCACGTTGTCGGCCCCCTTCGTCCTGTACTTCCTGGGGCAATTCATCCTCCCGGCGCTGCATGTGCACGAGAAGCGGTTCCTGTTCCGGATCGCCGGGGCGTCGTCGTTCCTGTTCTTCGCGGGGATTGCGTTTTGCTACTTCGTGTTGCTGCCCATCACGCTGGGGACGACGGCGGCGTTCTCGAACTGGCTGGGGTTCAGCGCGGATGAATGGCGCGCGGACGAGTACATCAGCTTCTGCTGCTGGTTCCTGCTGGGGATGGGGCTGAGCTTCCAGTTGCCGATGGTGTTGCTCACGCTGGTGAAGGTGGGGCTGCTGGACGTGGCGGGGCTGGCGAAGTACCGGGCCTACTTCTACGTGGGCATCCTGGTCATCGCGGGCTTCGTGACGCCGGACGGCAACCCGTTCACGATGATGTTGATGGCGGCGCCGTTGATGGGGTTGTACGAGCTCTCGGTGGTGATCGCGTGGTTCTGGGCACGCAACGAGCGGCGCGCAGGGCGGGCGTGATGAGGCAGCATGGCATGCCACCGTCCGGGGCGGCCGTCCCGCGCATGACGACGTGGCAGGTGGCCCGTCGCGTGGTGGGCTACCTGCGTCCGTACCCCTGGATGGCATTGGGGACGATCGGCTGCGCCGTGCTGGGGCAGTTGGCGTCGATGGCGTTCCCGCGGATCACGCAATACGTGATGGATGACGTGTTGGTGGCGCGACGGCCCGAGCGACTGGGCTGGGCGATCGGCGGGTTGGCGGCCGCCTATCTCCTGCGGGACGTGCTCAACAGCGTCCGGATCCGGCTGAACAACGCCTTCGAGCAGGCGGTCGTGCTGGATTTGCGTCGCCATGTGTATGGCCGCCTTCAACGGCTTCCCGCGGCATGGTTTGACCGGCGTTCGAGCGGCGAGCTGATGACCCGGGTGATCGAGGACGTTGGGTCGGTGGAGCGATTGCTGATCGACGGGGCCGAGCAAGGCGTGGTGGCCATCCTCGGCATCGTGGGCGTGGCGGCGTTCTTGTTTGCCACGAACCCGGTCCTCGCGTGGGTGGCGATGGCTCCGTTGCCGTTCCTGGCGGCCGGGGCGACCTGGTACACGACGACCGCCGGGGAGCGTTACCGCCAACGATCCAAGGCCAGCGGTGCGTTGAACGCGCTCCTCATGGACAACTTGCAGGGCGTGCGGCAGGTGAAGGCGTTCGGGCGGGAGGACCACGAGGACGCGCGCTTCGCCGAGCGCGCCGGGGCGCTTCGGGAGGCCACGCTGCGGGTGATGCGCGCGTGGGCTTGGTACAACCCCGGCATGACCTTCGTGGCCGCCCTCGGGATGGTGTCGGTCCTGTGGGTTGGCGGGCGACATGTGCTCGAAGGCCGCATGACGCCGGGGGAGTTGGTGGGGTTTCTGTTGTTCCTCGGGATGTTCTACCAACCGATCGGCCAGTTGCATGGGCTCAACCAATTGGCGCAGTCGGCGCGATCGGCGGGCGAGCGCATCTTTGACGTCCTGGATGCCGATCCCGAGCCCGTGGCCATCCCGGGTGCCACGCCACCCGCCCGATGGCGTGCGCAGGGCCATGTCGAGTACGTCGGGGTCGTTGCGGGCTACGACCGCGAACGGCCGGTCCTGTCGGACGTGAGCTTCGTGGCGCGGCCCGGGGAGGTCATCGCGCTGGTGGGCCCGACGGGCGCGGGCAAGACGACGTTGGTGCAGTTGATCCCGAGGTTCCGAGAAACGTTGGGAGGGTGCATCCGCATCGACGGCCGCGACATCCGGGAGATCCCGCTGGCGGAGCTGCGGCAGCAGGTGGCGGTCGTGAGCCAGGAGCCGTTCCTCTTCGACGGCACGCTCCGGGAAAACGTGTTGTACGGGCGGCTCGACGCGTCGGCCGACCAAGTGGATGCGGCGCTGGCCGCGTCCGAGTGCGCGGCGTTTGTGTCGCGGCTTCCGCAAGGGCTCGACACGCCGGTGGGCGAACGCGGGGTGCGCTTGTCCGTCGGGGAGAAGCAACGCGTGAGCATCGCGCGGGCGCTCCTCAAGGATGCGCCCATCCTGATCCTCGACGAGGCCACCGCGAGCGTGGACACGGCCACCGAGCGCGCCATCCAGTCCGCCTTGGACCGGCTGATGCGCGACCGCACCAGCCTCGTGATCGCGCATCGATTGGGCACGGTGCGTGGGGCGGACCAAATCCTCGTGCTCAATCACGGGCGGGTGGAGGAACGGGGGCGCCACGATGAACTGGTGCGCCGCGGCGGCCTGTACGCGCGCCTCGTCCGACTGCACGACGACCGCGCGGCGCTGGAGGCGGAAGCGTAGCCGGGACGATTCAATTGGATCGGTCGTGCTTGCTCGATCTGCTTCCGCAAATCCTTCGTCCTTCGCTCGTGACGGGCCTGGTGCTGGCCCGCGCCTCGCTCACTCCTCGGCTTGCGGAAGCATCTGCGGCGCCCTCGTCCTCCCACCGACCGAACCGCTTCTGCAAGGAATCAACCGTGCTGCGGTCGCCCCTTGGCGGCGCTCCGATAGAGGTTCTCGAAGTCTGCAACTCCAACGGGGCGCGGGTTGAAGCCCGCCGTCCATTGCTGCGCTGCCTCGGCGGCCAAGGTGGGGATCATGTCTGGATCGACCAGGGCGGCGTGCAGGTTGGCGGGGACCCCCGCCTCGTCGAGCAACCGGCCCAGCGTCGCGAGCAGCAAGTCCACCGCCATGGCCACGGGCACGTGCGGTCCCGCGATGCCGGCCGCGGTGGCGAGGTCCGCATAAGCGCGGGCCGACGCGGGATCTGAGGCATTGAACCGCACGACGGCGGGCAGCATGAGGCCCACGGCGGCGCCGTGGACGACATGGAACCGCGCGGTCAGGGGGTTCGCGGCGGCATGGGCGGCGCCGAGCATGGAAAGCTCGATGGCGATCCCGGCGTGTGCGGCACCCAGTTGCATGGCGGCCCGGGCGGGGAGGTTGCCGGGCTCGTTGAGGACGGTGGGAAGGTGGCGCGACAGCAGGACGAACGCCTCGCGGGCATGCATCGACGACAACGGATGGCGACGACGGGTCACGGCGGCCTCCACGGCGTGCGTGATGGCATCCACGCCCGTCAGCGCCGTGACGCGGCGGGGTTGGGACAACGTCAGCTCCGGGTCCAGCAGGGCGACGCGGGCGGCGGCCTTGGGATCCAGGCAGGCCATCTTGCGATGGGACGCCTCGTCGGCGATCAGCGCGGCGGACTGGCACTCGGAGCCGGTCCCGGCGGTGGTGGGGATGGCGAGCAACGGCAGCATGGGCTGGGTGGCCTTGCCCACGCCCCAGTAGTCCTTCATGACGCCGCCGTTCGTCAGGAGAAAGTTGGTCCCCTTGGCCGTGTCCATCGAGCTGCCCCCGCCCAACCCAACAAAACCGTCGATCCCGGCCTCGCGCGCGACGGCGAGGCAACGGTCGATGTCGAGGGTCGTGGGGTTCTCCCGGACGCCGTCGAACACCACCACCGTGATGCCGGAAGAGCCCAGGATGGCGCGGGCGCGCTCGACGTGGCCCGCCGCCACGATGCCCGGGTCCGTGACCACCAAAGCGCGTCGAATGCCTTGCTCGCGGGCCAGCTCCCCGAGGCGCGACAACGTTCCAGGCCCGACGACGAGCCGGGTTCGCCACGGGGCGTCGAAGGCGATGACGGGGAAATCAGGATGCGCCATGCGTGTTGGGGAACTTGTATCCATTCCGGCACCCCGTGGCGAAGGCAAACCTCGCCGGGACAGGAATGTTCCATCGGGAGCAAGGGGGATGGTCGCGTCGGTGGAAGGAATACCGCGTGCGGCCTGCGACGCGTCGTTTGCCGGCAACGCCGTGCCGTGTTTTCGCCCCGAGCTGGGGCCGCTGGGGCCGGACGTGCGCGCGTCATCGCCGGAATCCGTCCTTGCCGCGTTGCCGCCCGGGCGGTTACACGTCCGCCTCTTGACCATGGGCAAGCCACTGATCATCGCCGAGAAGCCGTCGGTTGCCGCGGACATCACGCGGGCGCTGGGGGGCTTCAAGAAGGACAAATCCGGCACCTTCTATGAAAGCGACGCCGCCGTGGTGTCGTTCGCGGTGGGGCATTTGCTCGAGTTGGTGGTGCCGGAGGAGTTTGAGGTGAAGAAGGGCAAGTGGTCCTTCGCCGCGCTCCCGCACCTGCCGCCGCGGTTCGGGCTGGCCCCCACGGACAAGGGGCAGGACCAGCTCAAGGCGCTGGCCCGCTTGGCGAAGCGCAAGGACGTGGAGACGCTCGTGAACGCCTGCGACGCCGGCCGTGAGGGCGAGCTCATCTTCCGCAACATCGTCGCCTACACCGGCGCCCGGCAGCCCGTCCAGCGCCTCTGGCTGCAGTCCATGACCCCGCAGGCCATCCGCGACGGGTTCGCGCGGCTGCGGTCCGACGCCGAGATGCGTCCCCTCGCCGACGCGTCGCGATGCCGGTCCGAGGCGGATTGGCTGGTGGGGATCAACGGGACGAGGGCGATGACGGCGTTCAACAGCAAGTCGGGCGGGTTCTTCCTGACGACGGTGGGCCGGGTGCAGACCCCGACGCTGGCCATCGTGGTGGAGCGCGAGGACCGGATTCGACGGTTCGTCCCGCGTGCCTACTGGGAGGTGCAGGGGACGTTCGCGGGATCGGGCGGCTCCTACGTGGGACGTTGGTTTGACGAGGCGTTTCGCAAGCCGGAGGGGAAGGATGCCGACGTGGACCTTCGGGCGGAGCGCTTGTGGGACCGGGAGCGCGCGGAGGGCATTCGTGCCCGGTGCGAGGGCAAGCCGGGGGTGGTGACGGAGGAGAGCAAGGCGGCGTCGCAGCTCTCGCCGTTGCTGTATGACCTGACGACGTTGCAACGGGAGGCGAACGGCCGGTTCGGGTTCAGCGCCAAGAACACGCTGGCCATCGCCCAGGCGCTCTACGAGCGGCACAAGGTCCTGACGTATCCCCGTACCGACTCGCGCCACCTGCCGGAGGACTACCTCGGGACCGTGCGGAAGACGCTGCAGGGATGGACGGAGCCGGAGGCCGCCGGCCTGCACTTTGGCGGCTTCGCCGGGCGCATCCTGAGCGAGGGCTGGCTTCGCCCGAACAAGCGCGTGTTCAACAACGCCAAGGTCAGCGACCACTTCGCGATCATCCCGACCGGCGTGGTGCCCAAGGGGCTGAGCGAGGCGGAACAGAAGCTCTTCGAGATGGTGGCGCGGCGCTTCCTCGCCATTTTTTATCCGGCCGCGGAGTTCCTCGAGACGACGCGCGTCACGCGCGTGGAGGGCGAGCCCTTCAAGAGCGTGGGCAAGGTGCTGGTGAAGGCGGGCTGGATGGAGGTCTATGGGAAGGAGGCCGCCCAGGACGACGAGACCCCGAACCTCGCGCCGGTGCGGAGCGGCGAGACGGTGCAGACGACGGCCATCGACGTGAAGGAATCGACGACGAAGCCCCCGGCGCGCTTCACGGAGGCCACGTTGCTGAGCGCCATGGAGGGCGCGGGCAAGGCCGTCGAGGACGACGAGTTGCGGGACGCCATGGCGGAGCGAGGCCTCGGGACGCCGGCCACGCGGGCGTCGATCATCGAGGGCTTGATCACCGAGGGCTACCTGCTGCGGCAGGGACGGGAACTCATGGCGACCGCGAAGGCCTTCTCATTGATCCAGCTTCTCGGCGGCCTGGGCGTCTCCGAGCTCACCCGGCCCGACCTCACCGGCGAATGGGAGTTCCGCCTGAAGCGGATGGAGCAGGGCACCCTGGGCCGTGACGAGTTCATGTCCGACATCCGCCAGTTCACCGAGGAGATGGTCCGGAAGGCGAAGCTGTACGACAAGGACACGATCCCGGGCGACTTCGGCAAGCTGACCACGCCGTGCCCGCGTTGCGGGTCCGAGGTCCACGAGAAGTTCCGCGAGTTCAAGTGCACGCAATGCGCCTTCGCCATCCGCAAGGTCATCTCCGGGCGCATGTTCGACCCGGAGGAGGTGGAGACGTTGGTGCGCGACCGCCAGATTGGCCCCTTGCAGGGCTTCCGCTCCAAGCTGGGACGCCCGTTCTCCGCCGTGATGCGCCTCAACGCGGAGCACGAGGCCAAGTTTGACTTTGGCGACGACGGGGCCGAGGGCGAGGGCGGCGAGGAGAAGCCCGTGGACTTCTCGGGCCGGGAGCCCGTGGGTGCCTGCCCCAAGTGTCACGCCCGCGTGTTCGAGAACGGGGTCAACTACATGTGCGAGAAGTCCGTGGGGCCGGGCAAGAGCTGCGACTTCCGCACGGGCGCCATCATCCTGGGCCAACCGGTGGACCGGGTTCAGGTGGGGCGCTTGTTGGCGGAGGGGCGCACGGAGCTGCTGAAGGGGTTCGTGTCCCGGAAGACCAACCGGAAGTTCGAGGCCTTCCTCGTGTACAAGGACGGCAAGGTGGGCTTCGAGTTTCCTCCCAGGGAACGCAAGGGCCCCGGCAAGGCGGCCGCCGCCCCGGTGGTCCATGACTTCACGGGCCAGGCTTCCCTGGGCGCCTGCCCCAAGTGCAAGGGCGCCATCTACGTGGGCGGGGACCAGTATGTCTGCGAGCGCACACAGGCCGCCGAGAAGCGCTGCGCCTTCAAGGTGGGACGGACGATCCTCGGGCGCGCCATCGAGCCGGAGCAGCTTGGCAAGCTGATCAAGGACGGTCGCACGGACCTGCTCGATGGATTCACCAGCCGGTCCGGCCGGCCCTTCAAGGCCCACCTCGTCCTCAAGGGCAAGACCAAGGTGGAGTTCGAGTTTCCCGATTCCTGAGCCGGGACGATTCAATTGGATCGGTCGTGCTGGCTCGATCTGCCTCCGCAATTCCCTCGTCGTTCGATCGTTGTCCCGTGCCTGCGGGAGATCGGCCCGCCTCGCTTCCGTCGCCCTCACGCGCCGGCACGGCGCGCTTGCCATCCGCGATGGGTGGGCCTTCATCCTTCATCCCGGGACGGCGTGGGAGCGTGCGCCGGGCCCTCGGACGACAAAGTTCCTAACAAACGGCCGTGCCGTGCGTCATCCGGAGGGGTGCGGCCTGCCGCGGACCCGGGAGATTGAATGAAATGAAGACGATTCTTGCTTGGGTGGGCGCGTGGTGGTGCGTGGCGATCATGGCTCGCCTTGCGGCTGCCGATGGCCCCGGGTTTGTCGAGGCCTTTGTTCTCGCCGAGGACCGGGAGGCCGTCCTTGCGCGGCTCGTGCCCGGCACGGAGGAGCATTACTTCTTCCATGCGCTGCACTGGCAGAACACCGGCCAGGCCCCGCGCCTGGCCGAGGTGCTCGAGGCCTGGGGCAAGCGCTTTCCCGAATCCCTCCTTCGTCGCGAGATCCTGAACCGCGAGGCGTTGCTCGCGCATGGCCAGGATCCCCGCAAGACCATGGCCTACCTTCGCGACCAGCTCCGTCCGCATCTCGAGCACGTGCAGGTGCTGCCGGATCGCCCCCCCGAGCTTCCCTCCGTTCTCGATGCCTCGCGGATTTCACGCGAGGCCTACCTCGGCCGCGTGCTGGCCGCGGACGACCTCGGCGGCGCGTCGGAGCAGGTCCTGGAGGAGATCGTGCGCGAGAAGCGGCCGCTGCGCCCGTCCCAGAGGCGGGCCTTGCTGCAACGCATCCGATGGCCGTCGATCCCGGGGCTCGTCGAGTGGGTTGCCGAGGACTTGCTGGCCGAGGGCAGCCGGGGCTTCGGGGAGTTCGAGGTGCACCGGATGCTGCTGCCCGGTCAGCTCGACCGCCTGCGCGAGCTCGCGCCCGTGGTGGCCACGCAGGACGCCTACGTGCACGAGCGCATCCGGCGGCTCGCGCCGGGCGCGGACGCGGACCGCGACATGGACCTGGGGGAGCGCGACGCGTGGCTGGGGCGGGTGTGGGACTTGGTGCAGGGCTTGCCGCAGCGGTTCAACAGCCTGAAGGCCCACGTGCTTCACGGGAGGCTCCAGCTGGACCGGCAACGGGGCGTCTGGGACCGGGCGCGTTTCGTGGAGTACCTCAAGCTTCCCAGGCCGCTTCCCCACGTCAGCCCCCGGCTGCTCCAGGGGACGGATGCTGGCCGTCACCCGGTGGATGTCACAGCGGGGTTCGGAGACTTGGCGCTCGGCCTGCCGCCCGTGGCCGGCGAGGAGCCACTCGTGCGCGAGTTCTTCCTTCACTTCGCGGCCGACGATGAGGCGTGGGAGCCCTGGACCGAGTGGCTGCGGGACACGTGGGTCAAGCCGGTGTTCGCCGAGGCCAAGATTACTTCGGGCAAGGGCGACCCCGAGAAGTGGGCCTCGATGCTGGAGCCATCGGCCTACCAAGCCTTGCGGGACCGCGTGGACATCGAGCTGTCGCCCACGAACCCGGCATTCGTCGTCCCGGGCGCGGAGGTCTCGGTGAAGGTGCACCTGAAGAACACGGCGCGGCTTCTGGTGCGCGTGCACGAGATCAACACGCTGGGGTACTACCTCGCGCAGGGACGGCAGTTGAACACGGACCTGCCCGTGGACGGCTTGGTGGCCAACATCGAGCAGTCGCACGAGGGGGAGTCCTCCCCGTTTCGCCGGGTGGAGCGGACGTTTGCCTTCCCGGAACTCAAGGGGCGACGCGGGGCGTGGCTGGTTGAGTTCATTGGCGGGGGACGTTCCTCGCGCGCCCTCCTGAGGTCGGGCCAGTACACGGCCCTCCAACAGCCGGGCGCCGGGGGGGTGGAGCTGCTGGTTTTGGACGAGGCGCGCAAGCCCGTCACCAACGCGGTCGCCTGGCTGGACGGACGACGGCTCGCCGCCCACGACACGGGGCGCATCCAGGTGCCCTTCACGGCCACGCCCGGGCGCCGGCCGGTGGTGCTGTCCAACCCGGATGGCAGCTTCGCGAGCCTGACCAGCTTCGAACATGCGGGGGAGTCGTATGAGTTGGACGCGCGCTTCCACGTCGATCGCGAGCAGTTGCTTTCGGGACGGGAGGCCACGCTGGTCGTGCGGCCCATCGTCCGGTTGAACGGCGAGCAAGTGGCGTCGGGTCTCCTGGAGGAGGCCACGTTGCAAATTCGATCGACCACCCACGACGGGATCACCTCGACGCTGGAGAGGCCGGCGGCGGGCCTGGGCGAGTCCGGGGTCCATACCCAGGCCTTCCGCGTGCCCGACCGGCTCGCCACGCTGTCCGTCACCTTGTCGGGCAAGGTCGCCCGCCTGACGGCGGGCGGCGAGAAGCGGGCGTTGTCGGCCAGCAAGGAATGGCGCGTGAACGGGACCGATCCCACGCCCTCCGTGATGGCGGTGCATTTCGTGCGCCATGCGGGCGGGCATTCGCTGGAGGTGCTGGGGCGCAACGGCGAGGCCATGCCGGACCAAGTCGTCGAGCTGCAAGTTCGGCGGCTCGGGTACGATGCGACGGAGACGATCGCGGTGCGCACGGACGCCGAGGGGCGTGTCGGCCTGGGTACACTGGAGGGCATCGAGCTGGTGCTCGCGGGGTTGCCTTCGGGCGCTCACACCGCAGAGCTGGTCCCCGAGGTGGCACGGCGGAACTGGCTTCCTTCGTGGCACTTGATGGCGGGCCAGGCCTTGGAGTTGCCGTGGGACGGCGACCTCAAGGACGGGGACTTGTCCTTGCTGGAACTGCGTGCCGGGAGGCCCGTGGCGGATCGCTCGGGCGCGGCGACGCTGGCGGATGGGGCCGTGGCCATTCGCGGGCTCGCCCCGGGCGACTATCGGCTCCGGGTCCGGCAAGGCGGGGTCCGCGAGATGGACGTGCGCGTCGCTGCGGGGGTTGGGGTCGGGCGGTGGATCGTCGGGGAGAACCGGCGCCTGGAGGCCGTGCAGGTGCGCCCGGTGGTCGCGACGGTGTCGGTGGACACGAACCGCCTGGTCGTGCAGGTGCGCAACGCGACGCCTCGTACCCGCGTGCACGTGGTCGCGGGACGGTTCCGTCCCCCGTGGTCCTTGTTCGCCTCGTTGGCCGGTGGGATGCGCGGGGGCGAGGTCGCGGTGCCTGAGCGCCTGCCCAACCTCTACTCGGGCGGCCGCGAGATCGGCGACGAGCATCGCTACATCCTGGACCGGCGCTACGCCGCCAAGTTCCCCGGCAACATGCTGGCGCGGCCGGGCCTGCTCCTGAACCCCTGGGACAAGCGTGAGACCGAGGGGGCCGCGACGACGGCCAACGCGGGATTCGAGGCGCCATCCACCCGTGGCGAGATGGCTGCGGCGAAGATGGCGGCGGCCATGATGGATGCGGGGTTGAGAGCCACCGCCGGGACGGACCCGAACATCGACTTCCTCGCGGAGGCGTCCCCGTCGTGGTGGAACCTCGTCCCGGATTCCCAGGGCCGCGTGCAGCTCCCGGGCTCCGCCCTGGGGGACCGGCAACTCGTCCAGGTGCTGGTGGAGGATGGCGACCAGGCCGCGTGGTCGGCGCACGTCGTGCCCGGCCAGGTGACCCGGCTTCGCGACCTGCGCCTGGCGCGAACCCTCGACGTGGCCGGCGGCGCCGTGGAGCGCCAGCAGGTGGACCTGGTGTCCAAGGGGACCGTGCTCACGATGCCCGCCGCAGCGGGGGCAGCCATCGAGGTGTACGACACGCTCGCCTCCATCCACGCCATGTTCCTCTCGGTGCGACCCGACCCGACGCTTGCGCAGTTCGCCTTCGTCACGCGTTGGCCGAGCTTGTCGGCGGAGGAGAAGCGGGCGCGCTACTCGGAGTTTGCATGCCATGAGCTGAACCTCTTCCTCGAACGCAAGGACCCCGCCTTCTTCGCCGAGGTCGTCCGCCCGTACCTCGCCAACAAGAGGGACAAGACGTTCATGGACGAATACCTGCTTGGGCTGGACTTGCGGCGTCACCTGGGCCCATGGGCCCACGGGCGGCTGAACATGGCGGAGCGCGCGTTGCTGGGGCGCCGCATCCCGGGTCAACGCGAGGCCGGGGCGCGGCACCTTTTTGAGCAGTGGCAGTTGTTGCCTCCTGATCCGGAGGAAGCCCGGCGGATGTTCGAGTTCGCCTTGCGCGGGCGAGCGATGGCGGGCCGCGCCGGGGGAGGGGAGCGGGGCTTGATGGAGTTCGACCAAGCCGCCGCGTCAGATCAACCCGTGGTCGTCCCAGCCGCCGCCATGCCCGCGGCGGCCGCGGGGGGAGCCGGTGCCTTGGGCGGCATGATGGGAAGGCCGGCCGAGCCGGAGACGCTGCGGCGACGTGGGTTGGCCAAGGCGGATCCCGGCCTCAGCAAGGACAAGCGTTCCGGGCCACAAAACGGGCCGGTGCCGAACCTCGACATGCTGGACGCGAAGCCCCAGGGCGACGCCCTGCGTTTCGGAATCCAACAGGAGGCCCTCGACCGCCTGGAGCTCGGGCGGGTACTGGAGCGACGAAAGAATGCGCTGGCCGAGGCCTACCACCGCTCGATGGGCCCGACGCGCGAGTGGGCCGAGAACAACTACCACCGCCTGCCGATCGAGCGACAGGACGCCTCCCTGGTGCCCATCAACGGATTCTGGAAGGACCTCGCGGCCTGGGATGGATCGGGGGCCTTCCTCTCCACCAACGTCGCCCAGGCGACGCGACACGTCACCGAGATGCTGCTCGCGTTGGCGGTGCTGGACCTTCCCTTTGAGGCCCCGAGGCACGAGACCAAGGTCGAGGGCGGTCAACTCACCTTCACGGCGGGCGGGCCGGCCATCGTGTTTCGCAAGGAGGTCCAGCCGTTGCCCGCCGCACAGCAGGGCGGGGTGCTCGTGAGCGAGTCCTTCTTCCGGGCCGATGCACCCAAGCGGCTCGAAGGGAACGAGATGGTGGACGCCTTCGTCACGGGCGAGTTCCAGTCCGGCGTCGTCTATGGCGCCCGGGTCGTCGTGGGCAACCCAGGGTCGTCGCCCATCCGGGCCGACGTCCTCACGCAGGTCCCCAAGGGAGCCTTGCCCGTGGCGGGAAGCCGGATGACGCATGGCCGCCCCCTCAGGCTGGAGCCTTATGCAACCCAGCAGTTCGAGTACTTCTTCTACTTCCCCGCCTCGGGCGAGGACGCCGTCCAACCGCACTTCCCGGCGCATGCCTCCGTGGCCGGGCGGCCCTCGGGCAGCGCGCGGCCGCAGGACATCAAGGTGATGCGGCGCCTGTCCCGCGTGGACACGGCGTCGTGGGACCATGTCTCGCAACAGGCGACCGACGACGATGTGCTGGCGTTCCTCGGCCGCACGAACCTTGCGCGGCTGGACCTGGAGAAGGTCGCCTGGCGGTCCCGCAAGAGCGCCGCCTTCATGGGGCGCCTCCTGGCGCTGGTGCGGGAGCGCCATGCATGGAGCGAGCCGAATGCGCGGTATGCCCTCGTGCATGACGATGCCGCCATCCTGGGCGAGTGGCTGCGGCACCGGGACGACTTCATCCGTCGTTGCGGATCGTGGTTCTCGAACGCCCTCGTCGTCATCGACCCGGTGGAGCGCCGGGCCTTCGAGCACCTTGAGTATTCGCCATGGGTGAACCAGCGCTTCCATCGCTTCGGCGCCGAGCGCCAAATCCCCAATGCCGTCCTCCTGGACCAGTATCGGCGCCTGCTCGACATCCTCGCCCACAAGCCATCCCTGGATGCAGGCGACCAACTCGCGCTGGTGTACTTCCTCTTCCTGCAAGACCGGGTGGAGGAAGCCCTCGGGCGCCTGGAAAAGGTGAAGCCATCCGACGTCCCGACTCGGCTCCAGTTTGACTACCTGCGCTGCTACGCCGCGTTCTACCAAGGCAAGGTGTCCGAGGCCCGCTCCATGGCCGCCGTTCACGCGAAGCACCCCGTGGACCGGTGGCGGACGTTGTTCTCGGAGGTCATCGCGCAGGCCGACGAGGTCGAGGGGCGGGTGGTGCAGCGTCCGGGCGACGACACGGACCGCGAGCGGCGCGAGGCGGAGTTGGCGGCCCGCGAGCCATCGGTGGACCTGCTCGTGGAGGGCGGGAGGGTCCGGATCACCAGTCGCAACGTCCGCGAGGTGACCTTGAACTACTACCTCATGGACCCGGAGTTCCTGTTCAGCACGAGCCCGTTCGTGGCGAGCGACCCGGGTCGGTTCTCCATCGTGAAGCCCACCCTGACCACGTCGCATGCCGTGGCGGATGGAGCCCCGGGGATCGATGTGCCCCTGCCCGAAAAGTTCGTGAAGGCCAACGTCCTCGTGGAAGTCGTCGGCGGTGGCCGCCGCAAGACCCAGGCGTACCACGCCAACACCTTCCGCCTTGTCGTGTCCGAGGGCCATGGGCGCCTGGAGCTGCGCGACGCCAAGGGCGACCAACCGGTGCCCAGGGCCTACGTGAAGGCGTATGCGCGCGTCGCGGGCGGCGGCGTGCGATTCCTCAAGGATGGGTACACCGACCTCCGCGGGCGCTTCGACTACGCGAGCCTCCACGAGACCCGCGCGACCCCCGTGCCCGTCCGGTCATCCGGCCAGGGCCAGGCCCATGGCATGGATCATCCCACGCTCGTGTCGGCCGAGCTGCCGTCCGTCGAGAAGATCGCGTTGCTGGTCTTGAGCGAGTCGCATGGTGCCGCCGTGCGCGAGGTGCCCCCACCCAGGCGCTGAGCTGGTTCTCCTTCAAGGCGAGGATGCCGGACCTCTGCGCGCCGGGGGGAGGAATGGCAGCGGCATCCTGCCGCCCATCCGTCCTGGGCAAGCGGACGGAAGCCGCTTCCACTTTCACTCGGCTTTCGCGGAGGGTGGCAGACCCAATCTGCCGCTGGACGTGACACAGCACGAGCCGAGGCGGGGCTGCCGCGTTTCCGCCGGTTGAGGTCCACCGGCCTCCATTCGTGACCGTCCCACTCCAGCCTTAGCCGGAACGATTCAGTTGGATCGGTCGTGCTTGCTCGATCTGCTTGCGCAAATCCTTCGTCGTTCGCTCGTTACGGGCCTCGTACCGGCCCGCGCCTCGCTCACTCCTCGGCTTGCGCAAGCATCTGCTTCGCAATCACT